>NZ_JBFKMX010000032.1:0-30517 GCF_041629635.1 Pseudoalteromonas sp. | reverse complement strand
TCACGTAGCCCTGCCGGTGCGATTATTTGGGTACCTACCGATGAGTCATTACACAAATCAGTACCGGATGCGCACGTTAAAGGTAAGTTCAACCCGCCTGTGATGAATACGGCAGATTTGGCGTTAAAATTTGACCCTGAATACCGCAAAATTGCAGAGCGCTTCTTAGCTGATCCTGAAGAATACCGCCTTGCATTTGCCAAAGCGTGGTTTAAATTAACCCACCGCGATATGGGACCACTTGATAATTACCTAGGTGACGAATATCCAAAACAAGCGCATATTTGGCAAGATCCTATCGACAAGCCAGATTACAATCTTGTAAGTGACAAAGACGTTAAAAAGCTAAAAGCACAAATTTTAGATTCAGGTCTTTCAATTTCAGAGCTAGTAGCAACAGCATGGGCGTCAGCATCAAGCTACCGTGATTCTGATATGCGCGGTGGTGCAAATGGTGCACGTATCGCACTTGCACCGCAAAAAGATTGGCAAGTAAATAACCCAGCTCAAACTGCCAAAGTAATTGCCAAACTAACTGAAATTAAAGATGAATTTAACGGCCGTACTTTGGGTCGCAGCAAAATTTCACTTGCAGATATGATAGTTCTTGGCGGCGCGGCAGCAGTTGAAAAAGCAGCTAAAAATGCAGGGGTTAAAGTAAGCGTACCATTTGTTGCAGGACGTGGTGATGCAACCCAAGCACAAACTGATGTAAATTCATTTTCGTTACTCAAACCAAGTGCAGATGGTTTTAGAAACTACTATGAAAATGGTTATTACAAATCACCAACTGATGCTTTAGTAGATAAAGCAGATCAGCTCGCTCTAACGGTGCCTGAAATGACGGTATTAGTGGGTGGTATGCGCGTGCTAAATACCAATACAGATGGCTCAAACAACGGTGTATTTACAGATAAAAAAGACGCTCTAAGCAATGACTTTTTTGTCAACTTGCTTGATATGTCCACTCAGTGGCAAAAAGCAGGCGATGTGTACCAAGGTAAAGATCGTAAAACTGGCGCAGTAAAATACACAGCAACACCCGTTGATTTAATCTTCGGTTCTTCATCTGAACTGCGCGCTGTTGCTGAAGTATATGCCTTTGATAACTCAAAAGAGCGTTTTGTAAACGACTTTGTTAAAGCATGGACTAAAGTGATGCAGCTAGACCGGTTTGATATTAAGTAATAAGTGAAGCTACTGTCTAAAAGGCGCAGTTTGCGCCTTTTTATTTTGATAAAAAAAGCCCACAAAGAAGGTTTGTGGGCAAAGATGTGTTTTAAAAAAATAAAACAACTACTCGGGAAAACTAACTTTTAACAAATCCAAGGGAGAAACTGTTTGTTTAAGTTGAGTGTATTGTAAAAGCAGAAACCTTAACCAAAGATTAATCACACAAATAATTATATTTTTTGCGCTAGTGTTATGTGTTTTACTTCAAGTTTAAAATCGCCAGCCTGTTTAGCACTAATCATAAAACCAACCGAGCGCACATCGTCAAAGCGAAGTTGATAGTCCGACTGAAATTGCCTGCCGCGAAACATTAAAACAAAGTCTTTTTCAGATAAATTAAAGGTATGTTCTTTACCTGCCTCAGTTTTAAAGTGATAAACAAACGCAGGGCCGTCGTAATAACCATCTACCCGCACACGCAGCTGGTATTGTTTGCCATCACCCACAACCTTAAAGCTAAGCAAATCTGTATTAGTATTTTCAAACGAAATAGGCGCTCGAAATGATGCAAAGCCGCCATTATTGGC
Organism: Pseudoalteromonas sp.; assembly: GCF_041629635.1. GTDB lineage: Bacteria > Pseudomonadota > Gammaproteobacteria > Enterobacterales > Alteromonadaceae > Pseudoalteromonas. Next base: position 28,757 of record NZ_JBFKMX010000032.1, on the reverse strand, counting down.
AAGTGATACATTGCCTTTAAAGGTTAAATTGTTATCGCCAACGATTACACGGCTATTTGAAACGCCTCCCATTACTGAGTCGTTTATCACTATCCATTCAAGTTGGGTAAGATTTATATTAGCGTGAGCGTGTGCTGCCATAACAAACAAACCAGTAACAAGAGACGATTTCATTAAACACCTAAGCTGTTTTGGGCTAATAAGTTATTACGCGTAAAACAGCTTTTAGGTTTAATAAAATAAACATTACCTAGCGAGTAGTAATCAAGCAAACCTTTGCCTATTTTATATTAGAGAGTGTAAATTGGTCCGCATCAAGATGGGCTGGAAACTTTTCTTTAAACTCAGTTAACGCCGATTTCGTTAGTTCAACTGTGATTACTTGTGCTTGGTTATCCTCGGCGGCAATGAGCGTTTCCCCCGTAAAATCATAGGCAGCAGTGCCGCCATTATGTGCAACTCCATTGCCATCATCGCCGACACGATTGGCAGCAAGCACATAACATTGATTTTCAATTGCTCTAGCTTGCAGTAAAGTATCCCAAATACGACGACGTGCAGCAGGCCAGTTTGCCACATTAACCATCACATCATAATCGTTGCGACTTCGTTGAAATACTGGAAAACGTAGGTCGTAGCACACCTGAGGTAATAACCTAAAACCATTTATCGTAATGATTTTTCGCTCAACACCTGCATTTACAAAATCACCTTCGTTGCCTAAACAAAACAGATGGCGTTTATCGTAAAATTCTACCGTGCCATTTGGCCAACACCAGTAAAAGCGATTCGCTTTTTTGCCTTGTTGACTCACTAACACCGAACCTGCCACCACCGCATTTAAGCGTTTCGCTTGTGCCAACATCCAATCAAAAATTGGCCCTTGCTTTGGCTCTGCCACGTCTAAATTAATGGCAAAACCTGTAGCAAAAGTTTCAGGCAGTAAAATTAAATCAACCGAATCTAGATTGCTCAGTTGTTCGTTTAAGGTGTTTAAATTTTTAGTAACGTCAAGCCATGCAATATCACTTTGCACTAACGCGACTTTCAAGCTGTTATTTATAGCTGACATAACTTCTCCGCAGCAGCGATTAAGGTAGCGTCTTCCTTTGCAAAGCATAAACGAATAACGCGATCGCCAGGGGCATTTTCATAAAATACGCTAAGAGGTATAGCAGCAACACCAACTTCTTTTACTAAATACTCGCAAAATGCCACATCATCTAAATCTGAGATGGCGGAGTAATCAAGCAGTAAAAAATAGGTACCTTCACTAGGTAACAGTGTAAAACGGCTATTTGCTAATGCATTAGTTAACACATCGCGCTTGTGCTGATAAAACGTGCTTAATTCGTCAACATGGTTTGGCTGCTCTTTAAGCATATCGGCTAATGCCAGTTGCGCGGGGGTAAAGCTAGAAAACGTCACATACTGGTGAATTTTACGAAACTCTACCATCAGTTTTTCAGGGGCAACACAGTAACCCATTTTCCACCCCGTGCAGTGAAAGGTTTTACCAAAACTCGAAACCACAAAACTGCGGGCAAAAAGTGCGTCATCGCCAAGCGCACTTAAATGTGTGGCGCCATCAAAGCAAATATGCTCGTAAACTTCATCGCTGATGAGGTACAAATCATGCTGTTCAAGCAGTAGCTTTAATGCATTAATGTCTGCTTGTTTTAGCGTTTTAGTACTTGGGTTATGTGGCGAATTAATAATAATCGCTTTGGTTTTATTTGTAATTGCGTTGGCGACCTGCTGCCAATCTATTTGGTAATTTGGCGCTGTTAACGCGATATGAACCGCTTTACCACCTGCAAGTTCAATCGCTGGTTGGTAAGAATCATACGCAGGGTCGAACACAATCACTTCATCATTTGGGCTTACAAGTGCTTGAATTGCGACATAAAGCGCCTCTGTTGCACCTGATGTAACGGTCACCGATACCTCTGGTGAAATAGTTAAAGCATATTTACGCAATACCAAATCAGCAATTTGTTGTTGTAATGCGGGTACACCACTGGATGGCGAATATTGGTTAAACCCTTGTGCACTGTAAAAGTTAAGTTTGTTTTTAAGCGCTTCTGGCGTATCGAACTCTGGAAAACCTTGTGATAAATTAAGCGCTTGGTATTTATTTGCAAGTGCGGTCATTTGCGAAAAAATACTGACGCCTAAATTTGGTAATTTACTTTGCACACGATACCTCTAATCTTGATGGTGCTTTGACAAAAGCGATGCTATCATTGCCCAAAACGGATGTATAGCCGTCTAAATGTTTTTAATTTATATTTTCGAGTAACCTATTATGCATAATGATGCCGCAAAAAGTGCATTGATTGAAGCGGGTCGTTGGGTCAGCGATAAAGGCTGGGTACCGGCAACTGGTGGTAACTTTTCAATTAAAACAGACACGGGATTTGTTGTCACCGCAAGTGGCCATGATAAAGGATACCTTGCCCCTGAACACTTTTTAGAGCTCGATAAGCAAGGCGCAATTTGCAAAGGTCAAGGAAAGCCATCTGCAGAAACGTCACTTCATTTAAAATTGTACCAACTTCAGCCAACCACTGAATGTGTATTACATACCCACTCTGTGGCCGCGACTGTGTTATCGCGTTTTATAAAAGGTGATACCTTGGCAATTCATGGCTATGAAATGCAAAAGTCATTACGCGGCATCAGCAGTCATGAAAGTACACTTACTATTGCCATTTTTGATAATGACCAAGATATTGACCGCTTGGCAGAGCTTGTTGCAAAACGCCACGCGCAAGAGCCAGTGATTCACGGTGTGCTTATTCGCGGTCATGGTTTATATGCTATGGGCAACAGTGTGGCTGAAACACGTCGCCACATTGAAGGGTTGGAGTTTTTATTCGCATGCGAGCTTGAGCGCATTAAGTTGGAGTCATCATTATGATTAAAGCCATCATTACCGACATTGAAGGCACAATTACCCGCATTTCATTTGTAAAAGATATTTTGTTTCCCTATGCGGCAAAACATATTGCTGCGTTTGTTGAAGAAAACCAAAGCGATGCCATGGTAAAAGCGCAAATTGATGCAGTAAAAGCGGAAATTGCCAAGCCAGACGCCAGTCTTACTGAGGTCATAAATGCGCTGCAACATTGGATTGCAACGGATCAAAAAATTACACCACTTAAACAATTACAAGGCCTAATATGGCAAACGGGTTATCTACAAGGTGATTTCACAGGCCATATTTACCCAGATGCCTATGACTTTTTAAACCAGCAAAAAGACGCGGGCATGAGCCTTTTTGTTTATTCGTCTGGCTCGGTAAAAGCACAGCATTTGTTATTTGAACATTCTGACTATGGTGATATTCGCCCACTGTTCAACAATTATTTTGATACCCATGTTGGCGGTAAAAAAGACGCAAGTTCATACACCAATATTCTTGAAAAGATTGGTTTTGAGGGCTCTGAGGTGTTGTTTTTAAGCGACATCGTTGAAGAGCTTGATGCCGCTAAAAGTGCGGGCATGCACACCTTGCAGTTATGGCGTGATAACCAAGAAAAAAGCGACCAACATCCAGCAATTGACGATTTTAACCAATTTGATGAAGCATTATTTGTATGAGCAAACTAACTATTTACCGTCACGACGATGCAGCCAACGCGCTGCTACAGAGCGAAAACTTTACTGAAATTCAGCAACAACTTAATCAAGTAGGTGTGGTATTTGAGAACTGGCAAGCAGCATTTGAAATTGACGCAAGCCACAGTTCGGATGATATTTTAAACGCCTATGACGCCGATATTAAACGTGTGCAACACGACGGCGGCTACCAAACGGTGGATGTAATTTCACTCGCTAAAGGCAATCCAGCGGCAGCTGAATTAAGACAGAAGTTTTTATTTGAGCATACGCATAGCGAAGACGAAGTACGCTTTTTTGTAAAAGGCCAAGGTTTATTCTGCCTGCATTTAGACGACAAAGTGTATCAAGTGCTTTGCCAACAAGGTGATTTAATTTCAGTGCCAGCTAACACTAAGCATTGGTTTGATATGGGCAGCGATCCTGAGTTTACCGCAATTCGTTTTTTTAATAACGAAGCGGGTTGGGTGGCACAAAGCACCGAAAGCAACATTGCCAATGAATTTCCAATCTTAGATTAGAGCGTGTTGATCTTTATGGTCTAAATTTCTGTTCAAATCCAAAGCGTTTTGATCGCGGCGTTGCTTTGTAGGCCTAGCAAGCTAAGTCAAGAAGCAACAACAAAGAACAAAACGCTTTGGGTTGAACCTGTTAGGCAGCGCCTGTTTGGCGTTTATACTGCGTTATCGTTCATTTATGTAGAGTAACTACACTACAATCACTCTGCCTTGTCTAAATGCCAAACAAACTGCTGCAGAAATAGACATCAAAGGTCAACACGCTCTAGGTAAATAAGAAAAGAGCACCGAATGGTGCTCTTCTTATATTTAATAGGGCTTGTTGGTTAAAGCTCTTTTAACGCGCCGTCTTTTACTTGCTGTAAATTGTAAACGCCCGTATCAAGTACCCAACCTGTTACCAGGTGTGCTGGCGTAACATCAAAGGCAGGGTTAAACACCTTGGCATTGTTTGGTGCCCATTGGCACTCACCAAAGCTGCCACTGACACCTTTTACTTCAGCATCAGCACGCTCTTCAATAGGGATATGTTGACCACTTTCACAATCAATATCTAGGGTTGTGACTGGCGCAACCACATAAAATTCAACATTATGAAAATGTGCCAGCACGGCTAAATTATAGGTGCCGACTTTATTGGCAAAATCACCATTTTCCGCAATGCGATCTGCACCAACAAAAATCTTATCTACTTTACCCGCAGCCATCAAACTTGCGGCCATATTGTCACAAATTAGGGTGTATGGAATTTGCCAACTTTCAAGCTCGAATGCCGTTAAGCGACCGCCTTGCAGTAATGGGCGTGTTTCATCCACCCAAACATGAATATCACCGTATTTTTGATGGGCGTGGTGTATAACACCCAGTGCAGTACCCACCCCAGCTGTTGCTAATGCACCCGTATTACAGTGAGTTAAAATATTATCGCCCGGTTTTACCAGCGCAGCACCTAGGCTTGCCATGGATCCACACAGTGCAACATCTTCATTAAATAACTGCTCAGCAGTAGCTACCAATGCATCGACAAAATTGTCTTGTGCTAATGCTTGGCGCATACGTTTCATACAATGCATCAAATTAACCGCAGTTGGGCGTGTTGCCTCTAAATCATTTATTGCCTCTGCAAGTTTGCCATGAGATACACCATGCTCAGCTAAATGGGCAACTAACAGGGTTGCAGCTAGACCAATTAGCGGCGCCCCACGCACTTTTAACGTCAAAATTAATTCTTGCATTTCAGGCACACTGTTACACACATGCCAATGCTGCTGATGTGGTAAAAGGTACTGATCTAAAACAAATAACTGTCCGCCTTGATATTTAAGACTGCGCGCGAGCAAATTTTGCATGTTGTGAAACTCCAAACTATTAACTCGCTCATTTTACACCAAGACACAAAGAAGTATAGACATCTAAACTTTCATCAGTATAGAATTCCGTAATTATCTGTATTTTTAAATAGCGAACACCATGGCTGACTATATTGCTTTTGATAATGAGCGTGCACTTAACTATGTTGCACAGTTAAACGAATTTTTTGCCCCAAATGCACAATTAACCTGTAATGAGTTTGGTGATGGCAATCTCAATTTAGTCTTTCGAATTGCTGATGAAAACGGTAACAGCATTATTTTAAAGCAGGCATTACCCTATGCCCGTTGTGTTGGTGAGTCTTGGCCGTTAACCCTTGATAGAGCCCGTATTGAAGCGTCTGTACTTGAAAAACATGGTGCAGTGTGCGAACCATACACAGCAAAAGTACTGCACAAAAACACCGAATTTGCCCTAACCATTTTGGAAGATTTAGGCCACATGGCGATTTTGCGTGGTGAACTAAACCAGGCAACAACCTTTACTAATTTAGGCAGCCAACTTGCAAACTACCTTGCAACCACCAGCTTCTATTACTCAGACTTTTACTTAACACCTGCAGAAAAGAAAGCCTTGGTCTGTGAGTTCACAAACCCTGAGCTGTGCGCCATTACTGAAGACTTATTCTTTGATGATCCATATCGAGCGTCTGAGCGCAATAACTACCCAGCGACACTTGAAAGTGAGATAGAGAAACTTCAGAAAAACACCGAACTTCACGTTAAAGTGGCTAAATTAAAGCAACTATTTTTATCGTCGCCACAAAGCTTATTACACGGCGATGTGCATTCAGGTAGCATTTTTGTTGATGCACAATCAACTAAGGTGATCGACCCTGAGTTTGGTTTTTTTGGCCCAATTGGTTTTGATTTAGGCTCGTTTATTGGTAACTTTTTACTTAATTATTGTGCGCAAAATGCCCGTATTAGTGAAATTCCAAAACGCCGCCAAATGCAAACCTACTTGCTGACGACGATTCAACAAGTGATCAACGAGTTTGCAGAAACGTGGCTTTCACTTGCTAAACAGCATTCCCGTGATTTATCGCTTCAGGCACCAGGCTATGCAGAATATTTTGTCAACCAAATCATTAAAGATGCGCTTGGTTATGCCGGCACTGAACTTGTGCGCCGCACCATTGGCCTTGCCCATGTGTCAGATATTGATGGTATTGAAGATGATGCTGCACGACTGCAAGTACAACAGCAAACATTAATACTGGGTGAGCAACTTATTTTACATGCCGAGACGGCTAACGATAAAGAATCTGCATTTAATCTGATCATTAGCCTCGTTCAGTAAAAATAAGCTCTATAAATTTCAGCCTAAAAAGCCAGTAACCTTGTTACTGGCTTTTTTCTAAAGTGCTTTAGTTTATGTATCTTCCCACTTTAGAGCTCACCTCTAAACGTCTTCATTTCGCTTAAATTGAATAGCTCAAGGTACACAAATTCATCGCTAGCTATGGTTCTTTTTAAATAACCAATGTGCAATTAACAAATTCAAAAACAAGCCGATTAAACGCCCATAACCATGCATAAGCTCAGCTCCCATATTGCCCATTAACATCGCAATAATTTCTAAAAATAGTGGGCTAACTACCGCTAAACTGGCAGCTGCTGCAAAATACACCCAACGCTGGTGCTGTTTAAAATCCTTTTTAATTGCATACTTAACAGCTATAACAAACGTTAAGAAAATCGCTATCGCAACTATTACCAGACTGATATAGCGCGCGCCAAATTCATTAGGCGAAAATACATGATGCATCCACACGCCAGACGCCGCCATCACACATGCAGAAGTAAAAGCAAAGTAACCATTAATTTTATGATAGCGCGGTTTTGTTTGTCTTAACTTTGGTGAAAACTGAAATGGCATTGTAAAAAAAAACACAATACCTGATACGCCATGGCAAATAATCACAAGTGGCATTTCAAAATAGCGCGCGTTAATCATTTCACTGAGTGGCGACTCAATACCACTGCCCATTACTACTAAAGCAACAATAAATACTGCTGGTATTGCAGGAATACCTACAATAAAGAGTAAAAAGCTAACGCCAGCCCAATTAAACGGTGTTTTAAATTCATTTGGTTCTGTAATTATTGCATTTTGGTATGTCATTTTTTAATCCTTACGCCATACGCTAGTTAAGTTAGAAACGATTATGTAAAATACCTAAAGCAATATCGTTCTAATCTGTTGAGAAGAACCAGAAAGAAACAACAAAAACAAATAAGATATTGTTTATAAAGAAATAAAAGGATTTGATTTGCAACCATCTGAGATGTACTTATTTGCGATTAACATTGCAACTCTAACCTTATTAGGCTTTAACGCAAGTTTACTTATTACTAAAAAAGGCCAAAATTTCGGCTATACTTCCCTTTCTTTCTGCTTTATTGCCATTGCAATTGTGATATGCCAACCCAGCTTAAAATTGCTCGCGCCCGAGTGGCGCCAAACTCAACTTATCGTATCGTTACCTGCATTATTAATGATCGCCCCAAGCTTTTGGTTTTACATCAAAAGCCTCACAGCAGAATCGAAATGGACGTTAACCAAACATGACAAATGGCATTTTGCTTTGCCTGTAATCGGACTATTTATTTCACTTTTTACATTAGTTTTACCTAGCGAGATTCAACACGGGCTTTTGGTCGACGGTGATGATGTGGTACTTGAAAGCGCATCCCCCTTCTTACGATATAGTGTGTATACGGGGTTGATTATCACCTTTTTATTGGTGATTGGTTGGGTTATACAATCGGCATTTTATGTGGTTAAAACCATTGTTCGCTTAAACCGCTACCGCGCGCATTTAAAAGACATTTTTGCTACAACAGAACAAAAAGAGATGGGTTGGCTTACAGCACTTGCACTTTTAGTAGGCATTCCTTGGGGGTTATTTGCCATCAATTTAACACTCAATAATTTGCTGTTCCCAAGTGAAATGTATACGCCCTTTTCAAGTTTATTATTACTGATTGCAGTATCCTTTTTAGCGACTTGGGCGCATCGCCAAAAGCCAGGATTTGAAGAAGTATTTGATGACATTAGTAAAGATGATGAACCTAGTGTGTTGTCAGCGAAGCAGAATAAATATAAAACCTCGGCATTAACTGAAGACAATTTAAAACACATTGCAAGAAAATTGGAAAACGCAATGCAACAAGAGCAGATCTATTTAAACGCCGCCTTGTCATTGCCAGTACTTGCAGAAAGTATCAATACTTCATCCAACTATATTTCTCAAACATTGAACGAGCGTTTAAAAGTCAACTTTTTTGATTATGTAAATGGCTACCGTGTAACACATGCTAAGAATGAACTCACAAACAGCAATAAAACGGTACTCGATATTGCGATGGATGCGGGTTTTAATTCTAAGTCAGCGTTTTATAGCGCCTTTAAAAAACACACAGGCGTTACTCCCATCAACTATCGCAAGCAATCAAATGTTGAAAATACCTAAAAAAGCAGCTTTAGTTTTAAAAAAACTATGAGAAGTTAGCTATCAAAGCTTGTAGATTTAAGTTATTTCTAAAGTGAGAGTCGGTTGTGACTTTAAATTGAAACAATACTTACCACAACCGATTTTAAACAACTAGATTTAACAACTATAAGATGCGTTTAATGGTATCCACTACCGTCTGACAATCTTGTCGAGAAATATCTTTATGCAATACCAAACGAATCTGCTCGCCAGCACAAATATTAATGCCTTGTTCGAATAATTTATTAGCAAAGTCAGCAGCCGGTAGTTCACCTAAATATTCTACAAATACCATATTGGTAAATTGATTAATTACCTTCAAACCGTCAATGCTTGCTAATTCATTTGCCAACCAAGCGGCATTTTCATGATCTTCTACTAAGCGTGAAATGTTGTTTTCTAAAGCATATAGCCCCGCAGCCGCAACAATACCTGCTTGGCGCATACCGCCACCAAGCATCTTACGCCATTTATGTGCCTCATGAATAAATTCCTTCGAGCCACACAATACACTGCCAAGTGGTGTGCCAAGGCCTTTTGACAGGCAAATAGACACTGAATCCATTTTTGAGGTGATATCTTTAACCGCAACTTGATGATACGCAGCTGCATTAAATACCCGCGCACCATCTAAATGAAGACCTAAACCATGTTCATCGCAAAACTTGCGAGCATCAGATAAATAAGCCATTGGCAGTGGCTTACCCGATACTGTATTTTCAATAGACAAAAGACGCGTGCGAGCATAGTGGTGATCGTTTGGCTTAATTTTTCGTTTAACCAGTTCAAGTGACAAGCTGCCGTCTTTTTCGAACTCTATTGGCTGTGGCTGAATACTGCCTAATACTGCCGCACCACCGCCTTCATATTTATAGGTATGAGCATCTTGACCAACTATGTACTCATCACCACGTTGGCAATGCGCGAGTAAGGCTAATAAATTACTTTGCGTACCACTTGGGGCAAATAATGCAGCATCATGGCCGGTTAATTCTGCAGCTTTTTGCTGCAACGCATTTACCGTAGGGTCGTCACCAAACACATCGTCACCAACTTCTGCAGCAGCCATAACTTGACGCATTTGCGCGCAGGGTTTCGTTACCGTATCACTTCGTAAATCAATCATAGTTTATCGTTTTTGTAGTTTTAAATATGAGCATTTTTACTCTAGCTTGGCGAAAAGCTAAATACAATTGGATTGAGATAAATACACCTAGTTACTTTGTTTTAAGTAATAGCAGGTGCCTTGCTCTGTAAACCCCATTGACAAATACATTGGCAGGCCAGCTTACGAGGCTAGCAAACTTAAAAGGTCATAATCGGTTTGCTTGGAATACAAAAGTATAAATTGATAGAATAGCTCGCTTTTGATTTTAAGCAGAAAGACAAACGACATTGCAATGTTTCATCTCTCAACTATAAATAAGTTTTTTATAATCAGTCAAAAAGCCCCGTTAGGTGCATTTAATAGCTTGCAAAAGGGTTAAGCTTCACATTGCCAATCAATATTCTTTTTACCTATGCTAACTTGAATATTGTGCTCACCGTATTTATTAATTGACGGCTTAATTGCTTTTTCAAACTTGCGAGCTGTTTTTTCGAATTGTCGCGCATGCAGTTCAACCGCTTCGATATCTTTTTGATTGCTACAAACCACTGCTTGCATATCTTCTGCGATTTACTCATGCTGCTTTATCAGCTTTTTATTAACAATCACTTCATCATTATCTTCTATCACCATCTCACCTGACAAGTTATCCAGCGCAGCTTCATGTTTTGCAAGCGCTTTATCCATTTCTTTTAATAGCTTTTCAATCTCTTTAAATGTCACCTCATTCGCTTTCATTGCGTTATAGGCCTAGATTTGCGTCTGAGTCATGGCGATTTCATCAATTGCCTTACAGCCATCAAAAACGTAGATTTTTAATTGTTCATTTTTTGCAAGGCTCGTTTCATCTGAACTTGCATTTGCAATTGCGCAAGCGGCTAATACGCTTGCACTAATAATTAATGTCGCAATTTTTTCATATCCATAATGAATCCTGTTGAATAAAAATTATTTTATAGTTAGTCGAAAATGTTTGAAAACGTGGCAAAAATATTTTTATCAGTGAAAACAAAATGTAACAATTAAACACACAATAAAATAAACATCACATATTTCGCTCATATTTGTTTGTAAAAATAGTCTTTCATTCACTACAAGGCCGTTTTTATGAAATATTTTGTATCGTTACTTTGTTTACTGATTTTTTCAAACACTGCGCTCGCGAAGAAGCTTGATGTGGGCGTTAATATTCCTGCTGAATTTGGCGAAACATTCAAACGAAAGAAAATAAATTACGAACAGTTTAAAGACCAACCTTTTTATTTACTGGTGTGGGACTCTGGCAATGAGTTTTTATTAAGAGATATTCTACGTCGCACTGATAATTCACCAGCACCTGTTGTTGTAATGTGTTTAGGGCAAGTAAAAGTAGGCTCTCGCCAAAAAGATTACGCCGAATGCGAATATCAAGCGAGCTTGCTAAATAGTGATCGTGTCACCTTAATTAAGAAAAAGCGAAATTTAATAGCAGATGTAGTGAAATTACCAAAGACTGATCATCTCTTTGTAATAGATGAAAAAGGCACTGTAGTGCAAAAAGTAAGGCTAAGGAAACGCTAATTACTAAAAAGTTTATCTTAGGAAAGTAGAAGCGGGGAAACCCGTTTTTTTTACTTATCAAGCTTCATTTATGGGTCATTAGCGTCATTAAGTGAATTTACCATCTTGGAATATTTCTTGTAATACTGCTCTGTATTAATTTTTGATAAGTTATCCCATAAAGTATGAGCCAACTGGAGTTGCTTTTCATAGAACTGATGACTAAACATTAGATAACCAATACTTTCGCTAATCGGAATAGTATTTTCAACAAACCCATCTGGCACACTTGCCATATGACAGTGACTGAGAGATACATTAACGCGCCCTTTAAAAAGCAATTCATGACCTTTAGCCATCGAAGGTACTTCGTAGATTTCAAACCCTTTTGACAGTAACTCACTAATAATGCCATAGCCATTAGGCACAGTTACACTTTTGGGTTTATCAAACGATAAGTTAGCACCATCCCAAAAGACTTCACCTTCTCGATACACTAAACATGTATTGGATATTGAAAAACTTCGCTCATTGTCTAAATTGCCATCTTCAGTCTTAGGGTACTGCGCAATTTTGTCTCTTAAAGGATGATATCTGCCCACGACAGCATCTACTCGACCAAGCGCTAAGTCATTAAGACAACGCCTCCAAGGAAAACGTACAAAATTAATTTCCACCTCTTCAGTGAGGTCAGCTAGCTGCTGCATAATTTCGATGGCTGGGCCAGGTTTTTCAGATGGCACATTTGGTCCAGTGCCATAAAAATGTGGCAAAACAGGCTTATTCTCATAACAATATGTTAATGTTGTTGGTAATTTATTATTGCCATATGCCATCAACGAAAACGCTAAAAACATTACCTGCATACAAATGAATAAAGTAAATCGCATAGCGTGCCTTTAATACGTTAGTATAACATCTATAGTGTAGACTGTTCGTATCAAACAGTGTATTTCATAATGAGAGAAAATAATTTTTTATTACTCATATGATTTCTTAAGTATATGCAATCAAATGGAATTTATAACCTAACAAGTTTTTATTTTATCGACAGATTAAACTTAACAGTTCTTCTAGAAGAGTAAACATAAAATGGTATTTGAAACCTCTCGATTAATTTTGAGACCTTTATTGCACTCAGATTTTGATTTTTTTGCCTACTTACATCAACTACCTGATGTCATGCGTTTTGTATCAGACTTACCATCAATCGAGAAAATACAAGAACGTTTTTATGAACGCATTGGCGATTGGCAAAAAGAGCATAATTCATGGCTCACGCTGACTATGATTGAAAAATCAAATTTTGAGCTTATAGGCGTCACCGGTTTTTTATCTCAGTGGCAACCATTTCAGCAAGCAGAACTGGGATTTTTGATTGACTCAAAGTTTCAAGGATTAGGCTATGGTAAAGAATCAACTTTTAAAATTATCGACTTTGCATTTAATAATTGCAGTTACCACAAAGTCACGGCAACAGTCACCGAAGGAAATGAGGCATCCAGAAATTTGTTAACCTCCCTTGGTTTCCAATTAGAAGGGAGATTGCGTGACAACTATCAAATAAATGGGCAGTGGTGTCATGACTTAAAATTCTCCCTGCTGAGACATGAGTACTTTGCATTAACTAGGTAACGTTGAGGATTAAGATTTTATAATATGAATTCCAAATATAGTAAGCGCAAACCCCCATTTACGCTTACTTAAATTAAATAGTGAAAACTTTATAAGTTAAAGCGTGATGTCGCATCTAACAATTTGTCTGATAAGTCATGTAAGTTAGTGGCTACATTTCTTACTTGCTCAAGCGAGTTTAAGGTTGATTCAAATGATGAATGCATATTTGAAACATTATCAACCACAATCGAAGCCACAGAGGTTTGCTCTTCAGTAGCAGTTGCAATTTGGGCATTCATACCGTTTATTGCCAGTATTTGCTCTGCAATTTTGCGAATAGATTCTCCTGTTTTTTCAGCATTATCAGAATTTAACTTTGCTTTTTCCATCGCAGAATTCATTGCTGATACGGACTCATTCGCAGCTGCAGTAAGCACATTTAGTAAATCTCTGATTTCATTGGTCGACTTCGCAGTTCTCGACGCAAGCTCCCGAACTTCGTCAGCTACAACGGCAAAGCCTCGTCCTTGCTCACCTGCACGAGCCGCTTCTATAGCCGCATTGAGTGCAAGCAAGTTGGTTTGCTCGGCAATAGAGGTAATCACATTTAAAATTTGGCCAACATTTTGTGTATTGTTTGCTAGCTGATCAATCGTACCTGATGCGGCTTCAATTTCATCTCTCAGAGAATTTGATTGCATCACCGATGACTCTATTTGCTTCGCGCTAACTTCAACTTCTTTTTCAGCGCTTCTAGCCGCTTCCGCAGCACTCGCTGCTGAGTTAGAAATATCACCAACACTCAATTTCATCTCTTCCATTGATTGACGGACAATTTCAGCATCATGCGACTGTTGGTTGGTTGCATTTTCAGCCCGTTCCATACCTTGTACTAAACGCGTTGAATTTTCCATTAATGGACTAACAACTGATACCACATTTTCAACCGACTCTTTTAGTAGAGAAATAAACCCATTAAAGTTTTGCGAAACTTGACCTATTTCATCATCGCTTCTTACTTCTAAAGTACTACTTAAACTACCTCCACCATTAGCCAACTGTTCAAGTGAAGAGGCGACATCTTTTGCTGATTGACTGATTGCCTGCGCAATAAAAACCGCTAACAATGTCGATACGACAATAGCAATAGCAATAATACCAATGGTCACTCCAATGGCATCACTTGAGCGTTCGAGAGTATCACTTATCAGGGCTTGAAAGCGTTCATCAGACTTTCTCTGAAAAGACTCAAAATGACTTACTAGCTCTTCATATTTTGCTGTTTTATCTTGTGCCTGTTGTTGAATTTTTGAAAAATCTGCAGTCCCGGAAATCATACCTGATGCAATTTCTTTTGCTATTTTACTGTAGTCCTGCAATAGTTTTATATCTCTGCTACTTGCATCTTCAGGGGAGAGTTGAGAAAGTTGATCTAAATTTTTCTTGATTAATTCTCCTGTTTCATCTGCCTTACCTATCAGCTCTTCATCGCCAAACGTGACCGATTGGGTATAAAGTTCATCTAACTTCTGAACTAGATATTTATTGGCAGTGGCATACTTAACTACTTCATAACTAACGGATGATATTTCGTTAATTGATTTTTCATTATCTACCATTGTACTTCGGCTAACTGCTAAAATCGCTAGCAGCAATAATACTGTTAACCCTGTGATTAAATGTATCTTTTTGTTTATGCTTAAATTACTTATTAGTTTCATCACACCTGTTATTCCTAGTAGATTAACTTTGCTGATTATGTTTTCGTAAACATCAACTATATAAATTGTTGTCTATTTTTCAATTTTTGCTAGTAATTCTATTTATTTAACTATACTTACTTCGCTAATAACGCAAATTAAGCAATTTAGGAAACAATTATGAACAATAAAGTTTTATTAGGTTGTGCATTGTGTTTTGCAGCTTTTCCAAGCTTTTCAGATGTTAATATATCTGGTTTTACTAGCATAAATGCAGGCAAAGTACTCAGTGGCACAGGTGTTCCTCACTACGGTATTAATGAACCTACTTTTCTGGCTGACTATCCTATAGTTAGTGTGTACAACGAAGACATTACATTCAAACCAGAGTCACTTTTTGGTTTACAAGTTACCGCCGATGTCGGTGAAGGTTTGAGTGCAACCGCTCAAATTGTTGCTCGTGGCGCAGATGACTTTAATGCTGAGTTTGAATGGGCATATTTATCCTATGAAATTAACGAGAACTGGACAGTACAAGCGGGTAAAAAACGCTTGCCTCTGTTTTATTACTCTGATTTCTATGACGTGGGTTATGCCTACGTATGGATGCGTGCTCCAGCTGATAACTATACTTGGCAAATATTCAACTATAACGGGATCAACGCACTTTATACTGGCTCTATTGGTGATTGGTCACTATCGGGTAATATTTACATGGGTCGTGAAGACGATAAAGAAAATAAACTGTTATCAGATTTTTTCTTTGGCGCAACGACTCGCGAAATATGGAAAGATATTTTAGGTGGTGTTATTCAAACCAGTAATGATTGGCTTGAAATTCGTGCAACGGCAATGACCTACACCAACCAACGGTACATCGGCGGCGAGCCATCCATGTGGGATGGAAAAGATGAGCGTGATGGAAACTTCTATGGCTTAGCTGTTAACGCAGACTTTGGCGATTTTTTTGTGCTTAGTGAGCTTAACCGTTTAGACCTTGATGGTAACCTAGATACCGCAATGATCACGTTAGGCTACCGCATCGATTCATTCACACCATTTATTTCTTATTCAACCTTTGATCAAAAAGACGGCGATGATGGCGAAAATCATAACACTACCTCATTTGGTATTCGTTGGGATTTTCACTCAAATGCAGCGTTTAAAATTCAGTATGATGACGTAGAAGATAATTCATTTGAACTGGCTGTGGCTGGTGATAGTAAAGCCATTACTATCGGCGTTGATATGGTATTTTAATTGAGGGTAATGCAATGAAAAATTTGATTATTTTAACACTTATTCTTTTTACTTCTTGTTCATTAAGTGCAGCAGTAGATGTTATTGTTCATCCATCAAACGCAAATGCGATTGATGCAGGTGAGATAAAAAAAATATTTACAGGCAAAGCTAAATCTTTTGCTGATGGGTCAAAAGCGTTACCTATAACACAAGCTGAAAGCAACCCTGTGACTGATGAATTTAACCAAAACGTTTTAAACAAATCATCCAGTCAATTAAAAGCCTATTGGTCAAAATTAGTTTTTACCGGCAAAGGTACTCCGCCCAAAGAAGCTGCAAATGATGCTGAAGTTGTCAGTCTTGTTGCGAGTAACCCTAATTTAATTGGTTTTGTGACGCAAGGCAGTGCCGATGGCAGTGTAAAGGTTGTTCAGTCATTTTAACGAGGTGAAGTTATGATTAAATACCGCTACCTGTTTGTACCACTGCTGTTCGCTACAATTGCAGCACCAAGTTTTGCAGATGTTAGAGTCAATGGCTTTGCCTCTATATATGGAGGACAAACACTCAATAGCGATGATTCATTATATGGTTATTCTGATGAATTCGATTGGCAAAATGAAAGTTTATTTGCAATTCAAATCAGTGCCGATGTAATGGATGGACTATCCGCAACTGCTCAGGTAATTGCTCGCGGCAGCGAAGACTTTAACGCCGAGTTTGAATGGGCATACCTTACCTATGAAGTATCAGAAAATTCACAATTAAGTGCTGGTAAAATGCGCATACCATTTTACCGATACTCAGATTTTCTTGATGTGGGTTATGCTTATCGCTGGGCGCGACCACCGAAATCTGTTTATAACCTGAACTTCTCAACTTACGAAGGATTAAGTTATTTGCATAATTCATCCTTCTCAGATTGGGATAGCAGTCTACAGTTGATTTGGGGTTCAGTGGAAACAGAGTTTGCTGCAGTCAGTGATTCTGATTCAGGAAAACTCAAAGATACCTTGGGTATTAATTGGACTTTATCAAACGGTTGGTTGACTGGACGTGTTGCTTACTTTGCCACAGAAACCACAATTGATGTGAGCGGCAGCCCTGCACTCAGTGGACTATTAACAGGCTTAAAAGCCTACGGTCTAAACCAACAGTACAGCAATATCGCCATAGAAGAGGATGACTCTTACTTTGCAGCAGTTGGGTTTGGTATTGATTATAATGATATTTTATTTGACGCCGAATACACACAATTTGAAATTGAGAACAGTATTTTAGCTAAACAGACACAGTATTATGTGTCGTTTGGCTATCGTATGGATTCAATTACCTTAAGTGCAACCTATGAAGGCAATGACGATAAAAATTCAAGTGATCAATATAATCAGGTTCCGCGAACTATATCTGGTCCAGGAGGAGTACAGATCCCGGTTGCAGTGCCAGGGACCAACCCTCCGTTGTATTTGCAAGATGCTACAAACTTAGCACTTGCTTCGCAAACGAGTAAGTCTAACTCTTACTCGTTTACAATACGCTATGACTTTCATCCATCCGCAGCATTTAAAATGGAATACACTCATTTTGAAGATGATTTAAGTGATAGTGATGCTGACTTAGTATCTTTTGGTGTGGATCTCGTGTTCTAATCGTTCTTACTTTTAAGCAAAAGCCCTACTCTCAACAAGTAGGGCTTTTTTCATATCTGTTTCGTTATTACTAGCAGATCTCACCTTCGATGTTCAATGATTGTGGCTCTTTATTAGGCTTAGCATAACTTAAGCGCCCTATTCGCTCTGTTGTGTGATAGCTATCAAGGCCTGAGATCGCAATGGTATCAAGCGCTTCAATATCAAGATAACCGTCTTTGCAAAGAGCTGTGTCTGGCACAATAATATGGGTTATTTCACCAATTACTAATACAGTTCCATTTATTTCAAGCGGTTTTATTTCACGTAATTTAAGGGCAAATTTGACTTGTGATTCACCGACAAATGGCGCTTTTATGCCGTTTTCAAACTGCTCTGCCAGTGCAACTTTTTCAAACTCTGATTCACTTTCGTCGTAACGCGCCGATGTTTGATGGGCTTGTTGCCAAATAAGAGAATTCACGTGATTAATGGTATATGCACCTGTCGCTTTTATATTACTTAACGTGTCTCTAGGCACAGTATCTGGGCGGATGATCATACCCATTAGCGCAGGATCTGCGCCTAAATGAAATACTGAGCTGACGATCGCCAAGTTGGTTATGCCAGATGCGTTTTGTGTGCCTATTAAATTTGCACTTTTAAAGCCAGATAAACTATTAATTAGCCGTGCGCGTTCGCGCTGTTCCATCGCTTTAATATCATCTTGGGTAATGTGTTTTATCATTGCATTTGCCTAAAAATCATTTGTTCTGCTATACGCTTAAACACAAGTAATCGATTACAAATTTTCAAGGTTTTGCAGTAAAAAATTTGCGCGAGTAAGCACCTTTTCGCGTTCATTCTGTGGTTTTTTAAGCCAGTTGCTTAACACCATTTTAGTGCGTGGATTTTTGGTAAAACTATCTTTATGTTTATCCATAAATTGCCAATACAGAGAGTTAAGCGGGCAAGCATCATCCCCCACAGTGTTTGCTACTTTATAATGGCAATCACTGCAATAATCACTCATTTTTTTAATGTAATTTCCACTTGCCGCATAGGCTTTCGAACCAACAATCCCGCCATCGGCAAACTGGCTCATCCCCCGCGTATTAGGCATTTCTACCCACTCAAGGGCGTCGATGTAAATGCCTAAATACCAGTCATCAACTTCATCTGGGTGAATACCTGCAATTAAACAAAAATTACCCGTTACCATTAAGCGTTGAATGTGGTGAGCATATGCAAAGTCAAGTGATTGCGTAATCGCATGAGACAGGCAGCGCATTTTGGTGTTTCCACTCCAAAACCAACTAGGCAGTGGCAAGTTAGCATCTAAGGAATTAAGCGATGCGTAATTGGGCATATTGGCCCAATAAATACCGCGCACAAATTCACGCCAGCCTAAAATTTGCCTAACAAAGCCTTCTACTTGGGCAATATCTATGTCGTCATTTTGTTCAAAGGCCTCTATGGCAGCATTCACAACGCTATGGGGGCTTATCATTTTTGCATTAATGGCAAACGATAACCGCGAGTGATATAAACTCCAGCCTTTATCCTCACCAAACTCAATAAGTTTGCCTGTCATTGCATCTTGAAATTGACCAAACTTCGGCAATAGCGCTTTACAGAAAAAAGCGAGCAACTGCTTTGCTTGGCTGCGATTGATTGGCCACAGTAATTGTTTTTCCGCTTTACCTATGGTTTTAATGCCATGTCTTTCAATGCGCGCCAGAATATCACTGACATCATTAGCAAATACTAGTGGCTCAGGAATATCGGCAAGATCACTTACTTTTAACTTATTGCGGTTTTGACTATCGAAATTCCACTGCCCTGTAAGGGGGTCATCGCCATTCATCAATACATTAAATTCCAAGCGCATTTTGCGATAAAAATGCTCCAACCGGTGTTTTTTACCTTGCTTGAAATAACTAGCTAACTGATTATCAACCAAATAAAAATGCTCGGTATCAAATACCTTGTAGTCGATAGAAAGGGTTTTACAGTAATCAGTTAGCTGGGCGCGTAAACGATACTCATCCGGCAGTTGATAGCAAAAGGTATGAATACCGTGCTGTTTAATCAAATGATTTAATAAGTCGGGTAAATCAGCATACTTTTGCGTGTCGTCTAAAGTTAAGTAAATCACCTTTTGGCCAGCTTTTTCTAATGCGCTCGCAAATGCCTGCATTGCCGCAAAAAACGCCGATATTTTTTGAATATGATGGGTGGTATAACTCGCTTCTTGATGTAGCTCTGCAATCACATACGTCACATTGCGCGACTTTTCTTTAAACCAAGAATGCTGTGCATTAAGCTGATCGCCCAAAATTAAACGAAGCTCACTGGTCATTATGCTTTCCTTTTTGTCGGTTACCCGCACAGCGTTTAGAGCAATATTTCACATTGTGCCAATCTCGCTGCCATTTTTTTCGCCATGTAAAGGGGCGTTCACACACTTGGCATATTTTTGTTTGTAGTTGTGATTTCTTCACTAACTTGGCCTTACGTGGCGATTAAGTAACCGCTTACTTTCAATCACGACTTTTGGCTTTTTACGCCATAACCAAAGTAACGCTTGTGCATCTTTATAGCTTTGTTTTACATCAACAATCGGCTCAGGATAATCCTCACCCAATGTAAAGCCATACATCATTTGTTCCATTTGTGATAGCTGCCAAGGGCTATGGATCAATGGCGCTGGTACTTCACAAAGTTCAGGCACCCACTTTCTAACAAAGTCGCCCTTTTCGTCTTTTTCTTCCCCCTGTTTTACGGGGCTATAAATTCGAATGGTATTAATACCTGTCACACCCGCTTGCATTTGAAATTGACTGTAATGAATACCGGGCTCGAAATCTAAAAATAAACTGGCAAGATGCGCTACACCTGCACGCCAATCAAGCTCTAAGTGATGACACAAAAAACTCACTAACATGGCGCGCATGCGAAAATTTATATAGCCAGTTTCAATTAGGCAGCGCATACAGGCATCAACCATGGGAATACCAGTTTGCCC
Organism: Pseudoalteromonas sp.; assembly: GCF_041629635.1. Taxonomy (GTDB): domain Bacteria; phylum Pseudomonadota; class Gammaproteobacteria; order Enterobacterales; family Alteromonadaceae; genus Pseudoalteromonas. The sequence goes on along the minus strand of NZ_JBFKMX010000032.1, from coordinate 7,883 downwards.
CCTTTTCCAAGCATGCAATCTTTGCTCGGCTACATCACCTGTCACCCGCGGTAAGTCGTCATACCCTTTGTTAACGTGGCGAAACTCCATTTCGCATTCGTTTTCAAATTTCTGAATAAAGTGACAATGCCAATGAAGTCGCGATGTAAAAGCAACTAGGCTTCTTCGCCAGCCGGGCACTTGCCAGTGACTGAGTACCGTTTGATAAACTTGTCGTAAGCTAATATTACCCCACGCCAAATAAGGCGATAATCGCGAGCAATGAATTTGACTTAAGCTTGGGCTTGAAAGGTTAAATGCATACTCTTTACCGCGAGCGGTAAAAAAATCATATAGCACATTAAATGCTTCTCTTTCGCCGCCATTTTGGAACTGCCCCTGAATATCTTGATAGCGCGTTTCAAAGTGTGGCAAATGACATTCAAACTCAATATTTTTAAACCAGTTAACTTCGTTTAAATCAAGAGTCAAACAAGTCGCACGCATTACCTGCTGCCAGTTTTCATCCCAATGAGTACGATGAGTTAATCCCCGTTGCACCGCCCCTAAAGGGGTTTCATGCCATATTATTTGATTGCTTTTACACCAAGTAGCAAACGCTTTATCACGACCAAAGGTGTTATCAAGGCCAATTTCTTGATGAGAAAACACCTGCGAGATAGCGTATTTAAGATTAAGAGCTTGAAATACCGCTAAAGCGTCCCCCTTTGCGACATACAAAGCGCCTTTTGGCAACTTGTTTGCCATATCGCGTAGTGACTGTGAAACAAATCGCCAATGGCGCTCAGAATAGTGCGCATCGTCAAGCAACATGTCTTCAAAACAGTACACCAATAATACTGGTAGTCCCGTATTTGCTGCTTCAAACAGTGGCGCGTGATCAGACAGGCGTAGGTCACGTTTTAACCAAATAACTGCGATGCTCATTTAAGTTACATCGCTTAAAATTGGCCAATCTGCCGCATCATTAGCATCAAGCAAAGAGCCAAGAGCTGAGCCCTGCCACTTTCGAATAAATTCGCCTTTTGCATCAAACAGCTCGGTTTGCTTTTCAATATCGAAATGCCGCCCGCCTCGCGGATCAACACCAACGCCTGCAATGTACTGCCAATTACCCCAATTTGATGCCACATCAAAATCAATAAGCTGTTGTTGAAAGTAAGCAGCACCATAACGCCAATCAAGCTGTAACTCATTTACAAAACAACTTGCCGCAATTTGCCTGCCACGATTTGACATATAACCGGTAGCATTAAGTTGCTTCATAAGTGCATTAACTAATGGGTAAGGTGTATTACCGCTACACCATTTTTGATATCGCTCGGCAAAAAAGCTAGTAAGAGGTTTTGTATCTCTGAGGCCTGAAAACGTATAAAGTCGCTCACCCAACTTTAAGCTAAGCCATTGAAAGTATTCACGCCATAACAGTTCAAACTTGATCCAATAGGTTGATCCATTGGCGCCGTCTGATTGTTCATATTGTAATAACGCATGCCAAATTTGCCTTGGCGATAAATTACCTATCGCTAAATAGGGGCTGAATTTTGTCGAGTTGTGCCAACCATCTAGCTCATTACGGGTTTCTTTGTAAGTTTTTGCCGCGCCACTATTTAGATAACTCACCAAATGATACTTTCCTGCGTGTTCCCCTGCAAAAAAAGGCATTTGATTGGGCAATAAATAAGAAGTATCAATACTTTCCAAGCATTTTAACAAAGCAAAGTTGTTTTCAATTTTGATTGGCTTAGGTAAGTGTTCGGGTAAAAGTTCGCTTTCTGATAGTGTTGGTGTAGCAACGTCTAAAGAACTTTTTTCAACTTTGTTGCGAAATTTACTAAAACTACCAGACATACAATCAAGCTTGTCAATTTGATGCTTTGTGAATAGTGTGTGTTGCCAGAACTGCACAACATTCACTGCTGGAAATGTGTTTTTAAAGTGAAGGACTTGTCGTCTTTCGTATTCACCCACTTGCTCTGCAACCACCAGCTGAGTAATCGCATGAGCTTCTATAAACTCACTTACAACGGCTTGCGGCTTGCCTTCTAACACAATCAGCTGATACCCAATGGCATTAAGCTCATCGGCAAGTTCTTGTAAGGCATTTAAGATAAAGCGCGTTTGATTATCACCGAGCAATTGACTGTGATAATTGTTAGCTATTTTTGTACTGGGGTCGAGCACATAAACAAGAGCAATTTGCTCACTGTTTTTCAGCGCATATTCAAGCGCAGCGTTATCGCTTAAGCGTAAATCGTGGGTGAACCAATAAAGAGTATTGAGCACTTGCCATTACCAATTTGTTAAACACAACTTAATATTTAATTACGTTTGCCTAGCCAAAATAGTTCAAATTGAAAAAGGGGGTATTAGATTTAGAAGTACCAAGGCTTAGTTTGCAGAAACTGACACCATGCTCAACCTGAATACTGACATTTTTATTAATTTGTTGCCATTTTCAGTAAAAACATAATAGGCATAACAGCAATCCGTTAGATGAATTGAGTCGCTCACGACTTGCTTAAATTTCGCTATATTGGCATCACGACTCAGTTACGCAAATAAGCCTAGCAACAACATCTCTTGTATTTGTTATATATTAAGTTAAAGCCTGATGAGAGTTCATAACTATTCTTACATCATCTGGGTGTAAGAATAAAATTAATAATGTAACACCTTTGATATGCCTTACTGAATACAGATTATGAAAAAATCTTTAAATTCAGATTATTTTCTAAACAGTTTAACAGCTACTGAATAGCACTAAACTGTTTCAAGTTTGCAAAGTAAACTCTGTTTCTTTAGCAAAAATTAGCTCGTTTCTGTTGGTAACAAGTTTATCATTTTATTATCTTGCTGAGATGTTTAGATCAATTTTCTCTACCAGCCTTCTAAACAAGGAATGAATCAGTCGTTGTTACAATCAAGCCATTGAGCGCTACGATAGTATAAGTCCTTTTAAATTAAAGAAATTACACAGCTTATAATGTATTAATCATCACCACTTAAAAGCCCACCGTGTCATTGTAATTTAACCAAATTCACAATGTTAACCTATTCACATTACTGCGAAATCGCGACATAGGTTGTGCCTGCGTTAAATTCACTTCGGATATCATAAATTCATACATCATTGTGATTGGCGGCGTGATTACTGGTGGCTCAAGCGTCATTTTGTCGTTATCGTCATCCCCACAGGCAACAAGCGCAAAATATGCTCTTGGATCAAAATTTTACTAAGCCTAATATTACCCCACTAATTACTTCACAGTGACTGTTACTTTTGTAATCTTGTTTATCCAACGGTGAACGGTAACATGTAAATAAACACTAGCACCTTAAGCTCTTTTATATCTATGGTTTCTGCGGTGCATGTGGAAAAATCCATTCTCTTCGGTAGTGCTAAAACCTATGCCATGTTCATTGGTAGCAACCTTAGGAGATGCTGGAATACCGAGCTCTCCCTGTGCCTGAGATCCATTTTTTACTAACTTATTATTGGCTTCTTTACCATCAACCAGAAGCACCAACCATGGCCCACTTACCTACTTGCTCGTAGGAAAGATGTTGGTAAATATTTTCGTCTATTGCTGTAACTTTTAACTCAAATTGTGCTGCGCTTGCCAGCATAGGTAATGCGAGCAAAGAGTAAAAGATGTGTTTCATATCAATTTAATGCTTTTAGTAGCTAACTAGATACCTAAATTAAGGTAATTTAAGTGTTTAAAAATAATAGGGTATATAAATTGAGCGAAAATTAGCAAGAAAGTTAAACACTCACTATGTGTAATATTTAAAAAGTTAACTTACCCAATGTTAGAAGTTTATACCGTTTGGTGTAATCGTACTGATGGTATCATTCATAGCATCAATAAATGCTTGATTTGAAAACCCCTGTTTTTGAAAATCTCTTGCATAGCCAATATGTGCAGACTGCGACGAAATAACTTCTTTCACCACAAAGTCACGTTTAAATTCTGTTTGATAATGGCCAAACACTTCGTTAAGAGTGACTAACGTTGATGTTTCATCATTAATGTAACAATCAATCCGACGTTTTATTAATTTTTCAACATTATTCACTGTACTTTTATTGGACGCTAATATTATGCGTCGCTTGGTAATTGCCGATTTATATTTTTCATTAAGCAATAAATATCCTGAGTTAATACCTAACCTTAACGCAGGACGAGAACTAGGTCCTTGGATAAAAACTTGCTCTAATGGCACATCGTTGTGACAATAAACTACGACTTTTTCAAAGCCGATAGGAGAGGAATATTGGACAATGAAAGGCCGACTTTGAAAATGAATGTAAGGTGGTATAAGAGCAAATTCTTCTCCACTTTCAATTAACTTTAATGCCCGCTTCCATGGCACTGGCATTATACTTATAGTGTATTTTTCTTGCAGATGGTGAGAAAGCTTCTTTAAATAATCTATATAAATCCCTTTTAAAACACCGTTTTCAACATAACTATAGGGAGGGTAATCATCATCAGCTAAAATACGTACTTCCTGACTATCAGAAGCAAATAAATTAGCAACCCAGCACAATAGAAGGCCAACTATCACTAAAGAGATTAAGCATTTTTTCATGCTTTTAAAAAGCCCACTGTTGCGAAAAATCATAACGAAAACCAATTGAAATAGCCCGGGTATCTTGGAAAACATCAAAATCTTTTATTAAATACTCTAAGTGGAAGCGTAAATTTTCCCTGGGTAACCACTCCAATGTAAGGTTCGTGCCTTGATGGCTGTTACTTAGGAGTGATGGCATACCATCATCGAAATCAAAAAAGCCTACTTTTGCACGATATAATGGATGAAAATGATACCCGAGAGAAACATCAAGCGTAGAGCCACTTTTTCGATTACTGCGCTGATAATCAACATATTGATAGGCAATCGCTGCATATAGTTTTTCAGTAATATCGAGTGCGGCCATACCTGCTAACACTTCCGTTTTACCTACTTTGCTTTGTTGCCCATTAAAATCATTCCGCGTCGAAAAAGTTAGCGCTAAATGCAACCCACTACGACTATAACCTAACCCCATATTTATAAAATCGGCAAAGTCATCGCCAGCATTTCCATCAAACTGGCCACCAATCATAAGTTTAAAGTCGTTAAATTGATTTTCATAAGTAACAAGGTTATTTATAAAAAATGGACTTTCAACATCATAAGCAAATGGACTACTGCGATGATTAAAAATATCCACATATTCAGCAATTAATGTGTATTGAGCAGGTCTTTGTTTTCCTAATCCAAACTGACCTATTGGTGACTCAACGGCCACATATACCTGTCTCGCTTTTCCAAAATCACCATTATTACCTAAATCAATACTCCACTCCCCATGGGCAATCGCTTTCCAGTTTGGCTTAATTTGATAAGTTGATTTAAAACCCGCATGAGATAAGGCATCCTGAATATCCCAAAATTTATCATTATGAACTTCATTATAACCGTACGTTGGTCGCAATGTAGCATATAGCTTTATTGTACTGTCATCATTATGATTTACGTTTACATCTTCTGTTTTAACTGCCTGTTTATCACTTGAGTTTGAGACTGTCTGTTGAGTAGCTTTTGCTTCTAGGTCGGCCAACCGCTTTTGCAATTCAACTAATTGCTTTTTAATTGACTCAATTTCACTCACTTGATTGGTATTTGCCAACACTTCATTACAAAACAAAGAAGATGCATAGAACAGTAAATTAAATAGTTTCATTGCTTTATTCCTCAATATCGCTAACTAACTAAACAACACCCCCATTTATTTAACAGAAGAAAGCTCGTTACACCTTAAAACGGTCTAGTATTTGCTTCTGTTCTTGGATACTACTCGCTTGTAACTCAATTGACTCGCTAGCTTGATGCGCATAATTAGAAACATTGACAGAAATATCACGAATCCTGACTGTATTTTCATTAATCTCCTCCGACACTGAACTTTGCTCTTCAGCTGCGGATGCAATCTGTGTATTCATATCATTAATTAATATAATTGCAGCACAAATTCTATCGAGTGCTTTTTGAGTATTTTGCGCTTGCTCAACAGTTTCTTTTGCCGCACCTTGGCTGGATTTCATGGCTTCAACTACAGTTTTTACACCCGACTGCAATTGATCAATCATGGCACGTATTTCCGTAGTAGAATCTTGTGTGCGTGAAGCAAGTGTACGGACTTCGTCCGCAACTACTGCAAAACCCCGCCCTTGTTCGCCAGCTCTTGCAGCTTCGATTGCGGCGTTAAGTGCAAGCAAATTAGTCTGTTCAGCAATTTCATTAATCACTTGTAAAATAGATTCAATGTTATGCGTTGCATTCTCTAATACCTCTATATTACCAACTGCGTGCTCTATACGTTTTGATAATGTATCAATCAGGGAAGTTGTTTGTTCTACAATTTGCACCCCCGTCTGGGTTGCGTTATCGGCTTCTTTTGTTGCCTCAGCTGCATTTTGTGCGTTATTGGCTACCTCTGAGGCAGTAACGGTCATCTGATTCATTGCCGTGGCAAGTAAATCAATTTCCTGCAGCTGCGACGATACAGCAGAATTTGAATCTTGCATCCCTTGTTGCGACACTTGCATACTGCTTAACACATCGTCGCCAGTCGATTTTAGTAACTTAATTTGCGCTCTTAAGTTTTCTTTGAACTGGTTAAACCCACTAGCAAGCTTGGCAAACTCTTGATCTGTATCGGTCGATAGTCGTCTTGTTAAATCCCCTTCACCTGAAGCAATATTTTCTATCGCATTATTTAACGCATTAAGCGGCCTTAACAGCTTATTAATGATGTATTGAAGTACTAATACACTAATAAATAAAGCGACAATACTGATAACAACGACTTGATTTCGCATGTCGGTTGCCGCTTTGTAGGCAATCCTTTCATCAAGTAGCACGCCAATGTACCAATCTTGCTTTGGAATTTTGGCAAATCTTAAATTAAATTCTTCGCCATCCAGTATTGGACGATCAATTCTATCAACTTGAATCGTTGAATTAGGTAAAAAATCACTCATATTTTTGCCATTTTTACTGGCATCAGGGTGAGCAATTACCACACCACTTTCCGATACAATAAAGATATAACCAGCATCAAATAAATTTACTTGATTCACTAAATCAGATAGACCAGACAAACTCAGATCGAAAAATATTGCACCGATAAACTCATTGGCTTTCAACAGTGGCGTAGCAACTGAAATCAAAATTTCACCCGTAGCTGAATCAGCATAAGGCTCAGTGATAATTAACTGCCCTTCTTTTTTGGCCTTTATATACCAAGGTCTAACCCTTGGATCCCACCCTGGCCCGGGCTCCCAATCGGGATCACTTTTAAAGTTTGAACCATCAGATTCATAACCCCCTCCGATCAACAAAAATTCGTGTTTTATTTCTGGAACACGAATGACACTAGTAATGTTCTGATGGGATGGATCTTGCTGCGCTAACGAAGTGGCATAACTGGCAATGGCCTTTTTGCCACCCAATTCAGAAGAAACGGTGTTTTTAACGCCATGCACTATATCTTCGATACTTTCTTCGATGGTGGTTTGAAGTTTTGACTTGATAGAAAAATACTCAACGGTACCTAGAAATGCGATTGTAATAATGAGTAAAAGTGATGATGCAATTGATACTTTATGTACAAATTTCATAACATTCTCAACCAAATGTTTTCGACATAACTAAAAATGCCCAAGCAAGCTATCACTTAAACACATTTTATTGATGCCTTTAACAATAGTTGATAAATTTCGTTTTTTCCTAAAACTAGCCTCTTTTTATTGGTCTAGCCACTTTGATACTAGAGCATCAGAAGATAAATTTATTTACGACAGAGAGACTAATTAATTACCACTTGT
>NZ_JBFKMX010000031.1:0-31031 GCF_041629635.1 Pseudoalteromonas sp. | reverse complement strand
ATTGCGGAACAAGAATGGCAGATTTTTTCCAATTCAATGAATGAAGCTGCATCTGAAAATTCTTCAAATTAACATTCACTTCAGGGTTAGGCCTTTATCTTGCTAAGGTGTAAATTAACTTACAAAAGTTAGCTTTAAATTCAGCTAACCTGTTTTCCTTAAGCAATAGTTGCGGGCTTTGATGGTGATTTACAGATGCGCTTTATTTTCTATCTGCCCGCAGAACTGAAAAAGAGTTTTCCGAAATGAATGAAACACTTCGCTTTATTGATGTTATTTAAGAGTTTTGCTAATACTTCACCCTAGTAGTGCATGTTTATTGTTCAATGAAGAAACATGCACTTCATTGTTTCTCATGCAAATAATTATTCTCTTAAAAGATGTAGAAAATGCAGGTGTTTTTCATATTGGTCGATAACATCGCTAATAACCGCTTGCTCTGTCCAACCCATAATGTCGTAATTTTGCCCACCTTCAGCTAAATGTACCTCAGCTCGGTAATATAATTTGCTTTGTTCATCATTGCTAAAATTTGGTTGGTGATGCTGCTTTTTTTGCACGCTATAACAAAAATCGTGCTCATCCCCATGTTTTACATAAAGCTTAGCGCCATTGTTTTCTCTTGAGATTTCAGCTTCAATCTCACTCAAAATTAGTTGCTCTCGTATCTTTTTAAATGCACCAACAACGGTTGATTTTATATACCTATCAACATTATCTTTGCCGGGTGTAGAGAGAATATTGTCAAGACGCGCCTGCCAATTGTTTTGTTCGCTTTGTACATTAGACGAGGTTGATAATAACGCTAAACTTGCTTGTTTAGCCGATTCGATCCGCAGTGCTTTTGCTAGGCCATAGCAAGCTGCTAATAATACAAAGCTAAAAGGTAGCGCACTTGCAATTGTCATTGTTTGAAGGGCGTCTAATCCACCAACTAATGTTAATACTGCGGCAACGCAACCTACACTCACCGCCCAAAAAAGCCTTTGCCATACAGGCGTATTACTACTACCGTTTGAGCTTAACATATCTATCACCATGGCACCTGAGTCGCAAGAGGTAACAAAGAAAATAATAATCATCATGATAGATAAAGATGTTAACGCAGTTGACCAAGGTAATGATTCTAGAAAGACAAACAAACCAACAGCGGCATCGCTATTGACCATTTCAGCTAATCGAGAAAACCCTTGTTCTGTGATTTGGTATAATGCGGAATTACCAAAAATAGTCATCCATAATAGGGTGAATGCCGTAGGCACTAATAACACACCCACGATAAACTCTTTAATGGTTCGTCCTCTTGAAATTCTTGCGATAAATAAACCAACAAATGGTGCCCAAGCTAACCACCAACCCCAATAAAATATTGTCCAACCTCCAATCCAACTCTTTTTTTCGTAGGCAAAGAGATTAAAAGTGTTCGACACAATATCTGATAAGTAGCTGCCAACGTTTTGTACATATGCTTGTAATAAAAAAACCGTGGGTCCGACTATAAATATCAATAACATGAGAAGAACGGCTAACCCCATATTAATCTCGGATAGAATTTTAATTCCTTTATCTAACCCCGTTGCAACAGAGATAGATGCAAGAAGTGTAATGCCAAGCATAATTAAAAGCTGATTTGAAAGACTAACCTCAATATTAAAGAGATAATTTAAACCGGCATTAACCTGAGAAGCACCTAAACCTAACGAGGTGGCTACACCAAAAACAGTGCCGACAATAGCAAATATATCAACTAAGTGGCCAGACCAACCGTATATACGATCACCGATAATGGGATGTAAAGCCGATCTAAGTGTTAGTGGTAAACCTTGGCGATAGCTAAAATAAGCAAGTATTAACGCCACAATGGCGTAAATAGCCCATGCGTGAAGGCCCCAATGAAAAAATGTTACTTTCATTGCCTCTTTGACTGCAGCAAGTGAGTTTGCATCAGCTGTTGGCGGGGCTAGGTAGTGCATTACAGGCTCTGCAACTCCAAAAAACATAAGCCCTATTCCCATCCCTGCGGCAAACAACATTGATAACCAAGTCGCTGTTGAATAGTCAGGAGTTGAATGATCTGGCCCTAGTTTAATTGAGCCAAACCTCGACACACTTAAATAGATAACAAAACCTAAAATTGCTGCGACAGTTAAAACATAAAACCAACCGCCATTAGCTGTAATATTAGCCTGTATTGCGCTAAAACTCTGTGCAGCAAATTGCGGTGAGACAAACGCGAAAATAAGCAATGAGAATATGGCTATTATTGCAGGAATAAAAACAGATTTGTTAACTTTACCGTGTGATATTTTCATTTTATTTATTCGATATCTAAATATTTTTAGAGTGCTTTTTTGTGCTTAAATTATATTTGTGTTTGATTTTCAATAGCAAGCGCTTATTCGCTTTCTGAATATTTGTTTGTCTTAAAACTATTCTAGCTCAATTCATGTGAGATGCGAGTTTGTATACAACTAGCAAGTTATAGTTAAAAATGAAGCACAAGATGACAGAGGTGAGCACAGGTCACATAGAAAAATTTAACGCCAGCCAAATTTGATTTAGTTTTGTACGTTTTTAGAGTGTTGATTTATTCAAAGTTAACAAAGTTTTATATTGCTAATATAAAAACTCATATTTTGCTATAAGTTTTGTGTAATCATCTGATTGCTTAAACGCTGTCATTGCGTCATTGAATGCAAGCATCAGCTGCTTGTCTGTAAACGCCATATGATAGTTTGTTTTGGGGAATAATCGGTGTATGACAACGTTTGACATATGAGAACTTCCAAGGATCTCTTTGCTTAAATAGTTAAAAATATTGATGTCCATCACAACACAATCAATTTTGCCTTTTAATAACATTTCGACTTGCTTTCGCTGGTCTGGTAATTCCAAATAAAGAGGGCTGAATTTTGCCGCCCTTCGGTATTCAGCCCCAAGGACCACCGACGCGTTTTGGAAAGCCACAATGGAATAGTTTCTTAAATCTTGGATTGAATGGATTTGTATACTGCGCCCTTTGAGACTAATTGCCGCATTTTGATATGAGATATAGGGCTCGCTGAGCACTAGGCCTTCAACATCCATGCGATTATTCATCGTTAAGGCTACATCTACTTTTCCCACTTTAATCAAGGTATTTGAACGGCCAAAAGGCACATAGACGTAACTAATAGAATGGCCCATATTGTTGAAAATAGCGGAAACCATATCGAGTTCAAATCCGGAGTTTTCTACTTCAATAACGTACGGCGGCTTGTTCCACCCAACAGAAATAGACAAGGTATCAGCGCTAGCCTGCTTGGAAAAACTTAATGCTATTAACATTAGTAAGTATACGAAGGCGAGATATCCTAGTTTAAACGGGTCTAATTTTTTACACACAAGTTTAACCATATGCTTTCCTTAGGTTTAGAGTAGGTCATATTTTCTTATTTCGATACTAAAACTGGGTTAAATATAGAGTTTTATCCATTTGTTAATTCAAAATTAGTGGCACGATTTGAGCCTCTCAATCAAAACTTTTTAAATATGAGCGATTTAAATTGCGTTAATAAAATATTCTTGTTCTATGACAAAACAATTTCGCCCATTACGTTTAGCTGTGTACAGATGGGCATCGGCTCGCTTAAGCGCTGTTTTAAGCGTTTCGCTTTGGGTTACTTCTGTGTAACCAATACTAATAGTTATTTTATTATCTTTACCCAAGGACTCAAATCTGAGGCATTGAATAGCGCCTTTCAACCTGTTTGTTAAATTATATATGTGATTTTTATTTGCCCCGGGAATAACAATAGCAAACTCTTCACCCCCAATTATTCCAATGTAGTCCTCTTTACGCTGAGTGCTTTAGAGTGTGTTTGCCACTTTTACTAATACTTGGTCCCCAACACCATGAGCTTATGTATCATTAATTTGCTTGAAATAATCTAAATCTAACATCATCACGCCTACTTTGTATGATAGTCTACGTGAACGTTCGACAGCATTTTCAGCTTGCTTAAAAAAAGCCAGACGATTTGGAACTTTTGTTAAGGTATCCATATAAGCAAGCTGTTCAAGTTGAGCTTTTACTCAATCAAGCTCTCTGGTACGCATTTTAACGATGGCTTCCAATGATGTGGTCTGGCGATGGACTGCGTTTCCCATCTCATTCACCATACTTGCTAATTCAGCTAATTCAGCTAATTCAGCTAATTCAGCTAATTCAGCTAATTCATTTTTCTTTTGTTTTGGCAGATCAATGATCACTGGAGTAAGTGCATTAGCCAATTTAAAGTTGTTCAGAGAAGCTGTAATTTTAACTATTCTTTTGATAATTAATTGATAAGTAAAATATAAAATAAACACAGAAACGAAAAATGTTTTTGCAAGTTGCGTAGCTACTATCATGCTTAGGTTTTCCCGAACTTGGTGTTGCAATATATCCAAATCTGCTAGAACTAATAATTGACAGCCAACTCCGTTATTGTCATCCGGTCTAACAATCTCAACATTTATTATGCTAAGCTTATCGAAATATCGCTTCTTCATAGCGCCAGAGTAAAGAGCAACAGCGCTGTGCTTAAATAATTCTTCACCTTGGCTTGAAATTCATAATGGCAGAGAATCCGAAGTGTGATTGGTCAATACGTCTTTTTCACGTCTGTTAGGCTTTTGCGATAAAACACTCTGCAAATTTTCGTTTGATGTAAGTATCTGTACTTGAGATATGCTGTCGAACTCAGCCATGGTATCAAGGGTTTTTTGAATTTCTATTGTATTAAATATGAGAAGTTGACGTTTTAAAGCACTTTGAATCACATTAATGACGTTATTGATTTGCGAGTAAATTTTTTGTTCTTCACTCTTATAGTCTACATAAACCTGTATTGATATATTTGCTATTGAAATAATACAGCTGATTAAAAGAATATGAATTAGGAGTTGTTTAGAAAGTCGACAATTAAAAACTCTCAGTTCACTTAACATTGTAATTTTGTTGTTATTATTTTTGTTGTTGAATATTCTTTTAAACTGATAAAAATGTCAATTTTATCAAGACAATAAATCTTCTTGTGTATATTTTTATGCGACTCCTTTAGTGACAGATTTAAACTGCGATACCCATTTTTTCATTGTATTCGTGTATTATCCCACTCTTAAAAAATGAACCAGTAAAAATTGAGAATTGGTAAATATGGCAAGTACAGCACATGCAATACATATATTGGTGAAACATAAAGAACAAGCAGAAGATATTCTTGCACAGTTAAACAAGGGCGCTAAATTTCAAACATTGGCGAAAAAGTATTCAAATTGTCCCTCTGGTAAAAAAGGCGGCGACTTAGGAGAATTTAGGCGCGGTACCATGGTTCCACAATTTGATAAAGTATGCTTTTCTTGTGAGATACTGACGCCTCAATTGGTTAAAACCAAATTTGGTTGGCATATTATTAAAGTGTTATATCGAACATAAAAAAATCAAGTTACCCAGGTTCAGCTTTTGCAGCTCTCCTTTGATATTTTTAGCTCCCCTGCTTTTTTTGGTTCAGGTAGATCTTTTAGGCTTTAGTCTGTTAATCCGAAAAAATTGCTTTTAAATTTGTACCAAATACAACGATTTTGAAAATTCGTATATAATTTATTCAATTTGAGCAGCTTAAAAATTAAAATTATTTAATTTTTAAGTCATTTCTTTGAAATAAATGTTATTATTGCTTTTTGTGTATTAATCGTTTGGTAAAACATATCTTAACTGTTTGATTTACCAAGATTACATATTAACTCAGTTTTATAACACTTTAATTTGGCTTAAATTTTAGTCAAACCTAGTGTTTAAAATTGAAGCGAAACGATTATAAATTACCGAATAACTGTCGTGCTAATTCATTGTTAGTAATTACTCGGTATGAGCAAAAAGGCGCTACTTAATGACAACAACTCACTCTTTCTTGCGTTTTAGCAAGTTAAATTCAATCACACTTTCACTTCTTGCAGCATCAAGCTTTGCAACTATGGCAAACGAAGCTGAAGACACACAAACAGCTAAAAAAGAAATTGAAGCTATTACCGTAACCGCAACTAAACGTTCGCAGGTTATTTATGAAGTGCCAATTGCAATGAGTGCATTTAGCGGCGATAAGCTAGCTGAGCAAGGTATTTCTGAAATTAATGATGTGGGTAAATTTGTTCCTAACCTAAATATTACTGGCTTTTCAGCAGGTCATAACTCATCGGCTAACCCGTTTATTCGTGGTATTGGTTTGCAAGATCACTTGATCACAACCGATCCGGGTGTAAGTGTATATGTAGATGGTGTTTACTTAGGTCGCCAAGTAGGTCAAAACTGGAACCTAGCCAATATTGAGCGTATTGAAGTATTACGTGGTCCACAGGGCACGCTTTATGGTCGTAACTCAATTGGTGGTGCAATTAATATCATCACCAAGCAAGCTAATAGCGAGTCGGTTACTAAAATTTCTGCTGAAGTAGGCACGCGTGAGCGCGTTAAAGGCGATGTATTTATTAACCGCGGTCTTACAGATAACTTAGCGTTTAACTTTAATGCAGGTTACAACCACCGTGGTGGTTTAGGTGAATTTATTAACCTGCCAGAAGCTAAATACGATGTGGGTGAAAACCGTGAGTTTCATGGTCGCGTGTCAGTTAAATATGATGCAGCGGATGACTTAAGTTTTGTTTTAACGGCTGATGCTAATGATGCTGAAGGTGGCCTTCGTCCTTATACAACTCTAATTGATGAAGTACCAACAGGCGCATACTACACAGGTATGCGTTTTGGTAGCCCAACACCAACAGGCCCATTACGTAATTCTGATGTTGCAGCTGACCCATACGATAATGCAACGGGCTCAATTGAAGTAACCGAAGTTACTAATAAAGCAAATGGTGTGTCGCTTACAACTAACTATGATATTTCAAATGACCTTGGTGCTAAGTTTATTTTAAGCAAGCGCTCATCTGAGTATAAAGCGGGCCTTGATGATGACAGCACAATTTACGCACTTGATCATTATCCAGAGCGCGGTGAAGCAGATCAAACTTCAGTTGAGCTTCAGTTCAATGGCTATTTAGGTCAGTTTGACTTTGTATCAGGCTTATATTGGTTTGAAGAAGAAGGCAGCAACCGCCAAGGTGCTGATTCTCGCTTTAATGGCGGCGCAAACTTACTTGAACTTGACCAAACAACCGCAAGTAAAGCGGTATTTGTTAATATTGGTTACGACATGACAGACGATTTACGTGTATCAGGTGGTTTACGTTATACCCAAGACGAAAAAGAAGCTACCGCCAATGTTGGTATTGGTCCAACTCATGCAGAAGATGATTGGAGCCAGTTAAGCTACGATTTATCAGCTAACTACACTCTTGAAAATGGTTTAAATGTGTATGGTAGCATCCAAAGTGGTTATCAAGGTGGTCAGTTCCCGGCACGTCCTTACTGTCTATTCGGTGACCCAAATTGTTTTGTAGCAACAGACAACATTACAGCAGTTAACTACGAAGTGGGTTTAAAAGGGCAAGTTACTAGCGACTTCAGCATGAGTATTGCACTATTCAATACTAACTATGATGACTTACCTTACCAAGTAAGTACTACATCTGAAGGTGGTTTCGATACACGAAATTTAGTGGTTTCGCAAACGTCACGTGGTATTGAGTGGGAAGGTACAGCGTATATCACTGATAACTTTAGCGTTCATACAAGCTTAGGTTATATGGATGTGGATGTAGATGAACAAGCAGGTGTTAAACCAGTTGCACCATTAACGCCAGACTTAACAGCGTCAATTAGCCCAAGCTATGAGTTTGCATTAGCGGATGGCTCACTTATCACAACCCGTGTTGACTATTCGTATCGTAGTGAAATGTATGGTGAGCCAAGCTCAGATCCTAAGCGTTTAACAAAAGTAGATGCACGTAGCCTAGTTAATTTAACGGTAGGTTATTCACCAGCGAATGCTAACTGGCGTGTTGATTTATATGGTCGCAATATTTTTGATGAGCGTTACGATGATGCACGTTTAAATACTGGCGATTATGTATTAGTAATTAAGAGTAACGATGCAAGTGAATTTGGTGTTCGATACTCAATGACTTTCTAAATAGTTATTCATGAACACATGCTAAAGGCGCTTCTGCGCCTTTTTTATGCTCTCTATTTATCTATTAAACAAAATATGTATGCACGATTGTTTTCGTAACATCCTTAAAATTTGCTATTTGATTGTTATTGATTAAGAGAGGCAATTTGTAGGGTGATACTGAAGAATATGTCAGCCTAAATATATTCACATTAAATTAACATGCGATGTAAGCTGCTAACGGAAGCTTTTATTTATCTAGAAACGAAGAAGTCACTAACGCGATAGTTTTTGGGCTGAAACTAGATTAAAAATTTCTTATTTTATTTTTTTCCTTCAAAAATATTTATTCATTCTATGAATAAAACGTATTGTTTTATATATTATTTCTATCATTCTTTTTTATTATTTTGAAAACTTGGTTACATTTATTTACAAAGCATAAAGTATTTTAAAATAATTGCCTTTCAGATTTTAGTATCTAAGATTTCTAATGAATAACCTTACTTAAGTATAAATCATTCATAAATAATATTTCTTTTATGGGTACAAATGTTAAAAAAATGATAATGTAATTTGAACTGTTTGTTTTTTGAACTAGGTTTTTAGCTATTAATAAAACCAAGCAACAAGGAAACGTCATGTTTAAATATTCAAAAACAATGTTATTAATCGCATCGGTATGCTCAGCTAACTTTGCCTATGCAAATAGCGATAAATTACTTCAAGTAAACGCCAGTAAACAAATTCCAAACAAATATGTAGTGGTATTTAAAACACCACCTAAAAGTTTAGCCAATGGCGGTATTGAGGAACAAGCCAAAGAAAATGTCGATAAAATTCGTGGTAAGTATGGTGTAAAGGCCAATAAGCTCTTTGGCAACACCTTAAACGGTGCGCAGTATACGTTGTCGAAAGGTCAACTCAAACAGTTATTAAAAGAAGATCTTGTTCAATTTATTGAACCTGAACAAATTATTTCAGTTGACCCGCTAGTGTCGACAAATGCAAATCAAACTAATGCTATATGGGGGTTAGATCGCATAGATCAACGCGAGTTACCGCTTGATAGTAATTATCAATACAACTTTAATGGCTCTGGCGTGACCGCGTATGTTATTGATACCGGTGTGCGAAATACCCACAATGAGTTTGGTAATCGTGCCAGCAGTGGTTGGGATTTTGTCGATAATGATTCCGATGCCTCTGACTGTAATGGTCATGGTACTCATGTTGCGGGCACCATTGGTGGCCAAAATTACGGTGTCGCGAAAAATGTTAACATTGTGGGTGTCAGAGTCCTGGGTTGTGATGGTTCAGGTACAACATCGGGTGTAATTGACGGCATCAACTGGGTGAAAAATAATGCAAGTGGTCCGTCAGTTGCCAATATGAGTTTAGGTGGTGGTGCCTCATCTGCAATAGATCAAGCTGTTGAATCAGCAGTGGCATCAGGCATTAGTTTTGTTGTTGCTGCGGGAAATGATAACAGTAATGCGTGTAACTATTCACCAGCACGAGCTACAACCGCAATTACGGTAGGCTCAACCACATCAAGCGATAACCGCTCGAGTTTCTCAAACTATGGTAGCTGTTTAGATATTTACGCGCCGGGCTCAAGTATTAAATCGGCGTGGTACAATTCAGATTCATCTGAAAATACTATTAGCGGTACTTCGATGGCCGCACCGCATGTTGCAGGTGTAGTCGCGCTTTACCTTGATGAGAACAGTAGCCTCACGCCATCACAAATTGATAGTAAATTATCAGCAGGGGCAAGTAAGAATAAGGTGTCTGATGCAAAATCAGGTTCACCAAATGAGTTGTTATTCGCGCTTGAAGGCACAGTGGATCCTGAACCACCAACAGTGGCAGAGTTAGTTAAAGATCAAGCGGTATCCGCAACAGGCGCGTCAGGAAGTGAAACCAGTTATTTTGTCGAAGTACCGGCTGGACAGTCTCGTTTATCAATATCACTTTCAGGGGGCCAAGGCGATGCTGATTTATATGTGAAGCAAGGTTCAGCTGCTACCACGGGCAGCTATGATTGTCGCCCTTATAAAAATGGTAATAATGAAAGCTGTGAGTTTAATACACCTGCAGCAGGCAAATACTTTGTAATGCTTCATGGTTATTCAGCGTATTCAGGCGCAAGTTTAGTTGCCACCTACAGTGCCGATACTGGTTGTACTGATTGTCTTGATAACGGTGTACCGAAGACGAATTTATCTGGCGGTGCAAAGAGCCAAATGTTCTTTAAAATTGATGTTCCTGCAAACCAAACGCTAACCGTAACAACTGCAAATGGCAGCGGTGATGTCGACTTATATGTGAAAAAAGGATCGCAGCCAACCACATCAGATTATGAGTGTCGCCCATATAAATGGGGAAATAATGAATCATGTAGTTTAAGTAGTGGTGCAACAGGCGGTACGTACCATATTTTATTAAATGGTTATTCGGCTTATTCAGGTGTGACATTAACGGCAAGTTATTAAAAAACGTTCAAATAAAAGCCAGCTATTACGCTGGCTTTTTCTAGTTCTAGACATCAAAGATTTTAAGCCTATCTAGCATAAATAGGCTGGCTCGCGTTAAAGCATCGTATTAGTGTTTTAATCTGGTTCGGATCTATTTTTTCCTGAACTAATCTTATTTACACAATAAATCAATAAGCTATTCTTCATACTGTCAATACCTTGTTCTGCAAGCATGTTGGACATATTGATTTAACGGCATGTATAACACAAGGTTTTTGGCTTACGTTGTGTTTAATCATCTAAAAGTAAGCTATTTTGATGCCTAATAACAGAATATAGATATGGCTGCCTTTTGGCTATACACAAGAATCTCTTGAAGGTTTGCAATAACAGCCTGACGATTTAACTGGCAAGCGAATTGGATTGAAGTGATAACAATAGCTTTTAGCTGTGGGTGAAAATCAATGAACCGACTTGATTGAGCAATCTCAGATAAACAATATTTAGAGAGATTAATAAAATGACAGTTCTATATTTTACCATAGCTTTTTATCCGCTTAGGTTATTTACTAAGTGATCAATTTACAAAACAACATCGCCATTTTTATAAAAATCCATTTCTTAATAAGCGTTTTCAATTACTTTTTAAAAAACTTTTCCAGACGTTAAAAAATAACACCAGGCATTTAACCTGGGGTTAGGTAAATAAACAAAAGTGTTTTGACAGCATACGCTAAAAATTCCCCTCAAATTAGAGATTTTATTTTCAGAAAATATAACTCGAAATTTAAAAGGTGGTCGCCCGAACTAATCTTGAACTTGATTTGTTAAGTCGTAACAAGAACAGCTATATAATGCTTACTAAAATGTTAAATGAAAAATAGGCGAGTATTTGTTTGTCAGCTCAATGAAATTAATGAATGACAATCTTACTTTGTAATGCACAATGTAAAGTATTATCTATACTTTCAAAACATGTGGAAGCAAGTTTTTAGAAAGTGTAATGCGTTTATTGATATGTTTAGTACTTACACAACTCTCATTTTATTGTTCTGCCGAATCTGTAAAAGTAGCATCAGCGCATTGGCGAGAGTTTTCAGAGCCAGGTGGCAAGGGGGTATATCTTAATTTAATTAAACGCAGTTTTGATAAACACCGGATTGAATTCGATGTTGGCAGTTTTGCCCGTGCTAAGCGATTGTTCAAAAATAATAAAGCAGACATTTTAGTGGGTGTTTACAAAAATGATAAGGCGTTACTGGGTGATGTAATCTTCCCTAAATACCATCTTGATCTTGAATTTCCAATTGTTGCGATTTACAACCCGCGCATAACAAAACTTCGTCATAGTGAAGACTTTACATCACTCACAGTAGGTTGGTATGAAGAATACGCTTATGACCGGTTTGTGCCACAACATGGTCAAAGTTATCGTTTTACTGATATTAAAAAAGCGTTAGCTCTTCTTGAATCGGGAAAAATAGATGTTGTGGTTGATCATATTTATAACTTGGATGAAAGGCAGCTGAAAATTTTTAAAACAATTGAGTTGCATGGCCAATTGCCTATTTGGTTGGTATTTCATAATACTGAGAAAGGTAAACGGTTAAAAACACATTTTGAAGCATCGTTTGAGCAACTCTATAAAAGCCAAGCACTAAAACGTATTTATGGTGTAAATTATGAGTATGCGAACTTTTCGAGTTTATTTGTAGAAAAATAAACAGGTAGCAGTAAACTTTTTTAGCTTTTTAACCTTATAACATGCAACTTGTATTTTTGAGAGTTAAACCGTGACATTACGCCGTCATCGCAAAGAAAAATTGCACCCTAAAAACCAACACTATTTACTCTCTGTAATAGAGGAGTTAAAAGCTAATCCTGAAAAATTAGCGATAGTTAAACATAATGTTGATGAGTACCAAACCCAACAATATTTAAAAAGAGGCTTTTTAATTGCGCTGGAACGCATGGAATGGCTGTTTGAAGCTGATTTGTCGATCGATGAGTTTTGCCAACAAATATTAGCCGATGATTACATTGGCAATCGCATTCGTAAGTACCCTTTAATTTTTAAAGGAGTAATTGAAAAGCATGGTTTTTTGTAGCCATATTATGGGTAGTTAGAAAGATATTTATCAAAGGCAATGTTAAATGGAGTAGAATCACACGAAAATAGAGTTTTATAGTAACTACTTATGCCTATACTAATTTTAAGATCATCATATTTAAGCAGGTTTATTATTGTAATCAACTATGTATAGTCACATTACTAATCCTTCCATGTGACAAATATATTGCACTTTAATAGCAAGCTTTCTATTTTAGATAGATGATTAGTTAGGAAAATTATATGAGATCAGAAACTGAGAATGCTAATTTTAAACTTTTAGCTATCAAAAGCTTGTATTGGAAGTTATTAATTGCTTTTCTGATTTCAGGCTATATTTTATCGTTTATTTCTTTCCAGTCACAAGTGATGCCTATTTGGCTCCCAGCAGGCATTGCGCTAGCTGGATGTTACTTATATGGCTTAGCATTTGTCCCAGCTGTTTTATTGGCCTCTTTTAGCTTTAATTGTTTTGTGACACCAGACTTTCAGTTAACGAGTGTTTTCAGTAACATTGGTCTACAAAACTTTTTTATCGCTAGTGGGGCGAGTTTACAGGCGTGGTTAGGGGCCCTAGTCTTAAAAAAATGGATAGGCAACCCCTTACATTTGTCTTACAAAAAACTTATCTATTTTATTTTGGTGGTTGGCTTTTTAATCAATATTGTCTCTGCCAATATTGGTATTTTTTCTTTAAGCTACTTTAACCCGAATTATGACAGTGCGAATTACTGGATAACGGTTATGTATTGGTGGTTAGGGGACTCTTTGGGGGTTTTACTGGCTACACCATTTATTTTGAGTTCAGTGGGTTATAAGAAAAGAACTGTTCAGCAAAAAAAAGCCAGTAATGTTCTATTAGCTTCAATTGTATGTCTTTTTACGGCTGTGTTAGCCATTACTCTGTTTTTTATTGAGTCAGAAAAGAATAACACCCGAGAGTTGTTAGAAAAAGAGGTGCAATCAGTTGAAAATAAAGTGCATCGTGAATTAACAAACACGGTTGCTATTTTGGAAAAATTAGCCAATGAAGTTCAGTCTAATCCGAATGTATCTTTGTCACGATTTGATGCGATAGCTGAGCAGCTCTACTCAAATTCGGCAACCCTTAAAGCACTTTCATGGAACCCAATAATTCCTCAATCTCTACTGGCTGAAAAAAGTGATGAATTAGTAAAGATATACGGTGCAGGCAAAATAATTAAAGGGCCATCACTTGCAAGCGATGATCCTATTATCTATGTGAAATATATCTATCCAGTGAAAGGAAACGAAAATGCGATAGGGTTTAATGTTTACTCGAATTCATCTCGCAAAATTACCCTTGCGAAGGTCCTTGGTAACTACCAACCTAAAGCAACCCCAATTATCAACTTAGTGCAGTCAGAAAAAACACAACCTGCTTTTTTATTGTTTTTTCCGGTTTTTGCAAATGATAAAAGCAATATACATCGAGAGAATATCACAGTAATTGGTTTTGCAACCGGGGTATTCCTTACAGATCAGCTGTTAAACAATGCGTTCAACCAAATTGATAAAGAAATGTTTTTTATCCGTGTAGAAGATACAAGGTCAGGGAAGTATTTTTACAGTAATGCTTCAGCGAAATCGGTATATGAAAACAGTCAAGCTTTTAAATCGATTCAAATAGATTTACTCGGCCAATCTTGGAAAATTGCATTCCATATCAACCGAGCAAACTTGTTTGATCGTCAAAATAAAGGACTTGCTCCACTTTATGGTTTGTTAGTGATTATTACGACGGTCATTATGTTGATTGTCTTGATAATGAATAGTCAACAACAAATGCTTGATAAGTTGGTAGCACAGAGAACTCGCTCTTTGAAAAAAGCAACTGACGAAGCAGAACAAGCGAATAAAGCAAAAAGCCGCTTTGTCGCCAATATGAGCCATGAAATAAGAACGCCAATGAACTCGGTAATTGGCTTTGGTCAACTGGCACAAAAAAGCAATAACGTTGACGAGATTAAATCTTATATTCAACAAATTAATGCTTCTTCTCGTGTATTACTCAATATTGTCAGTGATATTTTAGATTTTTCAAAAATTGAATCTGGTAAACTGGCTCTGGATTTGCAACCATTTCAGCTTGCTGAATCATTAAATGATATGGCAAATATGTTTGCGACTTTGGCCAAAGAAAAACAATTAGAGTGGCATCATGATATTGATATTCCTAGCACAATGTATGTGATTGGCGATCAAACTCGAATTGAGCAAGTCTTATTAAATTTATGCAGTAATTCTCTTAAATTTACAAAGCAAGGAGAGATTTCGTTTAGCGCTAAGATTAACCCTCTTAGTGAGGGTAACATTGAACTAATCATTAGTATTGCTGATACAGGTATTGGTATTGCAGAAGATAAACACAATGAGATTTTTAAGCCATTTATTCAAGCGGACTCCTCAACATCTCGCAATTTTGGCGGTACAGGCTTGGGGCTTGCGATTAGTGGAGAAATCAGTCGCCTTATGAAAGGTGATATCCAAGTGCAAAATAATGATCCACAAGGCAGTATTTTTACATTTACTGCGCAAATGCAACTATCTGAAAAGCCAGCAATAACCGTTGAGAAAGCGAGTAATGAGCTGCTCAAAACATTGCATATTTTGGTTGCGGAAGACAATTTAGTAAATCAAAAAGTAATATCAGCCATGCTTGAAAAACTAAACATGACTTTTGATGTGGTTGAAAATGGAGAGCAAGCAGTAAACGCGGTGCAAAAGCAGCATTATGATGTGGTGCTAATGGATTGCCAAATGCCCGTGCTAGATGGCTATGAAGCGACCAAGCAAATTAGGACAATGCCTGAATTTGATGCTTTACCCATATATGCGCTTACTGCAAACGCAGATACCGAAAGCAAAGAGTTAGCGCTAAATATTGGATTTAATGAGCATTTATCAAAACCCATTACCCTAGAAAAGTTAAAGACAAGCTTGCAAAAAGTTGATGTTAGTAAATGCTAATTTATTTGGCGGACTCAAGAATATAAAGCCTTAATAAATCGATTAATAAAATTTTAGACATCAGGTTTGCTTAACTAAGCAAACCTGATTTTTAAACTGAAGTTATTCGCTTAATGTTAGGCTGCGACCAATTCGGTGCTGATTGCGGGCTCTAACAGCGTTAATCTTTTCATGATGTTGCATATTTTCAATCGCTTGCCACTTACCATTCTTGCTTTGTACTTCTATGATAAAGCCTGGGTAAGGTGTAAAAGCATCTAATTTGTCATCCTTTACTTTTGCTGCAACCGTAGGCACACGATAAAACACACCCGAAGCATCGAGTTTAGCGATTTCTTTAAAGCCAACAAGAGCTGCAAAGCGTTGCCAGTCTTGCTCTCTATTTTGTATGTGTTTTTCAGTGAATACATTCGAGTGTTGATTGTATACACGGCCTTTCTCATTGTAATCTAGTTGCCAGTCGGCGCGGCGCCATGCGCGCTCAGCAAGCGCTAAAAGCCTTGGGTAAAGCATGTATTCGGCTTGTTTATCTGAGCGCAGCATTTCGCTCCATAAATGACCTTGTAGCCCTTTAAAGCGAACATTTTTTGCTAGACGGTGTTGGCTATCATCAGCGCTGTAATTATGCTGCTCTTTGGTTTGCCATATTTCAGCGTGCGCTGGTAAGTTTTCAGCCATAAAACTAAAGACTTTAAAGCCATCAATTGCGCGCGCTGCCCAATGATTACCTCGCTCTTCTGGGTGACTTTGATAAGGAAAGTCGAAATAAGTAACTTCAGGTGTTGAGAGCACCATATCCCAACCTAAGTTTGCTTGCGCGTGAACATCTTTGTGACCACCTTCGGTGATCATAGACCAGCCATTTGATTGCACTGATTTTGGCATATTAGTCGCTTGGGTATCGCCTAATCCGTCGTTCCAAGCAGCTACTTTAATACCTTTGCTGTCGATCATATGTGCTACTTTTTCAATAAAATAGCCGTTAAAGGAGGTTACTTTAGGATTACTAGATTTCAGTGCATTACAGGCAGGGCTATTTATCCATGCACCCGCGGTTTCATCGGCACCAATATGATAAGTTGTAAGCTCAACGCCTACTTCTTGGTGTATCGCGATTAATTCATCAATTACTTTTTCGATAAACGTATACGTACTTGGTAAACATACATTAAGTGTATTGTCATTGTAATGTTGAATGGACGAGTAAACCGTGGCGTCGTTTGCTTCACTTAACCAATATTGCTCAGCTTTAAGCTTATCGCCTTGTGCCATGTACTTTTGATAACGGGCATCCATGGCTTTAACCGCTGCGCGAGAATGTCCAGGCATATCAAGCGATGGGATCACTTCAATATGGTTAAGTGCAGCAAATTTTAAAATTTCTTGATAATCCGCTTTACTGTAAAAGCCGTTGATTTTATTGTTTTTATCATTGCCAGCACCTAATTGCGGCAATAAGCATTCTGTTTCGCTTAAGTCAAAACAGCGATAAGCTCCTACATCTGTAAGTTCAGGTAAATCTGCAATGGCTAAGCGCCAACCTTCATCATCAGCCAAATGTAGGTGAAGCTTGTTGAGTTTATAAGCAGCCATTTGTGACAAGGTGTTTAAAATAAACTCTTTAGAGCGGAAATTGCGCGCAACATCTACATGTAAACCGCGAAATTCAAAATGCGGTGCATCATCTATTTTAAGGCTTGGTACCGTTAAATTATCAATACTGACAAGCCCGGCAATCGACATTAAGGCATAAAATGCTCCGGTATTGCTGCTGGCACTAATCACAATTTGCTTTGGATTTATATTTAGCTGGTATGCCTCATTGGGCAAACTGGCATCTGTTATAAGCTTAGTTTTTATGCCGTTTTGACTTTGCTTGATACCAAGCATGTCTAAGCGCGTAAATGCAGCCGAAAGTGCGTGATTATTTGATAACTCTGACGAAAGCACTAAGCCCTTAGCTAAGTTTACTATGCTATCTGCACTTATTATTTCTAAATGCTTTGGTTTTGGGATCAAACTCACAGGCGCTTTAGTTAAGCTTGGCTTCACCTGCGTTTGGTAGAGATATTCGGCGCCCATCCAAGGCGTTTTATCTTGGTTGCTCACCCTGAGCTGGTTTAATCCAGTAAACTGCGCTAGGTAGGGCTGACGTTCGAGCTCGGTGGTTGCATCCAGCACGGTTTGCGTACTTTTTATGACTTTTGCACTGATATTTTTTGTCGCATCTTTGTTGGTCACAATGTAATTGGGCATAAACTCTGAGCGCGTAATTTGCGAATCTTTTGTATAAAAACGAATTGTTTCTGGCGCTTCTTTTTGAAAACCTTTAAAGCCTTCTTTTGGTGTTATCTTATGAAGATCCCCATTGATATGAGTGATTGTAAAGAGCTCAGATTCAACTGAATAAATAGGCATTAACTGGCTAAAAAAGATTGAAAAGTCACTGTAATTAGTTGCAGCTGGATAAGTTAAGGTGAGCTCTGATAAATAGCAGTTTTTAACTTCTCCTGGGCAAGTTGGGTTCATCGCATCTAACAAGTTGTATTCTACTTGTAGGTGATCAGCTAATTGATCAATCGCAGTTTGATTCGCAAAAATTGGTGATACTAACAACAAAAGGGGCAGTGTAAATCGTTTAGTCACAAGAAATAACCTCAACTTGGAAAAGATAATAGGCGCCAAATAATGCGGTTTTGGTGTCTTGGGTAAAGTGGATCTGCAGCGCATTAAATACGCTCGGTGGCAGTTTATTTTGCAATGTGGTTTGCAGCGTATTTATGAAAAAAGGCGCGCTTTTAGATACCGAGCCACCAAACACAATAACTTCAGGGTTAAACGCTTGCACAACTTGTATAATGGCGTTGCCTAGGTGCTCTCCGAGCTCTGCAAAAATTGCAAGGGCGTTACTATCCCCCGCTTCTGCAAGTTGAAAAGTTGCTAAGCCATCGATGCCTTGTCTTTTAAAAAATTGACCAGAGCAATAATCTTCAATAATGCCATCAAGATAGGGAAAGCTGCCAAACTCACCAGCAGCTGATTGCTTTCCGGTATATAGCCTGCTATTTAAAATTAACCCAGCACCTAAGCCTGTGCCGAGTGTAACGCCAACTAAATTATCAAAATGGCAATATTTGGCATTATTGTAGATGCCGTAGGTAAAGCAATTTGCATCATTATGAATAAGAGCTGGTAATTTAAACGTTGATTCAATGAGTGTTTTTAACTCAACATTTTGCCAATTTGGTATGTTAAGCACTTCTATAACAAAGCCTGTGCCAGTTTCGACTAAACCGGGCACACCAATACAAATACCTTGGCAAGCATTGGTTATAAATGGCGTAATTTCAGATATTAAAAACGCATTAAAATCATCTTTACTCAAATCAGCGCAAATGGGCACTTGGTGAAATGCGATTATTTCACCGTTTTGAATATTTGCGATAGCGAGTTTTGTGCCGCCAAGATCAACACAGGTAACGTAAGGGGTATTTATAATTGTCATGTTGCTATTTAATCCAGTGCTTCGCGTTTTTTAATAAGTTGAATGGTGTGGTTTTTTACCAGTGGTTTTGCCCAGAAACTGACGCTTAGAATAAAACCAAGCGGAATAAACAGCACAAGTAATGAAATGCGCAAATAACCTGAAAGTTCGGCAATAAAGCCAATAATTGGTGATGCCAAAGCACCGCCAACAATACCTGTACACAAAATTCCAGATACTGCACTGTGACCTTTGACAATAGAATTAAGACCTAAAGAGAAAATCACCGACCACATAATTGATAAAAAGAAACCCGATGCAGGGAAGGCTATTAAGGCAATTTCTTTTGAACCAAAAATAGCGAAAACCAACGAGCATGCCGCACCAACTGAAAACAATTTAAGCACTAATTTAGCATCCATCACTTTAAGTAAAGCTAAACCTAAAATGCAACCTATGGTAAGCAGTAACCAAAACTGACTTACCACGTCAGTGCCCTGTGTCATTGGGTCAACACCATGGTAGGTTGCCAGAAATACTGAAATTGAGTTGGCAATGCCTTGCTCTAAACCGACATAACAAGCGATGGCTATAAAAAATAACACCACGGTTTTGTCTTTAAAAAGGGCAAGTGAATCGCTTAAACGAAGTGTTTGCGATGATTGCTGCTCTTTGGGAATAGTCATAAATGATGTAACAAGCAGCATCACAATACTTATTAAAGCAAATAAAGCGTACATAATTAGCCAACCTTTATTTGGCTGAGTAAATAAACTTAACTGTTTACCAAGTTCACTACCAGTCTGAATATGAGCCACCAAACTACTGTAAACGATAGGCGATAAGGTTGCCGCCGCGCCAAAAAGAAGCTGTGCAGCCACCGAAAATGCAGCGAAATGTTGCTCGCCGCCAGCACGTCTAAGCAATGGATTAATGGCAACTTGCAAAAGAGCCATCGCGCTACCTATGGTAAAAAGTGCAAACATCGCCATGGCAAAACTCGGCAATAGCACAAATAATACAGCGCCGATAGCAGCGAGCAAAAAAGCTAATAAGATGACAAATTTTTCACCTTTTTGCTGCGCAATTAAGCCAGCCGGAATAGACATTAAGCCGTAGGCGGCAAAAAAAGCAAATGGGAAGAACCCCGCAAGTAAAAGCCCAATTTGGTAACTCTCAATTAACGCAGGAAAGATGGGACCAAGTAAATTTGTGACAAACGAAATCACAAAAAAAGTAATTAGTACCAAGAGCACGACTGGATAGGCTTTCATAATTTATTCCTAATTATTGTTGTTTTGTTAGTTCGCCCAAGTGGTGAGGTGATAGCAAAAATTTGATTTTGACGGGCAGACAAAAACAAGGGGAATTGCTACCACCTCGTGTTCACATGCCTGATTTAGCAATTTCTTAGGGGGAAATACCTTATAGACAGTAAACTTTTCTAGTCTGCCAAGATATTTAGCTTGTTAGCGGTATTTTTCTATTTATTAATAATACTTTTCAATCAATACGCTGATTTGTTATACCGGAATATGGCGAAAAAGAATGCAAAACATCTGCGACTTTTCGCTTATAGCGATACTTAAATACACTTTTTACAATAGGAAAATATCAAAACTAAGTTGAATCGTATCAATTGAAGGCGTGGATTCTGTTGAAATGTCTTTTAATAACTTGTCGGGAATAGTGAACAAAGATGCGTGCTTTTTGTGAAAAAGTCATAACCCCAACAGATGCGTCATGGCGGTATCATAAATACCTGATGCCATACATGCCATTTAGTTGGCATTATCACCCTGAATATGAAATCTGCTTAACCTTAAACAGCAAAGGTATGCGCCATATTGGTGATCATATTGAAGAATACGGCGATTTAGATTTGGTATTTGTTGGGCCGAATCTTCCACATACATGGCAGTCTGAAAGCAATAAAGACGGAACCGAGCAAATTGTGTATGTGGCGCAAATACCAGTAAAATGGCTTGATAAGTTAGTGCGAGATCATAAAGAACTACAAGGTATGATGTCGCTTTTGGCGCGCTCCTTAAAAGGCATTAAGTTTTCCGAGGTATGTGCATCGAGTGCTAAAACACTGTTTGAACAAATGGAAAATGCCAGTGTAACTCAGCGTTTAATTTTATTGTTAGAACTACTAAGTGTGATGCAGCAAGATTGTGAACAACAGACATTATCTTCCCCGATGTTTGCCTTTGGCAAACAAATGGAAAAAGACAATGGAAAATTAAATCAGGTCATTGAATTTATTTATGCGCATTACACCGAAAGCTTATATGCCGATCAGCTTGCCGAGCTTGCCCATATGTCGACTAACCATTTTCATCGGTATTTTAAACAACGCACTGAAACAACGCTAACAGAGTTTATTAATCGCTTACGTATTGGTAAAGCATGCAAACTGCTTGTCACTAGCACGTCACCGATTTCGGTAATAAGTGATCAATGTGGTTTTAATAATGTGTCTAACTTTAATCGGCGATTTTTAGCGATTAAAGGTTGCACACCGCGCAAATTTCGCCAGCAGTTAATCAATCATAACTTAATCAGCTAGGAAAAACAGGGCACTTTCGTGCCCTTAAGTGTGTTAACTTAACTTGAACTCGGGTTAAGAAGTTAACTAAATACTTGAAATATATGAGCTATGTTATTTCATACCTTCTAGCTTGATAGTTTTTCTTAGTACAAGGCAAATTTGTGCGTCAATAGCGAGCCTATTGCAAACAAATTTAACGCAGTAATAAGTAAAAGTAGCTGCTAGAAAGTAATTTATTATCCCGAGCTCAGGTTAACTAAGTAGGGAAAATGACCAAAATTGGTCAAACATTACTAACATACCAGGGGAATCCGTTTAACTTTTTAAGTTGGCTGAAACTATGGGCGTTTAATTGCCATCATAAAAAGCGCACGTTTATTGTTATTTATTAAGTATCTAGCGAATAAGCTATGTACTTAGTGATGACAATTTTAGATCAAGTGATAATGATTCGCAATATTGTTAGTTGTTCTGGTACAAATTATTTCACAATAAACTAATTCAGATTTAAGTTGGCTAAACAAACAGTTACTATTTAGCAAAACTATAGATTGGCTTTCAAATGATATCGTTTTGTAACTACAGTTTGGTACCTGCAAGCTTTAACCCTTGGCGAGCAGTGTTTTTAGATGTTGCCGAGGCAGTAATGGCTGAACTTGCAGACGAACGCTTTGATTTTCTCCACTTTGGCTCCTCGTCTTTTAAAGTGGCAGGCAAAGGCATTATTGATATTTCGATTTTATATCAAACTGGCCATTTGCAAGATGCCGTCGCTTATCTTAAAAGCTTTGGCTTTGTTGACCAACATAGCGAAAACCCCTTCCCAGCTACTCGACCACGAAAAGATATAGCCGTTTTATATAACAATGAAGTGTTTAATGTACATATGCATGTGATTGAAAAAGAGAGTGAAGAGCATAAAAAGCAAGTCACTTACAAAGAGCATATGCTAAATAACCCAGATGACAGAGCAGCTTACGAAGCGCAAAAACGCAAAGTACTGGCAGAAGGTATAACCGTACAAGATGATTACGGCAAAGCCAAATCACCCTTTGTCAAAGAAATCTTGAAGCGTATTGTGTAAAAAATGCCAAAGGGTGATTTAAAAAGTGCTTTTTTTTATGTTGTTAAGAGCAAGTTTCTTTCAAAATTCAAAATTCAAAATTCAAAATTCAAAATTCAAAATTCAAAATCAGCTCTGGTTGTATATTGCTATTGGCGAAACTTAGCCCTTATTAAAAGGTGCTGTCTAATAACAGGTTGGTTTCTGTTTTTATAATGCCATGAATTAAACGAATTTCACCTAACAACTTGTTAAGAGAAGACAAGGTATCGGTTCGAATTTCCGCAATCAGATCCCAGTGCCCGCTTGTATGATGAATAACGATAACTTGTGGGTAAGCATGAAGCTTTTTAATCACTTGGGGTTCGTCTTTTGCTTCTAGAGAAATATTCATCAACAACCTAATTGGGTCAAGCTCAATTTCAGGCTTTAATTTTACGGTATACCCTAAAATAATGCCGTGTTGTTCTAGGCGATCTAGCCGATTTTGCACCGTCGCACGAGAGACATTTAACGCTTTAGCAAGAGTGACTACAGGGGTGCGAGCGTTTTGTCTAAGTAAAGAGATAAGCTGTTTATCTTTCTCATCAAATTTTGTGTCCATAACTAAGAACTTACAAAAAGAAAATTGGTATAAAACAATATGTATAGTATATGGCTCAAATTGTACAGTTTATTGGCTATCTATTGGCAATGCTACTCGCTAAAGTTACAACATACTTTAATTAAAAACTTGAGTGGACTATGACTTTATTTATAGATGTTAATACCTTAACTAACTTAATTAGCAAAGTTGGGTTGCCTAACTTTATGCAACAGTTACTTGACTATATGCAAAGTGATTTTAAGAAATGGGAACAATTTGATAAGTCAGCAAGAACAGCTGCACATAGTTCTGAAGGCGTTATTGAGTTAATGCCAATCGCAGATCAACATCAGTATTCATTCAAATACGTTAATGGGCATCCCAATAATCCAAAAAATGGGTATTCCACTGTAATGGCTTTTGGCGCTTTCGCTGATGTAGCTAGCGGTTATCCATTATTATTGAGTGAATTAACATTGGCAACAGCCATTCGAACCGCGGTTACGTCTGTTATGGCGGCAAAAGCATTAGCGAAACCAAAAGTCGATGTGATGGCGATGATTGGCAGTGGTGCTCAAAGTGAATTTCAAGCGATAGCATTCCATTGCTTAATGGGTGTGAACACGCTACGTATTTTTGACATTGATTCAAAAGCAATGGATAAGTTAGAGCTACACCTAAAGCAATATCCAAAACTTACTGTAATACGTTGTAAGAACGCTGAGCATTGTTGTCAAGGCGCAGATATTATTACAACGGTAACTGCGGATAAAAATTATGCCACGATTCTGACTGCAGATATGGTCTCACCAGGTGTTCATATTAATGGGGTGGGAGGAGATTGTCCTGGAAAAACAGAAATAAGTGCTGAGCTGTTAACATTGGGCAAGATATTTGTAGAACATGAACCGCAAACTCGTGTTGAAGGTGATATTCAACAATTACCACCTGAGCATCCTGTAAATGCAATTTGGCAAGTGATCGCTGGAAAAAGTAAAGGGCGTGACAATTTACAACAAATAACTATCTTTGATTCAGTTGGTTTTGCTTTGGAGGATTTCTCAACATTACGATACCTCTATGATTTAGCAACTCAATTTGAGATTGGTGAGCGTGTAGAGCTTGTTCCATCCCTGTCAAATCCGAAGGATTTATTTGGCTTAATCAATACATCAGGTGCAATAAACAATGCATCAGTATGTGCTTAAATATTGGTGTTTTTATGAAGTATTCAGCTTTACTTTTAATGCTTTTAGCATTTAATTGCCAATTATTGTTTGCAGCGTCAACTGCTGATAAATCTGTAATGGCACGCTTTATTCGTTATGTTCAAATTAATACGCAATCGGATGACACGAGCACTACAGTGCCTACCTCAACCAATCAAATTGAGTTTGCAAAACAGTTAACACAAGAATTACGCGAACTGGGTGTGAAAGATGTTCGTATGAGCGAATTTGGTTTTGTTTATGCTTTATTACCTGCAAATAGCAAAGCTGAAGGCTTAAATATTCAACCGTTTGGCTTAATAGCACATTTAGATACTTCACCTGGTATTTCTGGAAATAACGTTAAACCAATTGTGCATCGTAATTACCAAGGAGGTGACATTGTATTGCCGGCAGATCCAAAGCAAGTGATCCGTGTAGCAGCAAATCCAGTGTTAAATACACTGATTGGTGATGACATCATCACCGCTGATGGCACAACACTCTTGGGCTCTGATGATAAAGCGGGCATAGCTGCCATTATGGATTTGGTTGCCAGATTACAGAAAAACCCTGAAATAATTCACGGCGATATTGCCATTGCATTTACTCCCGATGAAGAAACCAGTATGGGTATCGAGAAATTTGATGTGGCTAATTTCCCCGCAGATGTTGCGTATACAGTAGACGGCGGTGCTTTAGGTAATATTACAAATGAAACATGGCATGCGCGTGAGGTAAAAGTTGAATTTATTGGTCAAAATGCTCATACCGGAAAGGCAAAAGGAGCGATGATCAATGCGGGATACGCTGCCGCAAGTTTTATTACCCGTTTACCAGTATCTCAAAGGGCAGAAGAAACAGATGGTCGGACAGGTTTTATTCACCTAGAAAAAGCAAATTTAGCTGTAAGTAGTGCTGAAATTGAAATATTGCTAAGGGACTTTAAATTGACTGATTTGGATAAAAAATCAGAGCTCATTCACGATTTAGCGTCAAAAACTCAAAAAGACTTCCCAAATACAGAGATAAAAGTACAAATAACTGATAACTATCAAAATATGCATGAGGTGATAAAACAACATCCCTATTTAGTTGATTATGCAATGCAAGCAACCGTACGTGCTGGCATAACACCCAAACAAACTGCGGCAAGATGGGGGACAGATGGCTCAAGTTTATCGTTTATGGGGTTACCAAGTCCTGATATATTCACGGGCGGTCATAACTTTCATAGTAAGTTGGAGTTTAACAGCCGTAAAGGGCTAGAAGGCACCGCAGAAACACTTTTCCAGCTCAGCCAAGTATTTGTTGAAAATGCCAAAAGAGAGAGTGAAAAGCACTAAATATTCCGCTTTTGAACTAGTTAGTCGGCTTTTTTATTGCCGGCTAACTACTTATCTAAGATAACGATCAGATTTATTAAATGTTTAAAAACGCTATTGCGTCGGGGTTAATTAATTACTTCAAGGCTGATTATTTGACTCGTTACATCTTTATCTTCATCAAAAATGATATAGGGGTTTGAATCAATAAACCCAAAATCAGTAACAAATTGACTATGGTTGAGCATAAAAAGTGGCTTTGATATTTTTAAGTCGAAGTCGTAAAAACTAATCACTTGGTTCGTATCAATTTTACTTAAATAAAAAAATCCGTTTGTTGTAAGTTTGATACTATTAGCTCTGATATTTAGCGCTTTATCTGAAAAATCAAAAAGGGTAATAGTTTTGCCTAAGTGAGTTTGATAGACCAAAGCGTGCTTGTTAAATGAATAAAAATAAACCCCATCTTGGTCACTTATCGCAGTAATTCCTGCATTTAGAGCTAGTTTAGATTGTGTTTCATTCTCGATATTTAAACTCACTAAATCATAGTTACGGGTTGCGCGTTGACTGATAAATAAATGCGTAGATGTGTGATTAAAATTGAGTAAATAGCTATCGTTCTTTATTGTTATATCCGACATTATTGTATTGTTTAATAAAGAGTAAATCGCAATATGTTTGGTTTTGTCTTTGGTATAACTAATAGCAATCAGGTTTTCTGTGTTATCAACTTTAATCGTATGAATATAGCTTGCACTAATTTCAGTTAGTTTTGATTGTTGACCATCTGACTCTAACCAAACTTCGTAGCTTCCTGAGCGATTTGAGCTAAAAATAAAGTCATTACTATTGGCAAGGTATAGACCATCAAGATTGAGGCTTGGGTGCTCAATTTTAATTGATAATGCGCCTTTACTTTGTATAGTGATAGGGCGATTTTGAATGGCGTAATGAATTGTCTTGTTTTTAGTATCCACCGCAACTCCAGTCACTTTCTGCTGCGGATCAATGTTAGCTAAAACTGACAATGACAAAGAATCTAAAGCCATTAGCCATAAAGCATACTGCCCTTTGTAACGTCCAGAGATAACAAACTTTGAACCACTATAAAGAGATAGACTGCCAACTCTATCAATCGGTAATGGCTTA
The DNA here is from genome assembly GCF_041629635.1 of Pseudoalteromonas sp. Taxonomy (GTDB): domain Bacteria; phylum Pseudomonadota; class Gammaproteobacteria; order Enterobacterales; family Alteromonadaceae; genus Pseudoalteromonas. Next base: position 3,991 of record NZ_JBFKMX010000031.1, on the reverse strand, counting down.
GTTGTTGTTTTACCTGAAACGATATTGTAGCTGGCTAAATAAGTCTTTCTGTCCGCTGTTTGTGATATGTAATACAGGCTCTCATTGTTGGCAAATATCGGGTGTTTTTCACTGCCGTCATGAGGCAGGTAGAAAAATTTGTGATCTTTTTCTTGCAACGAAATTAACACAACATTATGTCTATTGTATTTGGTGGTTTGTAATGCCAGCCACTTTTCATTGGGAGAAACGCTTAATTTAACAATCCTCTCATTCAGTGTTATTAGAGGTGTGACACTGTTCTTGCTGCGCTTAACAACAGAACAAGCGTCATCACAATTAATAATATAATCACTGTCACCTGATGAAAATAGGCCTTTTATTTTAGATGGGTGTGTTTCAAGCAAGGTGTTATTAAGCGTTTTATTATCGTGTAGGTAAAGTTTAGACAAAGCGTGTTCTTTGTGAGTAAACAAAAGTTGGTCACGGTTATTTACGCTTATCGAACCGATTTCCCCATCGCTACTATGTCGTATGGTCTTTTTAGTTGTTAAGTTAACTAAGTTAATCTCACTTTGCTGCGCATTTTTGTGTAGAAACAACAAAATCAATGCACAGATAAATATACCTACTAGCAAAAGGCTGGATATTTTCAGTTTGCGCGTTTTTGATTCTATTCTGCCTATAAATACATAGCCTTTTCGAGGAATGGTTTCGATAAATTGAGGCGATTTAGGATTATCGTTAAGTATCTTTCTAATTTCGAAAACAGCTTTTGTGACGAGCTCAGGTTCTAGGGTTTGATTCGGCCAAAGTGCCGTTAAAATTTTATCTTTAGTGAGCACCTGACCTGAGTGTTCGACCAAATAACATAATATAGCCATCACCCGAGGTTCTAGGCGAAATTCGGCTTTAGGTAAACTTACCTTATTCTTTTCAGGTTCAATTTTAAACTTTCCTATATAAAAATATCTCACTGTAACCTTCTGAAAATAAATAAGATAACTTTCAAATAGTATCGAGATAACTTCTCAATTGCAATTGAGAAGTTGGAATAGGTATTTTGCTTAAGGTTGGACCTTTAGGAGAATAAAATGAAAAAAAATATCTGTGCAATTGCAATATTAGTTAATTTGCCTTTGAGTGCGCTTGCAAACCAAATAACTTTAGAGGTTACAGGTAATGGTAATGTTAAATATGGTGATGAAACGTGTACTGGCAGCTGCACCATAAGTACTGAAAATAATAGTGTGATGCTTTCTCCAAGTGCGAATTCAGGTGGTAGTTTTTCACATTGGAGCGGCCAGCATTGTGACTTTGGTCAAGGTATCAAAACGAGTACCACTAGATCATCTATCGGCAACGCTAGCGGCGGTGCTAAAACCCTTACAACACTCGATATAGACAACGATGGTAATAGTGATTTACTAGGAATTAGCCTTTTTAGAGGGCAAATTATTAAATATCAAAACCAAGGTAATGGCACATTTAATTCGAGTAGCTTCGTCTCTTCATTAAATTATCCCTCAGCGATGGCAACCTATGATATGAATGAAGATGGCTTTTTGGATTTATTGGTAGCAGAGTATGGTGCTAAACAGCTTCGTGTTTATAGCAATGATGGCGCGGGACAATTAGTTGAATCAGAGATTATTAAAATCTCAAATACTATCCCTTACGCCATAAGCGCAGCTGACATAAATCATGATGGTTCTGCTGAATTGATTATGTCGAGCTTTTCGGCTGATAGATCCGGCGATTTATTTAAACTAGTTAATTCAATTCAAAATCAAGAGATTGCGATTTACGAAAAATTGGCCGACGGCTACAAAAAGAAACAGGTTATAGCAAATAAAGCGGCTGTTACATTAGATAGTTATATTGATGAAGAGCATGGTTTGACAATCGTATCAGCAGAAATCGACACAGGTGATGTGTCTTTATATCGTGCGTCAAATGGGTTTTCAGGCATTGTAGTTGATGAGAGTAATGCACCATACGGTGTGGGATTTGCAGATGTCGATGATGATGGCGATATGGACATAGTGACAGCACACTATGGGCCATATAGTTTACGCATTATATACAACTTAAACGGAAGTTATAGTAATGCTGTTGAAATTGGTAAGGGTGAAGATGGCTTAACAGCTGTATCCGTGAGCGATTTTAATAATGATGGCTATCAAGATATTGCAACTGGGCAATTCAATACAAATAACTTCTTTTATCATACAGCTGAAAGTTACGTAGAATGTGGTGTTTTAAAAGGCACAAGTATTGAACTGACTGCAAATTTCAGCACAAGTTCTAACCCATCGCCAAGTGAGCCAGTAAAAGAAAAAACAAGCGAAAGTAGCGGGGGAACATTTTCTTATTTGATGTTGATCCTACTTGGTTTCGGTATTATTCGTCAGAGAGTGATTCTTTAGTAGAAAATATCCCTTGAATATGGATTTAAGACAATGAATAACTAAAAAATGCCGGCAATGTAGCGTTGCCGGCATGAAGTTCACTTTAATGGGAAACCAAAGTGAGTTTTAAAAAAAGTTAATGGTCGTGCTCTTCTGCAAAAGCGCCTACCCAAGTCAGTTGATTAATACCTTCACTAACAGACATAATTTCAGTTACTGTTTGAGCATCTAAATCGATTTTTGAAATTGTATTGTCATAAACTAAATACATAAGATTATGTGCTTTATTTGCGATTAATTTAGCTTTTTTCTCTAAATTAGGGTTGTTAATTATTTGGAAACGATGAGCCAGTTGCCACTGGTTTTCCTGTTCAAACACATTGAGAAAACCGGCTTCATCTAACACTAAAACAGCTTCATTACTGCCGCTTGTTGCATAGGCCATATAATTGGTAATACCCTCAGTCTGCCACTGAAATGGCTTTATCTCGTCAGTAGTTAAATTAACCGAAAATACGCCAGCGCGAGACAATCCCAAAATTGTATTAGTCTTTTTACTACCAATAAACTTACCAACTCTAACGCCTTGAGGCATAGTTGTAGGGTTTACAATCTTGCTTGAAGTAAACAACTCACCGTCTTGTTTAATTTTTACAACGCCATCGCTACATGCAAAGGCAATGTAATCTTCGGTTTGGAAACTACCATGAAGCGCAGGGCAAAGATGCTCAAATGTTTGTTCTTGGTGAAAATGATCGTTATGCATTTCAAATAACCCGATTGATTCAGGTAAAGAAGTCTCACTATTTACATCGCGAATCGTGGCCAGTACAAAGTTATCGCGAATTTGGCCTGTGCCGTGTTGATACGTTTCATAATGATGTTCAGCAATAATGCGTGTCTCGCTTATGCTTTCATCTGAAATAATGGCAAAACCTGCATCGGCTGAAGCATCTTTATCGCCATCAAAAAATACCAGAGCTTGTTCGCCGACTGGAACGTAATGGGTTGGTTTTACGTCTAGTAATTCAAAAGAGTTCGTTGTTGGTGCGTCGTCATGTAGGTCATAATGATCACCGTGTTCTTCAAGGTAAACTCCGCCATCAATAAATTCAACAAGGCTTTCGTTTCTTTGAATGGCAACAACATAACGGCCATTGGGACTTGTATAAAGAGCCGATGGTGCATTTGTTAGTGGGAAACTATTGATTACCTGCTTTGTTGCTAAGTCAAAAATATGAACTTCATTTGAGTTGGGTGAGCTATAAGCAAGCCGACCTTCTGGTAGCTCAAGCGGTTGATGCGGCTGTGAAGGAGTATCAACTACTGGCGTATTATTTACCACTGCATGCTTATCAGAACCACAGGCGCTTAATAGAGAAAGTAATACTGCACTGGCAAGCGCTTTACGAATCATGTTTAATCCTTGTAATGTTATAAAGTAACATTTTAATCGTGTTATATTATAACAATACTGTGCAAGCAGTATTTGCTCAGATTCAAAATATGTTGTCTTTTATTGAATAAGTAGGCAGGTTTTTAAAGGTGAATGTGTTGTATGAATTAAATGTTGTAAAAGATGTAAAATACGGGTGCAAGGT
>NZ_JBFKMX010000030.1:0-32603 GCF_041629635.1 Pseudoalteromonas sp. | reverse complement strand
TAAATACAGTATTAGCGATTATATAAATGAATATTACAACAACGTTAGGCCACATCACTATAATGCTGGCCTAGCACCACATGAGTCTGAAGTAAGAAATAAAGATTCTAAAACTGTGGCCAAAATTAGTTGACCACTACAGTCAATGTTCTGTACGGAAGCAAAGCAGGAAAGATGGGATAAGAAATTGGCGGAGTTAGAAGAAATTGAGAAAGTTATGAACCGAAAACATGACGACCTACTCGCTGAGCAATCAGCCTTAGAGAATAAAATCGAAGAAATACAACAAAGCTTAAATCAATAGAGGTATACCTACGCTTCGCTCTGGTTTGCCCCTGCTGTAGGCGTGTCACCGTCCAAAATTGGCTCGTTAGCGAAGTACAGCTAAGAGCGATCTACAGACATTGAGCTGGACTTCACCTCTTTTCTGGCATCGTTATTCATTTGTTGATTCTATAAACCGCTTAAATAGAATCAGAACACGGCCTATGACTGCGACAAATTACGCCGCTTATTTAGCATAATGTGATAATGCAGCACTTAACCGCTTGTTGATTTTCTCCCTGAAATGTAATGGCTCAATAACTTTAATTTGGTCGCTGTGGCTGAGTATCCAGTTCTCCAATTCCAAGGTGTGGCCTATGATCACTTCAACAGACGCCCAGCTTCCATCAATATCTGTGATTTCTTGGTTAGGCAAGAGCTGTTGCTCTGAAAGTAATTTCTTAACATGCCCAGTGACATGCATTGTCAGGGAAAGTGGAGTATCAGAAATCAAAACAAACGCTTCGTCACTTTTTATAAATGCAGCTAAATTAAAATCATTGTCAAAATGCTCATTGGTAGTTTCAATCACTTTGATTCGATGAACTAGAATCGTTCTTACGTCCTTATAATCGTAGTACCGACAGGCCAATACCAATTTCTTCCCTCGAACAATCAAGCCTAATGGCTTAATTGGGTGAAATTTATCTTGGTCATCATATTTTATTTTGACGACTTTATTAGTCAGCAAAGCATCATGTAAGACACTCAGCACAACTTCATCAATTTCATCAGGTTGAACGACAAAGCCGTCGGGAATTGAGGCTACTTTGTGTTTCCATGCATTTAAATTATCAGCAGAGAGTAAGGTATCATTTGCCTGTTTAAAAACCGGAGCTAGGCCTTCGAAAATCGAATGCGGAAGATAATTAGTCAGATGTTGCTCAACCAGGCTGAGAGACAAGGCTTGCTCTATCGGGAGCTTATTTAAGTACCTGAACTTTGAATCGCTTGCAAAGTACCATTTACTCGGTCGCCCTTCTGTACTGAGTAAACCGAGAATAGTCGAGTAAGTTTGCAGATCGCGCTCTATTGTTCTTAGGCTGACATTAAAATGCCCTCCATACTCAGCAACTAACGTCCCTAATATTTCCTTAGCCGTTTTAGATCTTGGCTCCACAGGGATACATGCAGCCATCGCCAAAATCCGTTCAAACACCTTTTTATCACTTACAGTCATACGCTTATCTTGACTAATTTACCTTAGCGACATAATTTGTCGGTTCAGTGTTGCATAATGGAACCAGGAAACACAAGAGGATAACGTAGTGATCACAAGAAAATTATTTAAGGGTTTTGAGTTTGTCAAAGTCGGCCAGTTTTACTTATCAGATACGCCTTTCGAAATTACATCAAACGGCAAAACATGGGACTGGGAGAATCCAACCGCAATCCACTTGGTGACAGAGGAAATTCTTAATGCCGAATGTTCAACATACTTGGTGACCATAGGAACTGAGCCAACAGAAGAAAACATCCTGTATGTTGGTGAATACACTAATTCTCTTAAAGAGCGTTGGTTTCGTGAGCATAAAAAAGGAAAGACTTGGATTTCGTGGCACAGTGACAATTTGGATGACAACTTGAACCTGTTGCTTAAAAAGCTAAACGGCATTGATACATCGGGTAAAAACTGGGTGTCCACTGTTTCGAATAAAGGCCAACTACAGGGGAAAATGGAAGCATTGATATCCATGACGTCAGTGGCAGACGGTGAAAGTGAAATCTCGTTATGGCTGACGACCAATCCCTACCATGTTACGCCAAAGGCAGATAAGACGGTCAATATCAGCAGATCTATTGAGCAGGTGTTTTTAGAAGATCCCACTTTGGATCTCCCGTTTAATTCAAAAGGCCGATTGAGTGCTTCCGGCAACACAAAAACAGTTGTGGATATTTTGCAAATAACGGTTTAAGCAGCTTATATGAAGATTTTGCATTGCACCGATTTGCACTTTTCCCGAGACGCCATCAGCTGGATAGAGGCAAATCGGGCGAGCTATGATGTAGTCTGCCTGACAGGGGATTTCCTCGATGACAGAGAAGAAGCAACAACCTCATTGGCGGAACAAGTCATATTCTTTACGAACTGGTTCAAAAAATTTGAACAGCCGTTATTTGTTTGCTCAGGTAATCACGACTACTTCAAGGGCTCTTTGTCTTGGCTGTCCAGTGGTTCGGGTCTGTATGGTGACGGAACGAGAACCTTAATTGATGGTATTATGTTTGGCTGTATTGGCTATGAAGCGGATAACTTCGAAGCCTATGATGATTGTGATGTCGTTTTATACCATGTGCCGCCAATCAATTCATCCTGTGCCAAATCATCAGGCGAAGACTTCGGTTGCAGTGTTATAAAAACAGCACTTAAAACCAGCTTATCCAAAGCGAAATATCTTTTGTGTGGACATGTTCACAGGCCCGTTAAGCATGCAATCCGCTTAGGCTCTGTAATCATTTCGAACCCTGGCGGTGTGCATAAAAATAACCAAGCAAGTTACGCAAGTATTGAGATTATTAACTCGAACGAAGTACAGCCATGACAGTGGATATTCAATATGAGTAAAGGTAGCGAGCAAGTCAACAGGTCGTCAGGTAAAGAATAAGAAAGAATGCCATGCAGTCTCAATGCAATTAGGAGGCTGATGACTCGATTGTCTATTTGTGGCAGAATCAGCAACTAAAACAATAAAAAAATCAGTAGGATGTGGATTATATGGAAAGGTGTAACTATTGGACCCCATTAAAATCATTATTTGCATTGACCCTGCTATTTTCAGGTAGCCTTTCAGCAAATACAAATATTGGGAGTCCCGCGCTTGATTGTGATCAATTAGGATGGCTGAGCTATAACCCCCAAGACTTTTTGTGGTATATCGAACAAGGCGAAAAAAGTAATGTTAGGCTACCAGTAAGTTTATACGGCCATAAAATATCTCCACCTAAAACCGCACCGTATAGCCTCCCCGTAGAAAAATCCGCTTACGAAAGAGCCTTACAAAGTTGCTACTCTGAAGGAAATAATGTCATTTATTCTGAAAATGAAATGGCCAGTGGCGATACATTAAAAAATGGGTTTACTAACAGCGCAGAGCTAATTGTTAAATATATTAAACAATCCAGAATTGGCGATATTAACCATTATCAAAAAGATTTTGATAAATTAAATGCATATATAGATAACTTACTGAATAAGTATTCTCAGTATGCGGTAGGCAGCGATAGCTATACCTATACAGAATTAAATAAACAACTTCAATCAGAATACTCGTCCTCAAAATGGTTCCTTGAACTCTTCAACAAAAATGTCAGTTATAGAGAGCATCCCAATCAAGAAATTCGAAAACGCTATGAAAATAGCAGGGATACTTTAAAAGATAAATTGACGAAAATTGATAATTTAGCTTTATATTTCAAAGAACAAGCGAAGCTGGAAGCGCAATTATCAGAATATGTTAAAAGCAATGATTTAACCTCAATAGAACACCTTGCTCGCCAACAAGAAATTAAAAAGGAAATTGAAAGCCTGCTTCATGACATTAAAAGTCAAAAAGCAAAAGAATCTATAGGAAAACCCGCATTAGAGCAGGCTTCCAAAGGTGGAAACCAGCTAATAGTGCTAATCACTATGTCGATCGTAACCATTTTTACGTGTATTGGCACCATAGTTGGTTTAGCTCGCAAGGCTCCAGTATATTACGATTTTGATGATCTAATGTATTCAGCGGGCATATTCGCTTGGCCTGTGGCAATTAGCCTTTTTATTTTCTCAATGCCTATACCAGCCATCTTGGCAAATTTAATCCTTTGGGGACCAACTGTTTTTCTAACATATAAAGTAATTGCCGCTACATGGAATGTTGGGCCACGAGCTTTGCTGCCTATTATCGTCGTAACAAAAGTCGTTTGGGCGCTTATGCTAGTCAGTGCGATTTTAATTGCTATGAATCCTTCAGGGAAAACAAGACAAGCTAGAAGAAATAAGCGTACATTAGCTCTTTTCTTCTTAGCTGTGGCAACCCCCATCATTTCAAGATTAATAGCCCGTAAAGAAGGGAAAATATTCAACCCGAACGTTCTGAGTATTTCAGGTGTAAGAGGGGTGGATAGAGTTAGCAGTGCATTAAGAGGATAAGAAAATGGCTAGAAATAATAATAAACAAAATAACTCTATTATTTTTATCATCCTATTCATAGTCGCATTTCTAATACTATTGATAGGCACAGTGGGAGTCGTGCTTTATATTTCTGTGTTTTTATTTTACTTATTTAAGTGGGTTAAAGCACCGTCAATTGAACTTGATACATTAAAGCTAACGGAACAAGAAAAAGCTGAAATTGATGCAACCCAAAAAAGAGTTAAAGAAGAAGAGAAGAAAGTTCAGGTTGAAATAGAGCGATTAAAGAAGACTTTAATTGAGCCTGCAAATGTGGTTAATACTTTTAGGCAACAAATTAATTTTGTTACTCAGTTTAAGGAGATAAGCAGTTCTAGTTCCATAAACCTGACAGATAAAGATTTAGTCGTAGAGCAGCTTAAATTTTCCTCAGAAGACAGAACTCATCTAGACTCACTATTCACTTCTTTGAATCTGATTACTCAAACCCAAACTAACATTGAAGCGACCATAGAAAACTATAGGGCTAGCAATGGGAGCTTTAATAAAAATGGTAGTATCAGCTTAAAAAGTAATAAAGGGAAAGAAACGAAAAAAAATATCGATAATTTGAAATCAGATTTAAATGCTCAGATTAACTCTTTGCATGAAAAAGCGGACGAGTGTTTAAACATTTTAGAGTTAAGGCAAAAACCATACTTAAGACAAGTTGCATCTATTGAACAGCAGATTTCAGAACAACACAGTATGCTAAGAGCATTGCCGCAAGAAGAACAACAATTAATTCACCGCTTACATGCGTCACTCAACAACAGGAAAGAAAAAGCACTTGATACTATTGCTGGCTTTCTTGATGAATATAGAATTAAAGCAACAGCCCTTGTATCTATGTTTGCTTTTGCAGGCTCAATCGTTATCTGTTTAGAGAATTTTAAGCAAGAAATGATCGAGTTAAGTAATTTCGTTACCACCACTCTGTCTATCGAGTTAACTTTTCTCCCAAATACATTCTTTGGCGTCCTTTTTTGTACGAGCATTGTGACCTGGGGCTTTTTCTACGTATTTTTCACGATGGCTTCGGATAAGTCCGCACTGATGAAATTACAAAAACACTCGCCGGAATTGTACAACTTTCTAGAAAGAGAAGTAGGTCATGCTAACCGATAAAAACATTGTTCTTGTTAGGAGTCCATCAGAATTAATAACCGATAATTTAGCGGGATATGGCTGGGGACAGGCAAATTTTTCAGCGTTTGACTCAATAAGCGCTATTTGTGATTACCTTGCAAATAATGGAATAGCGGTTGGCCGACACAGAAACCAAATGAAGCGGTTTTATGAACTGAAAAAAGGTGATGTAGTTGTTATTCCGGTATACAGAGCAATAGTACTTGGCAAGGTTGAGGGCACTAAAAGTTACGGACAAGGCATCCAGTATGGAGAGAACAGAGTTAGCGTCAATTACTTCAAAGATGAACAAGGCTCAGTTATTAGGATCCCTCGTTCTAACCTATCCCAAGGGCTGGAAAGCAGATTAAAAATTAGAATGTCCATCGCATCACTAAATGATTTTCGTGATGAAATTACAGAGTATGTCAGCCAGTTAGAAACAGACAATAAAGTTTGCTTTGACAGCATTTTTCAGCAAAAGAAAGATGCAGCCATTGAATCATTTAAACAGAACCTGCTTTCAAATTTAGTGAATGGAAATACAACGTTGAAAAGTGGTGGGTACGGCCTAGAACAGCTAGTAAAGGAGCTGCTGGAAATTGAAGGCTACACTGCTCATATTGAAGCCAAAAACCAATCGTCAGATATTTCTGACATAGATATAACCGCAACCCGCAATGACCCTGTTTCATCAAATCGGGTATTCATCCAGGTTAAACACCATAAAGGAAATACAAGCGATTGGGCTGTAAAACAACTGGTAGATATTGATGAAGATGAACACCACGACAAATGGGTGATCACTACTGGAAGTGTTGACGATTCAACTGTTAGCCTTGCCTCTGAACATAATATTAAAGTTATGACTGGTGAGGACTTAATAGACTGGGTGTATAACCGCATTGAGCAATTAAGTCCTAAATTTAAAGAGCAGCTTGGTGTATCAATATTACCGCAGATTATTAATTAACCTTCGCTCCAGATAAACAGAGCTAGGCAATAAGCTCGCTATGGACGTACAAAATTGCTTTGAAGTAAACCAAACGTTCAATATTGTGTTAGATGTATTTGTTTTATATATCAAAAAGTTAGGTTGATAGCTGTTTGAAGCTATGGCTAATTAAATTGATGTCCAATGGGATCGCGTCTTGGCTTCTGCTAGTAAAATAGCTCACCAATTACGCCCACATTGTTTCTTGTATTCCTAATGTGTGAAGTAGTTTTCTAGTTGCCTTATAGCCGGGTTTTGTGTTTTATATTCTGAGGCAGCAAAATCTAGACTCAATGTTCGCTTTTGGCAAAGCAGTCGTTAAGTCGAACTTAGATGGACGTTAGAACTTATTCAGTTGAGGTCATCTGATGTTGGGTATATCAACAGAGTTTTTGTTTCCAACTTTGATTTATAAAAATTAGAGCGATTTTTGCTCACTCAAATGCTAGCGCTATTTTTGTTTCCGACTTTCCTCTAACCGAGCCGTTTGTTACGAACCATAACTCGGGGCTCATAGACGATTTTTGTATCCAACTTTATTCAACATCTACATCTGTGTTGAAGAGTCATAAAGTCTCATACTAAGTATTAAAGTATCATACTGGCCAAAGGTTGCTAAGAGCGAGGAGCTGTTGTTGAAAAGTTAGGAACCAGACGGCCTGCTCCAAGCTCATTGAAGTCAGTGGAGTTTCGTCAATAAATACTAAATGTGGCCCCATAGGCATCTGAAATTTCAGCACATTGGGTAAAAACGTTAAATTAGATTTATAGCAAAACAAAAACGGCAATCGACATCAGAAATTGACGAAGATACATCAACAAGCTGATTCCGAGTGTTTCTAAATCTACATTAGTACAGCCAGTACAGCGATTGTACTGGCATACTAGGGTTAATTAAAAACCTGGCCACTCTTCTAGCTTGCCGACCAGTTTAACCACAGAGTTGAATAATTGTACACCATTGTCACTGTTTGACATCAAAACTAACCCGACACCTTCTGTTTTGTGAGCAAGCATTACGGCTTGAAATCCTTCATTGGCCCCACTATGGCCAAAGTATCCATAATTGTCAGCCTGAAACAGTTCAAACCCCAAACCAAATCTAGGGTTTTTACCGGCTTCCAACATCTCCATTAACCGTTCAGTCTCCAATAAATTCATGGTATTGCCATTCAGGGTGTTTTGCATCTCTATCATGTAGTTGGCTAAATCTGTGGCAGTAGTCCATAGACCAGCCGCCGCCATTTCTGGATAAACATGAAAGCCGTTATCAACTTTTTTTCCGTTTGAATAGTGGCCCATACTGGTTTGTTCTATGAATGCACTGGGTAAAGGTTGTTGATAGCTGCTGTTATTCATCGCTAACGGACTCAGTATTTGGTCATGCATCCATTCATAAAACGGTTGTTGATAATAGTCAGTCAATGCCAACTGCATCAGAGTATAGCCGCCTCCAGAATATTGAAACTTACTGCCAGGCGTATGGATAAGTTTTACCGCCTCGCTATTTGCAGGAGATTGCCCGTCGAGAATTTGGAGGGTCGTAGGTAACTGACCGGTTCGGTTATAACCATTAAAACCATGTACATTAATCCCTGCCGTATGTCCAAGTATTCTTCTTAAGGTCACTACACTATCGGCAGAATAAGAAGAGTCTGGCAGCTGCCAAGAATAGAGTATATCGTGAATATCGGCATCCAAAGACAGTTCGCCATTTTGCATCGCTTTCATCACTGCGACGGCTGCCAGGGATTTACTGATGGAAGCTGCCTGAAACATGGTGTCAGGTGTAACGGCAATATTGCTGGATTTGTCTTTGACACCAAGCGCTATTATTCGATCCACTTTGAAGTCTTTAATGGTCACAATGCTGACGCCGGGAACATTGTAATGATCAAGCAAGCCGGCAATGTCGTCGTATGAGTCAGTTAACTCTGTCGGTGGAGGTGGCGGAGGTGTGTAATCGCTTCCGTCACCACAACCGGAAAGTAGTGAGCTCAAGACGCAGATCAGCACAAAGGCTATTTTATTCCCCAATGATTTCATTCAATTTCCCTTTAACTTTTTGTTTTTAAATAGATAGATCCCAGCGAGATAGGCTGTCTCCGTCGACAAGAATAAACTAATTCGCGGGATAAATCTGTATCTAAGTGTAAGAGGAGGGTAAAAAATCCGTAACAAACTTGGTGGGTAATTAGGCAGCGCGCAATCGACAGCTAGTGCCATTTAAATTACCGAGGTCAGGCTCACGATTTCATAATATTCATAAAAACGGATCCATAGATTCAAACTCTATGTGATTTATTGGAATTCATTTTTGTTTCGATTCGTCAAAAAATTCCAAAAGTATACTATTTTTTAATTGTTTTAGCGGCATAGTCTAAATAATGACTTAATGGCACCTGTTGGTCGTTAGTATGATTATTTATTACTCAGGAATTAGATGGTTCTGGGGCTTTGACCATATTCAGTATGATACTTTATTTTCCATGCACTAAAAAATTTGGACCGTGGAATAACGTTTATCGAGTAGTTTAGTATGAAGCTATATTACTCTCCCACATTTTGTAGATTCTGAATAAAGTTGGAAACGTCTAAATAAAGATGGAAAGTAACCCCAAATGAAAAAGCAGGCCTCATTGTAGGCCTGCTTTTTTATGTGCAAGTTAATTGATTGCTAACCCTAGTTTGTCAAAAAAAGTCCTATTTCTCCCTTTTACAGCCTTATCAAGTTGGTCAAAAGTTATATCTTCAAAAAGGCATGAGATGGTTCGTTATATCCAAAGTATCCCGTTACATCAAAAAAGCATTTGGTAGGATATACATTAGAGTTCAGGTATGGGCACAACGCCTTTTATATTATTGAAGGAGTATGTTGCAATGAAACAAATAAAACGGATCCATAATATATCCAATTAAAAACGCTCAACTGAGATTGTTATAAACCAGTAAATACAAAAGCTTAAAACTTTCATTTTCAATACACTGATTACTAATCTTTTATGTGAATTAAATTATGCTTAACAATGTACTTTGCAATACAAGGTATATTGTACTATAAGATACAAATGTACATTAATTAGGCAACATTCATAATGGAAAAAGACAATTCAGCGGCGAAGTGGGACGTGCAATTGCGCAAAGGTACGCTCGACATGGTCATTCTTGCCGCACTAAAAGGACGTTCTTTGTATGGTTTGGCTTTGTTAAACCTTCTACAAAAGTTGGAAACCACCGCAATTACCGAAGGTACCTTGTATCCTCTGCTTGATCGTTTGAAAAAAGATGGCGTTGTGAACGCTAAATGGGTACAAACAGGCACAGCAAGACCTCGAAAATACTACTCCCTAACACCAGAAGGGGAGGCAAAACTCATTGTTTTGACAGATCGTTGGCGAAAATCTGTCTGCGATATGGAGTTCCTACTAGCCAACCCTGGACCGGCGACATTCTAAAACTAAGGATATAACTATGGATTACAATAGACAGATAAATCAGTACTTAACAACCCTAGCCAAATATATGTCTCGCTTGGATAAACAACAAATAAACGAAGTTATCAGAGAGATTGAAAGCCACATTTACGATGTCATCGATAATATCGAAATTGAGGGTAAACCTATAGCCATAGATGAAGTATTAGCTCGCTTTGGTTCACCAAAGCAACTCGCTCAGCAATACAGTGATCACTTGATAATGGGCGCACCTCCTCCCCCTGGGTTTAACGCTCTGGGCAAAGTCAAAAAAAGTGTCACCGCAGGAGTATTCTATGGTTCAGGTATCATAGGTTACATTTTAGGTGCAGGGCTAATCATCATCGGCATTTTAAAAATTTTTATGCCTAAATCTGTTGGTGTTTGGGTAAGCGACCACGGCCAAAGCATCATCGTAGGCGTAGTTGAACAAGCACCAATTTCAAGCGAAGAATTACTCGGAATATGGCTGATTCCTGTCGGTATTGCTACAGGCTCATTGATACTGTATCTGACATACCGTTTGCTCTGCGTACTCAAGCAATATCGCACACTCTAAGGAAACCCCAATATGAAAACCTTACTACGATATCTAGGTCATTTTGCAGCAGTAAGTACAGTAATACTGCTATTAGGCTTCGCTCTTTTAGTCAGCCAACATGGTACATTGGGGCTTCCTGCCAACCAATTAGCAAAAACCGTTGGCAATGAAGGACCCCACATTTTCTTTGACGGCAATAAAGTTCAAGCCGAATACATTCGCGGTAATCTTGAGGATGGTTTTTATAAAGAAACAATGCCATTACAATTTGAAGTCAGCAACCAATTAGACGTATATTTCCCCCTTACTGACTTAACATTTCAAGTTGATTACATACCTGTTGTTGAAACGCCACCTTCAACCTACTCGGACAACGCACCAATTCTGGCTATTTCAGATTTAGAGGGCAATCTCGCGACATTTTTAGACTTTCTCAAAGTGCATAAGGTGATCAACAACGATAACCAATGGCAATTTGGCAACGGCCATTTGGTGCTAATAGGTGATATGGTTGATCGCGGCTTTTCAACAACGCCTTTATTGTGGTTTATTTACAAGTTAGAACAAGAAGCTCAGCTAGCTGGGGGGAAGCTACACTATATAATCGGTAATCATGAAATCAAAAGCTTACAAGGTAACTTTCACTCAGCGGCAGAAAAATACTTTGTGATAGCGGGTATGTTAGGAAGGCAACAGCACGAATTGTTTGGTCCAAATGCCGCAATTGGTCGCTGGCTAGCCAGTAAAAATGTTATTGAAAACATTAACGGTCATTTGTTTGTGCATGGTGGCATTCATCCGGACGTTAGCAATCTGGGTATGTCGATTGATGAAATAAATGCTGTTGTTAGAAACCATTACAGACAATTTTACTACCCAAACGCGAGCTTACACAACAATATTGATTTAATCACCTCCACCAAAACTGGTCTTGCTTGGTATCGCGGTTACTTTCGAAATGATGTCGATGCGCAGCAAGTGAAGCAAAGCCTAGAAGCGTTTAAAGCCAAAGCGGTTATTGTTGGTCACACCATACAATTTAAAGTTAATGCACTATTCGACAATCAAGTGATTGCCATCGATGTTAAGCACCCTGACGACTACAATTTGAGCTTTCCAACAAAGTCATCTGAAGGGCTATTAATTGAAGATGACAACTATTATCGCCTAACAGCAGACGGTAAGAGGGTCGCAATTTAACAACTTTAGCCATGCAACAAAAGGTATGTATGATTTAATAAGCCAATTGTTACCGTTAACTCATGCATAGCAGGAGTTATTAAAATGTATTACTGCTTCTTATAGTATTCACAACGAACAATTATCAGCTTGCTTCAGAGCGAGCATACATTTCGAGAGCATTTTTGCAACATACTCTATTTAACTCGCATAAAAGGGGAATAAATTCCCCTTTTTACTATACGTGATGTTATTTGACGTTTAGCGTTAAGCTAATTGGACAGTGATCGCTTAGCATATCTTTGTAGTCTAACTCGCCTTGTTTACCAAACGCATCCACATTTTGAGAGCCATCAACAATCCATTGGGTTGAAATTGGGCCGGTAATAATATGGTCGATTGGCGCTTTGTATTTCGGGTGGCAACTCTGTAAGTTTTGCATACTACTTAATAAAATACGTTCGCCATCTTCTTTGCTGAGTTCTTGCCAAAAACGGTTTTGCTGGTCAACTAAACGGTGGTTAAAGTCACCTAATACAACAAATGCTTGTTTACTCTCAACACGCTGATTAACCCATTTCTCTAAAATTGGCCCTTGCTGCTGATACATAGTGCAGGCTTTTTTATTTTCTTTGCGATAGTCGCTAACAAAACAACCGCTTTTCATATGCACATTTAGTAGTTCTAACTGACCATTGTTAAGGCTAATTGATGTTCCGTAGCGTAAACCTGGGTTATCAAGTGCAAGCGCTTTAAAGTCAGCTTGAGCTTGATAGTTAATGCCTTTTCTAATCACAAATGCGGTGCGTTGTGGTGTTGAAAATAAGTCCTCATGGCCACGGCACTCATACGCTTCATTATCAGGTCGACTTGAAACCACATATTGCCATTGCGACTCAGGAAATACGCGTTTGAGAGCTTTTTCAGACTGTACTTCTTGCAGTGCGATAATATCGGCTTTTAAGGTAGCGGCATAATTAGCAAGCGCTTGATAATCAGCTTGACTACGTGGTTTACAACCTTTACCAACTTCATCAGCTAAGTGTTCAATATTCCAGCTGACTAACTTTAAAGTTTCGCTACTCTTCGCTGAAACTGGCGTTAGCGATGGTTGTTCTTTTTGCTGGCACCCCATCAGCGCGGTTAGCGCAGCAAGTGTAATAAGCGTTTTTTTCATATGTGTGTTCATTGTGAGAAAAAGAATTTCAGTATATCAAGTGGCAAAAGTAAAACACATAGAGTTTGCGATAAGATGACTTTTGTTTCGGTTGATTTTTAATGCATTTTTCGTCAATCAGCGGTTTATTTGGTGAATTAGCAAAGTTAACTTGTGAAATAATGTCTTATATGAAATTTACTGATTTGCTAATTGATCCCGCATTAGTTATCTTGTTTTATGCATTAAATTGAGTTCCCTTTTACAAGGATGCCTTATGAATTTATCTCCTTCTGTTACCGTACAACAAACCGATACGGGTCTTGAATATATCTCGGTAGATGCCGACTTTTGTAGCGCTAAAATTTTTCTGCAAGGCGCGCAACTTACGGAATTTACGCCAAAAGGTAAAAAGCCGCTTATTTGGGTATCGCAAGATGAAGACTATCAAGTGGGCAAAGGTGTTCGCGGTGGTATTCCAATTTGCTGGCCTTGGTTTGGCATGAGTGCTAATGATGGTTGGCCACAACATGGCATTGCACGCACTATGTTGTGGCGAGCAGAAGAAGTAATCGAAAACGACGAAAAAATTGTTGTGAGTTTTTCTTTGCCAATGGCACAAGTCAATAAAGAATACTGGCCACATCAATCAAGTTTAAAAGTTGTATTCACCCTAAGTGACCGTTTACATATTGCACTTATAAATACCAATACAGGTGATGCTGCATTTGAATTAACGCAAGCATTGCATACTTATTTCCCAACCCCTGAAATTGAAAACACTACAGTCGATGGGCTACAAGGTTCAAATTACATTGAGTTTGGTGAAGGTCCCTATACACAAAGTGACATTGTTAGCTTTGCCCGCGAAACAGATATGGTTTATCAAAACACACCATTAGTGCAAACCATCAATACACCTGACGGCATTATTGAGGTCGGCCGTGAAAATTCGAGCTCGTGCGTACTGTGGAATCCGTGGACTGAAAAGTCGAAACGCCTAAGTAATTTCCGCGATGATGAATACCACACTATGCTGTGTTTAGAAGCTGCCAATGTAATGGATGATAAAGTAACGTTGCAACCAGGTGCCAGCCACTCATTAGTACATACGGTACGTTGGTTATAATATTTAACCTTAAATCATAAAAACTCAGCATTTGCTGAGTTTTTTGTTTTAATAAACAAAAATAAAGAAATAAGAGTTCTCCCGTGTTTAGCAATCAACAAGTTTCCGAGCAAATACTGCCAGATTACAATCAAGCAGAGTTTCAGCCATTAGATCAGCAAGCAACCAAAGAAGCACTTATTGGTACTTTTGTATTTGTCTTGCCGATTTCTATCGCAGTCGTCATTTTTCTTTATTTTTTACCGCCAGTAACAAACCATATAACAGCACTTGTTGCAGGGGTTTTGGTGGTACTCAACATCTACATTGCGTGGTTTACTAAGCGCAGTGTAGCTATGACTGGCATCGCGCTTAGAGAACACGATTTACTTTTAAAACGCGGCGTTTTTTGGCAGCGCACCATCGCTATTCCATTTAATCGTATTCAACATATTGAAACTCACCGTAACCCAATCGAACGCAAACTCAAACTTGCTACATTAAAACTATTTACGGCAGGAGGCGCAGGAGCAGATTTAGAAATTCATGGCCTAACGCAAGAGCGCGCAAGTAAACTAAGGCAATTTATTTTAGCTAACACTGCAAGTGAACATCATGACGACGAGTAAAACTAACCCAGCTGCATGGCAAAAGCTCTCGCCCATTGCCATTATTTACTTTGTGCTGCATTTTATTGTGCGCTTTGTAAAAGATGGCCTGATTAATATAGCACCTGCTTTTGCTATTTGGGTAACACAAGTTGAGAACAAGTTGTTTTGGTTTATTTCTGGTGCCAGCATTTTGGCAGTGGTGCTGGTGATTTATGCACTGCTTTACTACTTAAACTTTCGCTATAAAATCACCGAGCACGAAATCGTATTACGCAAAGGCTTGTTTAAAAAAGAACGCATAACACTTAACTTTGCAAAAGTGCAAAACGTTAACTTAGCAACCCCGTTTTACTTCGCTCCATTCTCAATAGTTAATTGTCATTTTGATGCGGCTGGCTCATCGCAACAAGAAGTGGTGTTACCAGGAATTAGTAATGACTTTGCCAATACCATGCGCGACCAAATATTTAATTACCGTACCAAGCCTGAGCAAACCCAACAGCAGATTGAGCCGCAAGAACAAACCAATACGCCAGATCTCACATTAGCAAATTTTGAAGTGGCAAAATTTGGTTTAATCTCAGGCATGATGTTTTTAGTATTAGCAGCGCTTGCTCCATTTACTGAAAAGATAACAAATTATATTCAACAAGACTTTGCTGCACCTTTAACACTGTTTCTTACCAACTCATTTAATAGCAAAGAATACGCTGAACTCGCGGCAAGGACGATTATTATTTTAGCCGGTGTTGTCATTTTTACGGTAGCTTCAATCTTTGGTGCTCTTCAGCGTTTCTATAACTTCGAATTAAGTTTAGAGCAAAGCAAAATTAAGCGTGTTTCTGGCCTTTTTGAACGTCATCAGATGTCGTTAAGTATCAATAAAATTCAATCAATCGAGGTTAAACAAAACTGGATTGCTAAGCTATTAAAGCGCTATACCATCAGCTGTAAGCAAATTAATAACAGCCATGCCAATACCGTTAAAAAAGGACAATCCCTAATTGTGCCGGTTCTTACCAAAGCACAAGTTAAGCATGTAATGAATTTGTGCTGGGATAAGCAAATCGACATCACCCAAGTGCCTTTTCAACCTATTGCAATTAATTACTTCTATAAAACGTATCTGCTTTATTGGTTATTGCCGCTAACAATTTTCAGTGCTGTTGCCTATCAACCACTTTTAAATGGCGCATGGCCACTATTAATTGTACTTTTACTCACCGGCGCAGGGTTAAGCTTTTTGCGCTATAAGCGTTTTGGCTTTTACTTTGATGGCGAGCAAGTATTCACAAGAAAGGGCTTAATTGGCGTAAGTTACAAAGTATTTAAAGGCTTCAAAATTCAACATATTGCTACCACGCAAACACCGCCGATGCGAAAACAACAGCTGAGTACATTGCGCTTTCAATTAGCGAGTGGTGGCATCACCATTCCTTATTTGCCAACAAGCCATGTAAATCAGGTAATGAATCAGCTTATTTTCTTGGCAGAAACCAGCAAAAAGCGTTGGATGTAACCATCAATAATTAAGATTAACCGTTTATCACTATTATTTTTTTCCGATTAATTGTTGCAGTAAGCTAGCCCGCATCAAAAAAGGAACAAATAATATGAAAAAGTCGCTACTCTCATTGATAGTTGCAGCCAGCTTTGCAGCATCTGCCAACGATAACTGGCAAACCATTGAAACAGATAACTTTAAAGTTCACTTTCCAAAAGCTTACCAAAGCTGGGCGACCTCAGCTGCGAATGAACTGGAAATTGTGCGTGAAAAAGTAAAAGAACAGCAAAATCGCGTGCTGGGTAAGCAAGTTGATGTGATTGTATTCGACCCATTTAACCAATCTAACGGCTTTGCTATTCCAAGCAGTGTTAATCCTATGATGGCGTTTTTTGCCACGCCGCCACAATCCGATACGGTTATTTCAAATAGCTCAGGCTGGCAACAATTATTAGTACTGCATGAATACGTGCATTTAGTGCACCTCGCGCAGCCTACGCGCAGTGAGTGGCGCCAAAAGTTACGTAACTTTTCGAGCCTCTATGATCTTACCCATAACCCGACGCCACGCTGGGCCGCCGAAGGTTATGCAACTTTACTAGAGTCTCAAATGACAGGCCGTGGCCGCTTACATGATAACTATGTAGAGTCACTAATTATGCAATTTGCAAAGGAAGGCAGCTTACCAAGTTACGGCCAACTGAGTGAAGAAGACGGCGGTTATATGGCGGGCTCAATGGCCTACCTTGTTGGTGTGCGTTATTTACAATGGCTTGAAGAAAACTATAGCAAAGAGCAGTTAGACGCTGTTTGGACACGCATGCAAGCGGTTAAAAAGCGCGATTTTGACTCTGCTTTCGAAGGTGTTTTCCTCGAAAAACCAAGCAAGCTTTATCGCCGTTTTGTTGCGGAATATACCCATAAGGCACTTAGCAAAGAAGCAACGCAAACACCGCTAGATAGCAAAGAATGGTTTGATCTCGATTACATTCAAACAGCGCCAAGCATGTCTCCAGATGAAGATAAACTTGCTATCGTTAGTAAAGATAAAGACGGCAATACCAAGCTCACCATCTATGCAACGGAAGAAAATGCCGATGCCATTGAAGAGTTTGAAGAGGCGCAAAAAGAGCTGCTAGAAGACGACGCGAAAGATATTGTAAACAGCAGGCCTGCTAGCTTTAAAAAAGAGTCTAAAAAAACTCTGAATTCAATCAACCGAAAAGGTATTTTGAATCCGCTGTGGCAAGATAACAATACGCTTATTTACGGTGCGTTTAGCACAGCAAATAACGAAATGAACACGCTTCATCAAGATTTGTTCAGTTGGAACAGTGACACAGGTGAAACTAAGCAGCTTACCCAGTTTGCTAATGTGCGTCGCTTTACACTGGCGGATAACAATACCGCTTATGCAGAACGCGTAAAACAAGGTTATTCGCAATTAGTTAAAATTGACTTAACCAAAGGTCAAATTAGCGACTTAACCGCTCCAGCTATAGATGCCGTGTATGATTTTCCACAATTCAAAAATGGAAAACTGGCATATCTTAAAACCGAGTTAAATCAAAACTGGTCTCTTTGGATTAAAGATATTGCTACCAGCCAAGACGTTAATGTGCCTATGCCTAAAGGCTATCAATTCTTGTCTTATCCTCAGTGGAGCCCTGAGGGAAATAGCATTTATTTCGTTGCCGGTGTAAATGGTGAGACAAATATTTATCGCTATACTTTTAGCTCAGATACGCTTGAACAACTCAGTGCTGGGCAACAGGTTATGCAATACCCAATGCCAACCAAACAACACGGATTACTGTATTTAGCAGTTAACTCTGAAGGCCCTGATATTTATCAACTTGGCGAAAATGCCACGGTTACAAAAGTAACCCAGCGGGCGCAAACATTACACGCAACAACTGAAAAAGCAGAGCAACATATTTTACCACCAGCCAAAATTTACCAACAAGAAGTAGGCGCTCAACGTGATTACTCAGCTGCAGACCAAACTTTGTCATTTGCCCTTTCCGAGCAATACAACAGCGCAAGTACTGCGCTTTTGCATGTAGGTGTTAAAGGGAAAGATTTATTAAATAAATTAAGCTGGCAGTTTGGTGGTGCGTTTGATAATAAAAATGCCTTGAATGGCGCCTATTTTGATGCGAAGTACCAGCACAATAAATGGCAGTTCTTAGCGCACGCATTTGACTATAAAATTAACGCCGAAAATCAATATCAACACCCTGATGTACTCGCTATTCAAGAAGATACAACAGGTGCTTATTTACAAGCGAGTTACCCGTACCGAAATGGTGCGTTTAAGGTTAACAGCCACCTTGCGTATTCTTATAAAGATACTGGCGATGCTTACAATCAGTGGTTTGCAGTAGGCGCCGAGCAAATATGGCAGCGTGATTGGCAAGCATTTGCTATCGGCCAAAGTGCATCAGCACGCATTTATAGCGGTGATGCAACAAGTGGCAGTTGGCAAGGTTTTGATGCCAGCTTGAAAGTGTTCGGTAAAGCGTGGTCGGTCCCACTTTATATTGACTACCATACGCAACAACGCGATGACACCGTTATGAACATTGGTGGTTTTGCATCAAGTTTAATTAAGCCTGAAGCACAAGCAGATCGTTCACTTATCAATGAGTTACCTTTCTACACTGCATTAAGTGATGACTACCAACGTTTTGGCGCAGGGGTTGCCTTTAAGCAAGATATGCCATGGCTTTATGTTGCACAGCATAACTTGAATAACCAAGACTTCGCAACAAGTTACGGGGTGAAATTTAAGAGTAAATTAAACTTTGCCGTAGCACCCTCCATTTTAAATGATCTCAACTATGATTTTGGTATTGCCAAAATTGAAGGGGATACCATTCAAGATGAAGTGCGTGGCTGGTTAGGCATTTGGTATAGCCTATAAAAAGGCACTGAAAACTAAAACCGCTCACTTCAGGTGAGCGGTTTTTTTATTTGTTTAAAGCGCTTTATCAATCGCGGCTTTTAGCTCATCACTCTGTGGCTTAACACGAGAGCCAAAGTGCGTTACTGTTTGGCGGTCTTTACTCACTAGGTACTTATTAAAGTTCCAGCTTGGAGAGCGTGTTTTTTCTGCTAAGTGTTTGAAAATAGGGTTCGCATCACTGCCCTTTACATCACTCGTTGCCATCATATTGAAAGTCACACCGTAGTTGATAAAGCACATATCAGCGGTATCTTTTTCATCGTTTTCTTCCTGAAAGAAACTATCTGATGGGAAACCCAAAACCACTAACCCTTTGTCTTTATATTCTTTGTGCAGCGCTTCTAATTGTTCGAATTGCGGCGTAAAACCGCAGTTACTTGCTGTATTTACGATTAAGAGCGGCTTATCTTTAAATTCACACAAGTTAATGGTTTCTTTTGAACGTAATTTACGTAACTCTTGGTTGGTAAAATCATTACACTCAGATGCAACCGCTGAAAATGCCATTAAAGATGGAACAACTACCGAAGTTAAAAGGAGTTTTTTAAAAAGTTTCATATGCAATTCCGGTTATTTTAATATACTCAGTATACGGTTATTTTTACCTTTAAGATCGAACAAAATTTGAATTATTTTGCACATTTACACTTAGCTCACCTAACCAGTACCAGTTTAACAGGAAACCTATTAGGTGACTTTGTTAAAGGTAGCCAACTTTCGCACTTGCCCCGTGAACTAGAGCTTGGTATTCGTTTGCATCGCAGTATCGACAGTTATACCGACGCTCATAGTGTAAGCCAACAGTTTAAAAGTGAATTTGGCGCAATGCGCAGGTATGCAGGAGTAGGCTTAGATATTTTGTTTGATCATTTATTAGCAAAACAGCTAGGGGCACATTACACCCCATTGTGTCAGCAGTTTTATCAAACATTGTTAGATGAAAATATTAATTACAATGATATTTTACCTAGCGATTATCAACATAAAACCCAGCTTATAACCAGTGACGATTGGTTTGCCAGTTACAGCAATTTACCAGGAATTACCCTTGCCTTAAAAAATACAGGAAATCGATTTCGCAAACCTGTACCACTCGAAACAGTGGTAGATTGGTACACTGCTAATCAACAATACATCGACAATAGCTTTGAACAGCTTTATGTCGATACAACGAATTTTGCGTTAACCAAACGCGATGAACTTATTGCTCGCCTAAGCTAATGGTTATGCGAGTATCACTGCTTTTATCATTGCCTATCATCTCATCATAGGCCGTTTGAAAATGCAGATTTGCAGTAGTAAAACCTAGCGACTTCAAACATGTTTCCGCCTCAAACATTGAATTAAATACCTGCACATTATCTTGCTCGTCAGAAAGTGAATAAAAGTTACCATCTTCATCTTCTGCGCCTACTAGATAGTGGTTAGCATCTGCATAACCAAAAATTGTTGGTACCAATGAGTGTCTTTCAATTTGATTTTTAAAATCTTCACGGCGCATGGTGACTCTCCTAACTGTTTAATTATCACTCAATACGCAATACCTAAGACAATTGTTCAATCTTTTTTCAAACTAAATCGTATAACCATAAAAACGAGGATCATTATGAAGAAAACAGTCTATTACGATGCAAAGTGCCCATTGTGCAGAAGGGAAATAACTCTGTGGCGAAAATTATCCAGTCATCTTTTTGATTTTAAAGATGTTCATCAACAAAATTTTACAGCTGACAAAAAAGCGCGAATGTTACGCCTTCTACATGTGCAAGATGAAAATGGCCAATGGTTTATTGGCCTTGATGCAAATTTTGTACTTTGGCGATCACACCCAATAGGTTGGTTGTCTTATTTACTTTCCCTGCCTGGCGTTTACTGGATGACTTGTTTGCTGTACAACGCGTGGGCTAAGCGCCGTTATGAAAAGCGCTATGAATGTAAACAATGCCAGCTTTAAAACAGCGCCCTGCCACAGCCGTTAAACGGCTTACCATTAAGTTTGCCCTTTACTGACGATGAAAATACTTGCCCTGACATAGTATCGCGACAAGGGGTATTGCTAATTTCGAAAGTTAAAAGGTTATCGTTTTGAGCCAAGTTAAACTGCGAACTGTTTGCTAATTCAATCGGAGCTTTATATTTAAAATAAATCACTTGCTGGCCATAATTTCCCTTAAATTCAATCGACTAATTTGGTTTTATTTCAATTAACCAGCCCGGTTCATTACCTACTGCACGAAAACTCACGCCGCGAAATTTTGCATCTTGCCAAATCGCTTCTTGGCGATTGTTAGTACATTGCTTGTAAAGCGTTTGCTGGTAATTCACTATCGCATTGTCCCCTTTCAACCAAATATAGTCCGTTCCTTTTTGGTATTTTGCACCTGATGCTGCTCTAGTTGGCTCAAGCGCGAGTGTTTGTTTAGGTAAAAATGCCCACAAAGTATCTTCTTCTAATCGTGCAACAAAGCTCAAACCATTTTCGCACTCATACATCATAGTAATTGCCTGTTTTGGCGATTTGACTGGTGAACTTTCTATTATTGCTGTTGGCACTGCTGTATTACAGCCAGTAAGTACTGCAATACTCAGTAACATAAAAACATGTTTTAACATCTTGATCCCTATTAAAACGAAAACATTACGAACAGCAAAAAATAAAAGGGGCAATTCGCACCGATTTTATTCTTTCAGCTGAGATTATTGTGATTTCGCTTGGCACCGTAGCCAACGAAAGTTTTACATCACAATTATCTGTATTAAGTGTCATTGCCGTATTAATGACCATTGACGTGTATGGTTTAGTGGCGCTAATTGTAAAAATTGATGATGCAGGCCTTCTGTTGCTAGAGCAACCTCATGCTTGGCAGCAAAAAATTGGCCGCGGTTTACTTTCGTTCGCCCCTTATTTAATGAAGCTTTTAGCTATTATCGGCACACTTGCCATGTTATTAGTGGGCAGTGGCATTTTGGTACACGGTAGTAGCTTTTTGCACCATTCGATCGAGCAGCTCGTTGAGACTATCAACCTTACGCTTAATGCTAACCTGAGCTTTTTCTTACCTACGTTATTTAATGCCATTATCGGGTTTGTCGCGGGTGCGCTAATTGTGGCCGCCACACTTTTAATAAGTAAATTTAGAAATATTTAACCTAAACTCGGGTTAACGAGTTTAAGTACGTAAAAATATGAACTAGATCATTTAATACCAAAATAGCGCTAGCTGTTAGCAGCAAAATAGCTGACAATAGCGCTTGGTATAAATGGATTTAAATTATGGTGCTATGATCAGGGGATCGTTACAGCCATAAGTCTTCAAGGAACCAAGTCCACTCATGTTCTTAGAGCATATGAGTGAGCTTATTGATCGAGAGTCTATCTCTCCCTCCTCAATTGTTCTGGGATTACTTTTATACCAATTCACTTAACTGGCTAATTATTTTAGCGGCCTAAACCGGCTCACATTGTTAACAGAATTGGTATTTTATTTGGAGAAAAGTATGACCTTAAACAGCCAATTAAATTTAACTAAAGCTGCACAAATTACCTTGCGTTGCATGGACTTAACAAGCTTAACTGGTACAGAAAACGACAGCGAAATCAACACACTTTGCCAACAAGCTAGCAGCAATGTAGGAAACACCGCTGCCATTTGTATTTACCCACAATACATTGAATTTGCAAAAACACTGCTCAATGCCGATGTAAAAATTGCAACCGTAACCAATTTCCCCCATGGCGACGCAAATATAGAAAAAGCCGTATCAGAAACTAAACAAGCAGTGAGTTTTGGTGCAAATGAAGTTGATGTTGTATTTCCCTACCGCGCACTTATTTCAGGCGAAGAAACCGTTGGTTTTGAACTGATAAAGCAATGCAAAGCGGCTTGTGGCGATAATGTGTTATTAAAAGTAATTATTGAGTCTGGCGAGCTAAAAAGCGATGAGCTCATAGCAAAAGCCTCACACATTGCTATTGATGCTGGTGCCGACTTTATTAAAACCAGTACAGGTAAAGTATCTGTAAATGCCACATTAAATGCCGCCAAAATCATGCTAGAAGCAATAAAAGCAAGTGGTAAAGCGGTTGGTTTTAAAGCCGCAGGCGGTGTGCGTACTGTAGTTGATGCCAAACAATACATTGAATTGGCAGCCAGCATATTTGATTTAGATTGGGTTAATCCTAGCAACTTCCGCTTTGGTGCATCTGGCTTACTGGCGGATGTAAATGCCATTTTGCATGTTGATACGCAATCAGTATCTACACAAGGAGACTACTAATGGTCTCCTTTGATCAAATTGAATTTGCAGCCACTCCGCACCTAAATGCAAAGCAAGATGACTTTGCCGAAACCATTTTATTACCCGGCGATCCACTGCGTGCCAAATTCATTGCAGAACATTTTCTCGATGATGCGGTATTAGTTAATGATGTGCGCAATATGCTTGGTTATACCGGTTATTATCAAGGTAAACGCATTTCAGTGATGGGCAGTGGCATGGGTATTCCTAGCTGTTCAATTTACGCAAAAGAGTTGATCACAGAATACGGGGTTAAAAACTTGATTCGTGTCGGCAGTTGTGGCGCCGTATCAAACAAAGTGGCACTCAGAGATATTGTGGTTGCAATGGGTGCCTGTACCGACTCAAAAGTAAATCGCATGCGCTTTAAAGGCCATGATTTTGCTGCCATTGCAGACTTTAATTTATTAAACACCTGCTTATCACAAGCAAGCAAATCACAATTACCAGTGAAAGTAGGCAATGTCTTTTCATCTGACCTATTCTATACACCACAACCAGAAATGTTCGAACTAATGGATAAAATGGGCATTTTAGGTGTCGAAATGGAAGCGGCAGGGCTTTATGGTGTTGCTGCCGAGTTTGGTGCAAATGCACTAACCATTTTAACGGTATCAGATCATATTACGCACGATACGCACCTTAGCAGTGAAGAGAGGCAAACCTCCTTTGCTGAAATGATAACCTTGGCGTTACAAACAAGCGTCAATTTATGATTAAATAGAGGGCCATATTGGCCCTTAATTATTTGTGTTTTAATGAAAAAAATTCTCGACTACTTTGCAACGAAAAACTTAATGTTATGGGCACTGATATGGGGTGTACTGGCTGGTGTTATTTTTGGTGAACGGTTGGCGTTTTTACAACCAGTTGGCAACGGCTTTATCAAGCTGATGCAAATCACCATCTTCCCTTATATTGTTGTCTCTTTGATTGTTGGCCTTGGCAAATTTGAACCCGATCAGGTGCGCTCCATTTTACTTAAAGCGGCTACTGTTATGCTGTCGTTATGGGGGATCGGCCTATTTGTTATTTGGTGCTTTGCCTTTACTTTACCTAAGCATGACGCAGGCACCTTTTTCTCTACGGCGTTGATTTCTGCCAAGCAAGAGATCGATTTTGTCGCTCGCTATATCCCCTCAAACCCGTTTGCATCGATGGCCGAAGGCAATGTGCCCGCCTTAGTTATTTTTTGTATTGCTCTGGGTATGGCCTTGATGGGTAATGTACGAAAAAGCAGTTTGCTTAATATTTTAGATGTGATTGGGGAAGGCCTTTCTGTTATTTCGAAGAAAATCGTTAAAATATTTCCAATTGGTATTTTTGCCATTACCGCAAGCTCCGCAGGCACCATGAGTATTGACCAACTAAGTACTCTGCAAGTGTATTTAGTGCTGGTGATTTTACTCGGCGTATTTTTGATGTTTGTGTTGTTGCCAATGCTAGTTTCGGCACTTACGCCTGTGAAATACCATGAACTAATTGATGTCGCACGAAATGCACTGATCACCGCCTTTACCACAGGTAATGTGTTCATTACCTTGCCTGTAATTACCGAAGGCATTAAAAGCTATATGCACAAAAATAATATCGCGGATGCCAAATCAGATCATATTGCTGAAGTATTAGTGCCTATTGCTTTTACTTTCCCTAGCTTAGGCAAACTTACGACGCTAATTTTTGTGTTATTTGCAGCTTGGCTAACAGGTCACGAAGCGACGCTTGCTGATGTGCCCAATATCACCATCAGCGCTTTGTTCAGCTATTTTGCTAATGTGCATATTGCAATTCCGTACATGTTAGAAACCGTTCGTGTACCTGCAGATACTTACCAGTTGTACCTCGCAATGTCGGTTATTAGCGCGAAATTTGTATCACCCACTACCGTGGTGTATATCATTGCGGTTACTTTCTTAAGTATTTTTTATGTGCGCAAGCAACTCAGCTATAAACGCGCTAAAAGCATTTTATATTTTTCTTTGATTGGTGGGTTATTGCCAGCCTGTATGTTGGCAGCCTTTACCTTGAATACACAGTTACTAAAAAATGCTGACGCTGCAGACGATATTATCGCTAACATGGTGGTCAGTGATAAAGTGCCAGAGCATGTACTCAACCATGTGCCAAAATCATATGAAGACGGTAAGTTATCACTCACAAACATTAATGTGATAAAAAAACGTAATCTTTTACGGGTGGGTTATATTGCCGATAATGTGCCGTTTAGTTACTTCAATCATAATGATGAATTAGTAGGTTTTGATATCAGTTTGGCGCATAAACTGGCGGAAGATTTAGGTGTCAAAGTGGAATTTATTCCATTTAAACAGCCACAACTTATCGAGTACCTAAACAAAGGCTACTTTGATATTGCGATGTCAGGATTAGAAATTAACTTAGATGATATCGAGAAAGTGCTGTTCACCGATCCGGTGCTTGAATTGCAGCTTGCTTTAGTGACACTTGATCATCGCAGTAAGGAATTTCAAACGCTTGCTGATTTAAAAGAACATGAGTCACTTAACTTTGCCACAATAGAATACCAAGCCTTGCTGGGCAAAGAATTTAAGCGTAATAAGCACTACACACTGACCAATATTACCAGTTATCGAAACTTTTTTAGCAACCCCGACAAATACGATGCACTGATTATTAGCGCTGAAGCTGGATTTGCTTGGACCATGTTTTATCCAGATTTTGGGGTAATCGTACCTGAGGGTGTAAAAACAAAATACCCAACCGGCTTTGCAGTAGCAAAGCGTCATAATGACCTTGCTAACTACCTCAATGCATGGCTCGATATTCGTCGTGCTAGTGGTAAAATTGATGAAGTTTACGACTATTGGATTTTGGGCAAAGGCAGTAAACCTTACATTCGAAGGTGGTCAATTGTTGACGATATAATACTTGATAACTCAGCTACTAATGAGTAGTTTATCTTTAAAAAAAGCATGATTAGGACAGTTATGAGTATCACTGTAATGGGCGGTTATGCACTGGCAATATTCGCTATGATTTTTCTCTATGTCAGAGGGGAAAATTACAAACGTAAAGCCAAACGATTCGCAAGCACACTTGATGGTGCAAATCGCGAAACAAAATACTTGAGCGAAATTGTGATTGAGCTCGCTAAAGAAGAACAGCACTTACTGCATGAACGTTTTATCAAGGTACAACGTGTAGGTTCACCAAAAATAGAGCTATTGCGCATTACAGGCTTGCTAGTTGAGGCAGCTGAAAGCGTCATCAGTGACTCTGCACTTGGCCATAAATCTGTGCAGCAGGCGTTCAAGCATTATGTTGCAAATT
This sequence comes from Pseudoalteromonas sp., assembly GCF_041629635.1. GTDB lineage: Bacteria > Pseudomonadota > Gammaproteobacteria > Enterobacterales > Alteromonadaceae > Pseudoalteromonas. Next base: position 5,852 of record NZ_JBFKMX010000030.1, on the reverse strand, counting down.
TTACACAGTTTGCATTTGAAGATTTTAATAATTTTATTTTGCAGGAAAGCACAGATAAAAGGCAGCTTTGGAGCAAAAACAATATCCATAGTTACCTTGATTTGTGTAAGTCCTGCATTGATGATTTAGAAAGTGCCAGCTAACTTATTGATCTAACTCAGCACATAATTGAGTTTCTTGGCACAACAACTTTGCATTGTGGTTTCCCTGGTTTACGGCCTGCATCAGCCAGAAAGCGGCTTGCTCTTGATTCACTTTAGTCCCTTCGCCGTCTAAATACATTTTAGCTAGATTAAACTGCCCCCAATCATCACCTTGCTCTGCTGCTTGCTTAAACGATTCAAATGCAAGTGACAACTCTTTCTCTTGGTAGTAGGCAATACCCTCTTGGTTTGCCTTATTCAGTTTAAAACCATCATAGAGCGGTTTTGGTTTAGAAGGCATTACCACAAAGCCACCAAACAGCTTCATTGCATTTGGCCTGTAGGCAGCATAAATAGTGCCGTTTTTAAAAAACCCTTTAATCTGCTGCTGACGATAATCTTTACTTTCAGTAAAAAAATACCCTTTTTGCACAAAATTATCGCTGCGTGCTGATATCTCAAGATCTCGTTCTCGCGAATAGTTATAACGGCTGAATTGTAAGGTTACAATATCGTTTACAGAAGCGATCACTTTCGCTGCTACAACTCGTTTTTGATAATAGCCTTCATTAAGTAATTTACTGTAATCAAAAAAGAAAAAGTCATTAGATTGCGGGCTATTTACAATATCTAACTCGATTTCAGTTGCGCGCACATGTTTTTGCCATTGCCACGAGACAAAAGCAATCAATAGCAGTAAACCAATGAATTTAGCCAGTATCGCAACCAGAGGTACTTGAGATGAAAAGTTATTTTCTGGCAAGTTTTTGCAATCACAATTAGCGCAGTATGATTCTCGCTCGACTTTATAAGGAAGGATTGGAATTAAACCGAAGCAAAGAAATTTCAACTTTGCTTTTGCACTCACCGCTCGCTGGTTACATTGGCAACATTGAAGGTATTCGTCGTGTTCAAAGGCTTGATCTTTAACATTAAAGAACAACATAGACAGTCCATTGTTTGCTTGGTGTGCGTTCATTTTTACTGCAATTTAACACACAAAACAATCGCTAACATATTTTCTTACAGATAAAATATTACTAAAAACAATCTATTACATTTAATTAACAGGAGATTAAATTGCTAAATTTATCCAACAATCTTCTATAAAAAAGGCCCTTAGAGAAGAGCCTTGGTAACATTCAAAGTTAGAAATTAAAAGAAGCCGAGTGGGCTATCGCTATAGCTCACAAGTAAGTTTTTAGTATTTTGATAATGTTCTAGCATCATTTTATGTGTTTCGCGGCCAACACCTGACTTTTTATATCCGCCAAATGCCGCGTGTGCAGGGTAATGGTGATAACAGTTTGTCCATACACGGCCTGCTTCAATGCCACGCCCCATACGATACGCAAGATTCATGTTTTTAGTCCAAATACCAGCGCCTAAGCCAAATTCGGTATCGTTTGCAATCGCTAGTGCCTCAGCTTCATCCTTAAAAGTTGCAACACTTACCACTGGGCCAAAAATTTCATCGCGGAAAATTCGCATTTGGTTATTACCTTTGAACAGCGTTGGCTGAATATAATAACCACCGCCAAGCTCATTTGACACTTGCTCAACGTCTCCACCCGTTAACAACTCTGCGCCCTCTTCTTTACCGATTGCCAGGTAACTTAATATTTTATCAAATTGCTCTTGAGAGGCTTGAGCGCCTACCATGGTTTCGGTATCGAGTGGATTTCCGCGTTTAATCTGTTTTGTGCGCTCAATTACGCGAGCGATAAATTCATCATAAATATCTTCTTGAACCAATAAACGCGATGGGCAAGTACACACTTCACCTTGGTTGAAAAACGCAAGCACTGCACCTTCAACACATTTGCTTATGTATTCTTCATCTTGTTGCATTACGTCTGAAAAATAGATATTCGGTGATTTTCCGCCAAGCTCTACTGTCGAAGGAATAATGTTTTCAGCAGCGCATTTTAGAATATGAGCACCTACTGGGGTTGAACCTGTAAACGCTATTTTGGCAATACGCGTACTTGTTGCTAATGCTTGCCCTGCCTCTGCGCCATAGCCATTGACCACATTAAGCACTCCCGGCGGTAACAAATCGCCAATTACTTCCATCAGTTTTAAAATAGAAGCTGGTGTTTGCTCGGCAGGTTTAAGTACAACGCAGTTACCAGCCACTAATGCCGGTGCTAATTTCCAAGCGGCCATTAATAATGGAAAGTTCCACGGAATAATTTGACCAACGACACCCAGAGGCTCATGAAAATGGTAAGCAACAGTGCCGGCATCAATTTCGCCAATTGAACCTTCTTGCGCACGAATACAGCCTGCATAATAGCGGAAGTGATCAACACAGAGCGGTAAGTCTGCAGCTAACGTTTCACGCACTGCTTTACCATTATCCCAAGTTTCTGCTACCGCGAGCATTTCAAGATTTTGCTCTATGCGATCAGCTATTTTAAGCAATAAATTACTGCGCACAGTAACCGAGGTTTGCGCCCAAGCATCTTTCGCTTTATGCGCTGCATCAAGTGCCAGTTCAATATCTTTACTATTTGAGCGTGGTATACGACAAATGACTTCGCCTGTTACCGGTGTCGTATTATCAAAATACTGACCGTCAACAGGTGCAACCCACTCGCCACCGATATAATTTTCATATTGTGCATTGAATTGCACTTTGGCATCTGCATGCCCAGGATTGGCATAAATCATTTTATTTCCTTTATGTGTGTTATTGTTAGAAAGTTTCTTCAACTTGAATATGTGCCCCCACAGCCTAGTGGTTCAATTTGATTTGTGCTTGATTCTCCATCCAAACAACTTGACTGAGAGTGCATAATTTAGCCATTATGAAGAACAGTGAATTTTGGAGACAGGCATGTCGCTACAGCAAGAACGCAATAAAATCAGTACGTTGATTGATAACCGCGCAGCTTTTAATAGTGAACATGTGCAATTGTGTGTATACGATACTTACCAAGCCTGTGAGCGAATTCCCTTTCACGCAGAACAACTAATGTTTTGCGCAATGCACACTGGAAAAAAAGTAATGCATCACCACAGCCTGCAATCTGGGCAAGAATTTTTACCCGGACAAAGTTTTATTATTGCGGGAGGTGAACAAGTCGAAATCGATTTCCCAGATGCTCACTTAAGCGCCCCAACGTCATGCTTAACCATTGAAGTAGACAGTCAAAAAGTGCAAGAAGTCGCTGAAAAAATGCGCTTGGAGCAAGCATTTTACAGTGAACAAACAGCGACGTTGCAGTTACACAATAACCCCTTTACCCAGCAACTTTATCAACGTTTAGTGGATACTTTTAGTGAGAATCAACACGACAGAGAAGTATTAATTGACCTTGGAATTAGCGAACTACTGGTACGTATGTTACAAGATCGCTCCCGTCAATTAGTGCTGCAACATTGCAACCAACTGCTAGACCATAACGGATTGCAATCTGCTATTTCCTTTATAAATCAGAACTTAAAAAAGCCAATTACCATTGAAATGCTATGCAAAAGTGCTGGTATGAGCCGCAGTAAACTATTTTTAAAATTCAAACATCATTTAGGCTGTACGCCGCAAACTTTTATTGTTGAACAAAAGTTGCATGCTGCAGCGCGCAAATTAAAACAAGGAAAAGCAGTTACTCAAGTGTGTTATGACTATGGATTTAGTGAACTCAGTTACTTTAGCCGCCGTTTTAAACAAACCTTTGGTTGCAGCCCTAAACACTATCAAAATCGATTAGTTTAATTTATTTCAACTATTTCAGTTACAAATACGTTGAAAAAAGCAGCAATCCCTGTATGATACCCGCGATTTTATAACAAGGATTGAAAAGGATATTTCAATGTTAAAAAAAGCACTTCTAATTGCTTCTTCAGCTGTTGCTCTAACAGCATGTGTATCATCAAGTGGCCCAGCGCTTAAAAGCTCAGTAACTCAAGGCGTTGCTGGTGTTGAAGCGCGTTTACCGTATGCAAACTACACCAACTACTTTGGTTATGTTGATGCATCAGTAAAACCTGAAGGCAAATACAAAAATAAAGACGCATACTACCTTTACGCTTGGGTTCCTGCTGCAGTAGATGAAATTGGTGTTTCAATGGTATCACCTGCAACATCAACGCCTGCGGATAGCGACTTTGTAAATGCTAACTACACTAAAAACTATGGTTCAGATTCAAAAACATTTTTTGATACGTACCTAGTGCTTGACCGCATGGACATTATTGACCCAGCGAAGATCAAAAATGGCGGTAAGTCACTACAAACACTTACTTACAATGATGACAGCAGCGAATTACCGCAAAATCCAGGTGGTCAGAGCTACAATTCATTACTTCGTCAAACATCAGATGTGAACAACCCAACTAAAGCACTTGTTCGTGGTGTATACCGTATTTCTTTCACTTCATTCCGTTCAGCGGTTGAAGGATCGTTTGAAGCAACCGTAGGTACAAACGTACCTGGCGTTAAAATTGCTGCTTCTTTAGAAGAATTACATAACCTTGTAAACGAAGGTTAATTCTTTTTGAGCTCGATAACTTATCGAGCTCACTTTTCCCTTTATCCGTTTTATCACCCGCCCATCATTCTTTCATCAAGCAATCGTGAGCAAGCGATTACTCTTATTTAAAACCTTATAGGAGTATGAAAATGATTATTACCAATACAGAATACGTCGCAAACTACGAGATAACTCACATGCTCGGGTTAGTAACCGGTAATGTTGTACGCTCTAAACACGTTGGCCGCGATATTATGGCGGGACTTAAAACCATTGTTGGTGGTGAGATTAGAGGCTATACCGAAATGATGAGTGATGCACGTACCGTAGCGCAAGCAAGATTAGTTGAAGAAGCGGAACGCTTAGGTGCCGATGCCATTGTAAATGTTCGTTTTACAACGAGTGCTGTTGCTGCTGGCATGTCTGAAATTTTGGCCTATGGTACCGCTGTTAAACTCGCAAAATAACTAATTAGCCCAGCTATTTCGCTTAAAAATAGTAATTATCAACCAGATAAATTTATCCAACCTTTTTAGCAGTGCTTTAATTTAGTTACTTACAATTAATTGCACTGCTTATGACCTCTTTTACAACACCCGATCTTTACGATGATTATAGTGACACTCTGCAAGTCGCAAATGCAGGGTTATTTCATTTTGGTAAAGAAACAAAACTCTATGGACAAGCAATTACTATTCAATGCCCTAACGATAACTCGCTAGTAGGTGAGTTACTTAAAATCAATGGTGAAGGCAAAGTATTAGTAGTGGACGCAAACAACTCTCTCGAATTTGCTTTTTTGGGTGATAATCTTGCCGAGCATGCCATTAAAAATCACTGGCAAGGCATCGTCATTAACGGCTGTGTTCGTGATATTGAGATTTTAGAACAGATGCCGCTGCCAATTATGGCTAGAGGCAGTACGCCACGAAAAACCCAAAAGCAAGGTTTAGGTGAAAAAGTGAGTGCTGTAAGCTTTTTGAATATCACAATTCACAATGGGGATTGGGTTTACGGTGATCGCAACGGATTATTAATAAGCAAAAAAGAGCTTACTTTCTAGAGGCTATAAAGCAAAGAACCCACAACAATTATGTTTGGTTTAAATTTGTATAACGGAGTTAGTCGGGATTACAAAATATATCCCTATATTTTGCCCTGCGGGCACACTGCGTGTGTGCAAAAGTGTTCCATACACTTTTGTCGAACAAAGAGTTCGAACCAAAGCCTC
>NZ_JBFKMX010000029.1:0-33982 GCF_041629635.1 Pseudoalteromonas sp. | reverse complement strand
ATTATTGGTCTTCATAACCACGGTACAATTCAAATTGGTGATACCTTCACGCAAGGTGAAAAGCTTAAGTTCAGTGGTATTCCAAACTTTGCGCCAGAATTATTCCGTCGTATTCGCTTACGCGACCCGCTTAAGCAAAAGCAGCTACTTAAAGGCCTTATCCAGCTTTCGGAAGAAGGTGCAGTACAGGTATTTAGACCGCTGCAAAATAACGACTTAATCGTAGGTGCGGTAGGTGTACTTCAGTTTGATGTAGTTGTAGCGCGCTTGAAAGCAGAATACAACGTAGACGCCATGTACGAAGGTGTAAGTGTTGCAACAGCGCGCTGGGTAACCTGTGATGATGCGAAAAAGCTAGAAGAATTCCGCCGTAAGTGCGAAGTAAACTTAGCACTCGATGGTGGTGATAACCTAACCTATATTGCGCCAACCCGTGTTAACTTAAACTTGTCGCAAGAGCGTTATCCGGAAGTTGTGTTCCATCAGACGCGTGAACACTAATTTTTACGTCATAAATTTGCGATAGCGTCATTGCTATCGTATTTTTCGTTAGTCATTTAGCGAACTAAACTCCTAGCGAAAAATACTCTGCGGCTTTGCTCTCGCAGCATTTATTTAGTAAAAAGTGAAGATATGATGGGTGATTGATAAATTGCCGATGAAAAGATGAGTGATAGCGTCATTGCTATCGTATTTTTCGTTAGTCATTTAGCGGACTAAACTCCTAGCGAAAAATACTCAGCGGCTTTGCTCTCGCAACATTTATTTAGTAAAAGAGTTAAGTTACATTGATAACCTGATGTGTGTAGTTATCAGTTTTAAAACGAATAAAAATGACATGGCATGGTTGAGATTACTCCCAAGCGGTGTGCAATAGGAAATAGAGAATGAATATTCGTCAGATATTAGTAGAAAAGGCCGTTGCAGCCATGGTTGCAGCAGGCTTACCAGAAGATACTAACCCAGCGGTAACACAAAGTACCCGCCCGCAGTTTGGTGATTACCAAATTAATGGTGCAATGGGGGCTGCGAAAAAGTTAAAAACGAATCCGCGTGAACTTGCACAAAAAATTATCGACAATCTAGACGTAAGCGATATTGCTTCACACACTGAAATTGCAGGCCCAGGCTTCATTAATATTCACTTAAAGCCAGAGTTTTTAGCCGACACGCTTGTGTCTGCCAACCAAGATGAAAAATTGGGTGTAGCTGAGCATGCTAGCGCACAAAACGTGGTAGTAGATTACTCATCACCAAACCTTGCAAAAGAAATGCACGTTGGTCATTTACGCTCAACGATTATCGGTGATGCGGTAGTACGTGCACTTGAATTCCGCGGCGACAAAGTAACACGTCAGAACCACGTTGGTGACTGGGGTACGCAATTTGGTATGTTGATTGCGCACCTAGAAGACTTACTTAACCAAGGCGTTGATCTTGAATCAGTTGCTTTAGCTGATTTAGAAACCTTCTACCGCGATGCGAAAAAACGTTTTGACGATGAAGACGGTTTTGCTGATAAAGCACGTGACTACGTAGTTAAACTGCAAGGTGGCGATGCACACTGTGAAAAGCTGTGGAAACTGTTTATTGATACGTCAGTAAAACACTCTGAAGAAGTGTACGCAAAACTAAACGTTACCCTTAAGCCTGAAGATATTAAAGCTGAAAGTGCTTATAACGATGCGCTGCAAGGTGTTATTTCTCTACTTAAAGAAAAAGGCATTGCCGTTGAAGACCAAGGTGCACAAGTGGTATTCCTTGATGAGCTTGCAAATAAAGATGGTGAACCATCTGTATTTATCGTGCAAAAATCAGGTGGCGGCTTCTTATATGCAACTACGGACTTAGCAGCGTGTGATTACCGTTCTAACAAACTAGGCGCAGACCGTATTTTAATTTTTGTAGATGCGCGTCAAAGCCTGCACTTCAATCAAGTTGAATTAACAGCACGTAAAGCAGGCCTGTTACGTGACGAAACAACCTACGAGTTCTGCCCATTCGGCACCATGATGGGTGAAGATGGTAAACCATTTAAAACCCGTACTGGTGGCACAGTTAAGTTAGCTGAGCTATTAGAAGAAGCAGTAAGCCGCGCAACTGACAAGTTAGCTGAGCGCGAGTCAGACCTAAGCGCTGAAGAACGCGCTGAAATCGCTCGTAAAGTAGGTATTGGCGCTGTGAAATACGCGGATCTTTCTAAGAACCGTACCAGCGATTATATCTTCAACTGGGATACCATGCTGAGCTTTGAAGGTGCAACAGCACCTTACCTACAGTATGCATATACGCGTGTGCGCAGTATCTTCCGTAAAGCAGGTATTGATGCCTCAAGCTTAAATGCACCAATCTCAATTGTTGAAGCGCAAGAAAAGGCGTTAGCAATCAAACTAATCCAGTTTGAAGAAGTGCTAGACCAAATGATTGCTGACGCGACGCCGCACGTTCTATGTAGCTACTTATATGAGCTTGCAAGCCTATACATGAGTTTCTACGAAGCATGTCCGGTACTAAAAGACGGTGTGGAGCCAGCTACCAAAGAAAGCCGCTTAATGCTGTGTAATTTAGTGGCGAAGACATTGGCAAAAGGTCTGGATCTGCTAGGCATCGAAGTAATGGAGCAAATGTAATCTACTGCATATGCTTCGTTTTGACAGCGTTACATAAAGTTTTTTACCGAATCACATACTAAAGTATGCTCAGCGGCTAAAAAGCTTTATGTGCCTTGTCAGTTCCTTGCCTATTTGTAGGGCATTGCTTCCTATTTTGCATTAATACAGTGTCAGGTTTTTAATCTACCCCAATCACATAGTGCACTATGCTCATGGGGCTAGATTAGGACTTATCTACAAGATGCTTCTTTGTCTAAATGCAAACCATTTTCAAGTGTTTTTTTGATTCTTATCACTTTCAACATAATAAAACATATATAGTTTTGTGAGAGATATCCTAGCTTTTATTTCTTTTTCCTATGTCAGACTTAGCTGCTTGCTCGATGATTTGATCTTTTTCATCTTCGTCAATCAGACCTTCCTGCCATACTTGTTCGGCTGCTTTCGAAACACATGAAACGTATTGTCCATGGCTTTTATAACTTGCAGTCACAGGGCAAGAAACAAGAACAAGTTGTGCTCCACTACAGCCAAATTCGTTTACTAACGCACCTTGTGTTGTTTCTGGGCAGAAATCTTGACTATCTAAAACTCCATCGTCATCAGAGTCAGGGTCGACAGTATTAATACGAATTGAATCAACAATTAAAGCATCAGAAATGTTATTTCCAGGACATGTGCCAGCTCTAAATATCACACCATCAATATCAGAAGCAGCTGTTTCTGTTAACCCTGTAAAGTTTGACAAAGGTATTGCTGCAGTACCGACTGAAGTTAAAGGGTACCAATAACCGAATGCTCCTGAGGAAGTATTTAGGGTAATGCCAATACCACCGCCATCAGCAGGCAGTTGAACTACATCAATCAAAATTTCATTGCTCAATGTTAAATTGAGATCAAGAGCTATTCCTGCCCCTTTATTTGGACTTGGAGACCAAGGGGTATCTACAGTTCCAATAGCAGAACCATACTGTACCGTTAGCTCACAAGCTGTACGCCCAAAAAAAGCAGCTGTATTTTGCTCAACAGTAATACGCGCTCTTCCTCCAAGGACACAAGAATGTCCATCCCTTGCATTTAACTCACGCAATCCTCCTAAAATATTCGGATCAGCATTTAGATTAAATACGTTATGACCACATGCTGTAAGTTGAATATCGCCAGAACTAAAATCATCGATCAAGACCTCGGTAGAAGCATAACAACTAATACTACTAAACATAAGAACAGTAAGAAATTGTTTAATTTTTAATGTATTCATGACATTACCTCAATAATTTGACAACAGCTGTGTCAGCATATAATTATCGTTTTAAATCAGTTAATTCTTAGGGGCTAATTTAAAACTAACTTAAGATTAGATTAGTTTTTAAAACTGTGTTTATTATTGTTGAGTTTTATGCATTAATATTATAACTAAGGCTTTTATATGTAAGTGGGTTATATTTAGTTTCTGTTTTTAATACATGTAATCCACAAAAAACATTTTTACAAAAAAGTCACGCTTAAATGAGAGTCGAAATGCGTAGCAGGCAAGTACACAATAATCATTTATACTAATTTTAAAGGCAATGTCAGGAAGAATCATGAAGTGGCTATTTCTTCTATTATTTTTAAGCGGATTTACATGGGCAGAGCCTGAAGAATTCACAGTTGTATTTGGTCAAAGTCGACCTCCTTACATAGATGAAATCAATCACGATGGCATTAGTTTGCGATTATTTAGTGCTGTTGTTAGTGAGTTAGGGTGGAAATATAAAGTGTTATTTGCATCCAATCAACGTATGCAATTCTTACTTGAACAAGGCAAAGTTAATATTGCCGTAGAAGTCCAACCCACGAATACCTCACTTTATTATTCCCAGCCTTTTATTGCTTATACAAATTATGCGTTCTATCACACTGATGTTGCGTTTTCTCTTAATGAAATGGATGACTTAAAAAACTTTAGCGTGTGTGCATGGCAGGGGGCCGCGCAAGATCTCGGTATTGATAAGTGGGCTTCAAACACTAAAAATTACAATGAGTACTCGATTCAAAAATGGCAAGTTTTAGATTGGTTGAACAAACGCTGTGAAGTTATGTTGATTGATGAGAGTGTTCTTAAATGGCATTTAAAACAACTAAATGCAAGGTGGAGTAAATCTAATCCTACTATTGAGAAAAATAACTTTAATAAAGTTCTGCTCCCAACTAACCAAAATCCACTGTGGTTTTATGTAGGGTTTCGCGATATTAAATACAGAGATGCATTTAACAAGCAATTAACTCGTCTTAAGCAGATAGGGGAATATGATAAAATTCGCCGCGATTTTTAACTGCCCAATATCTCAATCACCTTTTTAAATATCAATAATGATCTTACCTTTCATATAATCAGATGCTGAACCTTGTAGAATCACTCTGTTACCTACTAATTCGCAAATGACAACACCTGTGCGTTTAGATAATTGACAGGCAGTTAACTTCGTTTTGCCAAGTCTCTGACTCCAAAAAGAGGCCAGTTCACAATGGGTTGAACCGGTAACTGGATCTTCATTAACGTGTAATTTTGGAAAAAAACTACGACTTACGAAATCGAACTCTGCTCCTGCTGCGGTGACTGAGACCCCTCTTAAATCGAGTAAGGCTAATTTGTTAAAATTAGGTGTAATATTTTGCACTTGATATTCATCTTCTAACTCTACAATGTAGTCATATGCAACATAAACAGCTTTAGGCACTATTCCAAGAGCATCAATTAGAAGTGTCGAAGTGTCTACTTTAGAGGGGGTTACACTTGGGAAATCCATTAGATAGCCATCCTCAGATTTAGAGACAATCAATGAACCGCTTCGCGTGTGAAACTCAATAATGGAATGTTTGTGATCTAGATGTGTGAACAATACGTGAGCTGCAGCAAGTGTTGCATGACCGCATAAATCCACTTCTTCTTTTGGTGTAAACCAGCGTAGAGAGTAAGAATCACCTTGATCAACAAAAAAGGCGGTTTCAGATAAATTATTCTCTTCAGCAATCCGTTGCAAAATATCATCTGGAAGCCAGTAGTCGAGTCTGCAGACTGCCGCTGGGTTTCCTTCGAATACGCGTGAAGCAAATGCATCAACTTGGAACAAGTCTATTTCTATCATTTGGACTCTCTCTACTCATACGCTCTTCTAAATTAAAGACTAAGGCTTAGTATTAAGTATGGCAAATTTTAGTTATTCATAATTAAGCATATTTTTTTTAAGTATATGGTTCACTGACCTTTGTTCAATAGTATAGCTACGAGATAGCATCGCTTAATCACGGCGTAAATAATGCTGTTTAGTATCTATATAAGTTATTTTCATGGTATAGAAAGGCGGTTTTGGCCAGTGACCAAAGTGCAATGGCTACTTATTGCACTATCTGCATTGATATTTCCCAATTTAGGGGAACTAAACTACGTTCGTGCTTTGCTCTCGAAATAAACATCCTATTGTCGAAAATATCAACAAAGATAAACAGGCCAAGTGACGGATAATTGCAATTTCATTGGGTCTTTACAGTGAGTATTGTTAATGACTTTGAGCTTCATCAGATTTAAAACAGCAATGATGATATATTGAGTGAAATAACCTTTCGTCTTGCGATTATTTTAAATCAACAATATAACCAATCTTTATTGGTATTTTACACGTATCTGTTTACCATAGGTTTATACAGTATCTTCTGGGAAAGATGATGAAAATTGATGATATTCGCCGTGAGTATTTAAAGGATGGTTTGTCTGAAGAAATGTTATTAGACAATCCAATTGAGCAGTTTGAAGCTTGGTTGCAAGTTGCTGTAGACGCTAAACTCGATGACCCAACTGCTATGGTGGTGGCAACGGTAGATAGTAGCGGTCAGCCATCGCAACGTATTGTGTTATTAAAAGATGTAAATCCAAATGGTTTTGTCTTTTTTACCAACACAGAGTCACGCAAGGCGCAGGAAATCGCGGGTAATAACAAGGTGTGTTTGCATTTTCCTTGGCATAGTTTAGAGCGCCAAGTGATTGTTTATGGTACGGCAAAGCCATTATCAAATTTGGCGGTAACGAAATACTTTTTATCGCGTCCAAAAGAGAGTCAACTTGCAGCGTGGGCATCGGCGCAAAGCCGCCCTGTATCATCGCGCAAAGTGCTGATGGAAAAATTCCAGCAAATTAAAAGCAAGTTTAGCGAAGGCGAAGTGCCACTACCGTCATTTTGGGGGGGCTATTGTATTGAACCTCATCAAATAGAGTTTTGGCAAGGTGGTGCAAACCGTTTGCACGACCGCTTTATGTATAAACTTGAAGATGGTGTGTGGACTAAGCAGCGCTTAAATCCATAATATGACGTTTTTTGATACACATTGTCATATCGACTTTGCAGAGTTTGAAAATGACCGTGACCAGGTGTTAGCAGATGCTGCGCAGTATAATGTGTCTTGTATCCTTGTGCCGGGTGTTAGCTTGGCACTTAGCGACAAGGTACTTGCTCTTGAGAATACATTCGACATAACTTTCTACAAAGCCCTTGGGCTGCATCCTTATTTTTTAAATGAGCATCAAGAGGGTGATTTTGAGCGCCTCGCAACGCTTGCTCGAAACAATCGGGAGGTATTGGCTGCGATAGGTGAGTGTGGTATTGATCGCTCTATCGACAATCTTGAATTGCAGCAGCAGCTTTTTTCGCAGCATATTGAACTTGCAAACGAATTATCACTTCCTATGGTGGTGCATCACCGAAAAAGCCATGACTTAATTGCCGAAGCATTTAAAACGTTAAAACCACAATGTGGTGGCATTATCCATGCGTTTAGTGGCTCAGCGCAGGTGGCGAATTACTATATTGAGCTGGGGTTTAAATTGGGCGTTGGTGGCACAATTACTTATTTGCGAGCACATAAAACCCGCGATGTGATTGCCAATATGCCAATTGAGCACTTAGTGCTTGAAACTGATGCGCCATCAATGCCGCTTTATGGTTTTCAGGGGCGGCGTAATGTGCCTTCGCAGATTATACGTGTATTTGATGTTTTGTGTGAATTAAAAGGAGTGGAAACGCAAAGCGCAAGAAAAATACTAGCCGAGCAACTTTATGCTTCTTCTTGCTCTGTATTTCGAATATAGCGCTTTACTTGCCAGCGTTTAACCTTACGGGCGAGTACCCAAGTTAATATTACACTTAAAATCAACATTAGGGCGATCTGTTTGGTTACTTGATGAAGATATTCATGCCCTTCACGGATCGCTGCAGGAAAGGTATAAGTAAGTCTCACAAAGCCAATGCGTTTACCTTGATCAAACACGTCACTTATTACTGGTGTTGCTAACTTGGATAAGCCGGGCAGAGCACTGGGTGTTTCCAGTAAGTCTTGGTATGATGCTGCAAAATTGCTTTGCGCAAGTAAATTACCTTGTTTATCGAAGATTGCAGCGGTTTGAATAAATTCATCTTGTGCAAAGTTGTTTACTAGGCGATTGAGCATCTTGTTATCCGCCCCCTTTATTGCAAAACGTGCTCCGAGAGCGAGTTGTTTTGCAAGCCCTTTAGCGGTCGCTTTGCTTTGATTATTTAGGACTTGATGGCCTTTAAAACTGGTATTAAAACCAATGTGTGTAAGCGCAATTAGGCATATCGCAGCAATCATTAAGCGCGATATTCTCTGATATGTAGAGGCGAAAGCCGGATTGCGGTCTTGGTTTTTTTTCATATTGCTCAATGCCTTTTGGACAGTGTGCTGTTTTCTTGGTTAAATTGCAACAACACAAAAGTCTAGCTGTAAGAGAGTCAGTGATGTTTAAAAGTATGGTGGAATTTGAGCAACTTTTCTCAAATATTGAAATTAATAAATGGCATTTAGTTGCTGAAAATGGCATTCAAGAAAGTGCAACTTGTTATGTTTTACTTACGACAACCCAACCAGCTCTTAAACTAGGACACGAGTTAATTGCAACACTTCAGACTTTACCGGTAGTAAAATTAGCAAAAATTTCACCGCACGCAGATTTACCTAATGCATTTGCTTTCTATGTAAATGCTGTACAGGAAAACGTGAAAGAAGTACTTAAAGACTTTTTAACCCCCGATGAAGTGATAGAGGTGAATGTATTTTCACAGGCTCCTAATATCAATCATCCTGGGCTGTTAGTCATGGATATGGACTCGACAGCTATTCAAATTGAATGTATAGATGAAATAGCGCGTTTAGCCGGTGTATATGATGAAGTTGCTACTGTCACGCGACAAGCAATGCAGGGGGCATTGCCGTTTTCAGAAAGTTTACGAAAGCGTGTTGCCAAGCTTGAAGGTGTATCGCTCGAATTAATGGCACAGTTAAAAGATAACTTACCATTAATGCCGGGGGTAAAAGATCTGTGTCAGTACTTAAAAACAAAGGGCTGGAAATTGGCGATTGCATCAGGTGGTTTTGTGCCATTTGCCGAGCGCGTTCAAAATATTTTAGAGCTCGATGCCATTCACGCCAATACGTTAGAAGATAACGGTTTTGAATTGACTGGCAAAGTGCTTGGTAAGATCGTTGATGCTGAAGAAAAAGCCCGATTTTTAACCCATTATGCAAGTGAACTGAATTTACCTATTTCACAAACTATTGCGATGGGTGATGGCGCTAATGATTTAGTGATGATGGCAGCAAGTGGTCTTGGTGTGGCTGTGCATGGAAAACCTTTAGTAGCTGAAACCGCAGATGTGGCTGTCAACTTCGGCAGTCTATTGCAAGTACTGTATTTTATTAGTTTGCCAGAATAACTATCACAGAATAGCAAGGTCTGAATGAGTTGTCGTAAATTCAGACTGCTAATTGAAGGTTTAGTTGAATAAATTGCCTAATTGATATTGTGCTGTTTTTAACCACAGTGCTTTTCGCTTTCTAAGACTCTCACGCACTTGAACTGGAATGGCATAGCGGGTTAAAACTTCTTGGGTGATATCTACTGCATCACCGACACCGATTACCGACCACAACTCATCTTCTAAGTCTTTTGCTTTATGTTGAGCGTACTGACTGATATAGCTCAACTCTTTTGATATGTAATCTGTGTCTGGTCTACCCGTGCGTGATATATACAAACGAAATGCAAAAAATAATTCTTCTGCGACACTGGCTTTAACAAAATTGTTGCGATCATTCTGCGGTTTGCTATCAAGTAACTCTGTAATAAGCGCTTTTTCTACGTCACGTTCTTTGGGTTGCAAACGCACATAAAAATCGAATTGTAGTGGTGGTGCATTTCGAGCCATTTCTTTCAATGGCAAAGCAATCATATCTTGGAAATCATCCTGTTTAATTAGCTGTTTAAACTCAAATTGTGAGTCAAGTCCGGCGATGTGGCTTAACAATAAATGAAAAGTGCTGGGGTATACCCCTTTAGCAATCGCGCCCACTTTAATTTGCGAACCGCGTTTATGTAAGTAAAACGGAAACTGACAGACGTTCTTCGTGACCATATTGCGAAGTGCACTAGAGAGGCCAGGGGTTTTAGGCGATTCCTCTGAGGCTGTTAACTTTGATTTGTTATTAACAATCAATTGATTAAAAAAGCGTACACCTTGATGCTCCGCATCTGCAGAAGGGCTATAACTGCGCAAATTAATAATGGTTTTAGTTTTACTAACCGCCATTACTTCATAAGGTAATTTGTTAAGTTGATATTTTTTGCTAAGTTTTTGCAACTCAGGAAAGGCAACAAGTAGCAAATCACCTTTTTCATAGTTGGTTGGGGTCGTTAATTCAATTTGCAATCCATTCACGGAAAAATCAAGGGTGTGACCTTCTAACTCCCCTTTTTCTTCTTGTTGTAATTGAATGACAGTTTTGTATAAATAACGGGTTTCGTTGCGCAGATTAACATA
Organism: Pseudoalteromonas sp.; assembly: GCF_041629635.1. Taxonomy (GTDB): domain Bacteria; phylum Pseudomonadota; class Gammaproteobacteria; order Enterobacterales; family Alteromonadaceae; genus Pseudoalteromonas. Next base: position 23,499 of record NZ_JBFKMX010000029.1, on the reverse strand, counting down.
ATCGAGCGCTACAAATTCAAGACTAGGATAACTCCGCAGTTTTTGATGGCCATATTGTTTTAAATGATTAATATGGTTTCTATCAAACGCGATTTTTTTAAACTGCTCAGTTGAAGAGGCGCTTGTAATATCAGTGAGAAGTACCAAGTACTCTATATTTTTAATAATGCCTTGCACACGAGGTGAGGGAGGTTTATTAAGCTTGGCAATTTCATTGCTGGCGCTATCGGGAAGTGAAAGAGGAATATAGCTGTCTTCACTGGAGCATGGCATTAATTGTACGTTAAAAATACGAAAACTCGGTTTTTGACTGGCAAATCCCCAAAATAGGTTTCGTAAATTAGGTGTATTATTGAGTTCGCGTTCACTTGCAGAGTAAAAGAACAATTTACCGCTGTTAGTGTGATTAAAGCAAAACAAAGTAAGTTGCTTTACTTCGCCAGGGGATTGTAATAGTTGGTTAATACGTGCAGGGTTGAGCACTTGCGGCAGTACCGAATTGCGTTTTTCGTCATTAAAGTAACGCGCCACATTAAGGTTGTTCTCATTAGTAAGTACCAATGATGGGCTCACTCGTGCATCTTTAACACTTAAAAATAAGAATAATGATGAAACACGGGGTAAATAATATTGCTCATATCCTTTTACAATCACCGCATCAAGTGTGTTATCTAAGTTCACTTTGTAGCGGCGTTTGTTTCCGTGAATAAAACTTTTTAAAAATTCATCAATGCTTTTATTTTCGTTATTAAAAGTGCGTTTCATGCGCACATAATTGTGATCTGCATTAATCTTTTCAACCGCCACTACTTCATACTCTAAGCCATTCTTAATACCGAGCTCGAAATCTTGTTCTAACCCGAGTAAGCGCATTCGCAGGGTTTCACCTTTTGCGACTTGGTATCTTGAAGAAAGCTTAACTTTGCAACCACTGACGGAGATATCTGAGGTAGAAGCCTCAATCTCACTGCCAGAGCCTAAGTAAAGTTTGACTTTAATGGAGTAGTTCATTCGTTCTTCTGAGCGCGATTCATAAGAAGCAAATGATACCCGGTTGATGTTTGATTTTTTTTCCTGAATATTAGCAGCGACAGGCTGAGGTGCTAATTCACCTCGTTCTAGCGCTTTACGTTGCATCACTTTGTGATTATTTTCAGTATTCATGACAGCTTCGTAAACGGCAAGGGTATAACGCTTGTAACGGCGAATACCTGCTTCAAATACATTGATGGCGGTTTCATCCATAAAATGTTGTTTGCCATTGTAGGTATAGCTTCGCACCTCGCCAGTTACTTGACCGCGCAGATCAATGAAGCGATTGATAGGCTGAAGTAAGCGGTTCATCTCCATTTTCATAAGAAATCGCTCTGAACTGCTTAATGATTTGGTCTTTTTATTGAAAATCGCATCGAAATTTGGGCGGCCTAAATCGCGCTTAAGCTCTTCGATAAGCGATTGATATTTTTTCAATACATCTTCAGCCATAAAAAAGAAGCGTTCCTTATTTTTTTATTATTCTGCTTGCATGAATGGGTTAAGATACCAAATAATTTTTCTTAATGCTTGTCACACAAAGCGGGTGAGCATTATAAAATAAGCTAAGCAATTACTATACCAGTATCCAAGCAATTTTATTGTTTTATATGTGTTTAGGAATAATTGCGTTTAAACATAAGAGTCGGTTTTTATGGGTAAAAATAAAACTGCGTTTGTTTGCAGTGAGTGTGGCGCAGAATTCGCTAGATGGCAAGGGCAATGTGGTGAGTGTAAATCATGGAATACGGTAACCGAATTTCGTGTGCCATCAATCAAGGCTGCTCCTCGCGTTGGCGCTACGTCAGGTTATGCCGGTGCCATTGAAGCGAAAGTACAAACACTGGATGAAGTGAACTTAGAGCAGTTACCGCGTTTTACAACAGGTTTTACTGAGTTTGACCGGGTACTGGGTGGTGGAGTAGTACCCGGTAGTGCCATTTTGATCGGTGGTTCACCGGGCGCGGGTAAAAGTACTTTATTGCTGCAAACCATGTGCTTACTCGCGCAAACCATGAATACCCTGTATGTCACCGGTGAAGAATCATTACAGCAAGTTGCTATGCGTGCAAAACGCCTCGGCTTACCAACCGATAAGCTTAAGACGCTTGCTGAAACTAACGTTGAAACGATTTGCCAATTAGCGCTTAGAGAAAAGCCACAAATTATGGTTATTGACTCTATTCAAGTAATGCATATGGCTGATATTCAGTCTGCGCCGGGTAGTGTGTCTCAGGTGCGAGAAGGGGCGGCTTATTTAACGCGTTTTGCTAAGCAAAACCAAGTGGCAATTATTATGGTCGGCCATGTTACCAAAGACGGTACGTTGGCTGGCCCGAAAGTGTTAGAGCACTGTATTGACTGTTCTATTTTACTTGAAGGCAGTAGTGATAGCCGCTTTAGAACACTGCGTGGTAATAAAAACCGCTTTGGTGCAGTGAATGAGCTGGGCGTATTTGCAATGACGGGGCAGGGCTTAAAAGAAGTGAGTAACCCATCGGCTATTTTCTTAAACCGCTCTGATGAACAAACCCCTGGTTCATTAGTAATGGTTATTTGGGAGGGTACGCGGCCATTATTAGTTGAGGTGCAAGCGCTGGTGGATTATTCGCAGCTTGGCAATCCAAGACGCGTTACCGTTGGTCTTGAGCAAAATCGCCTCGCCATGTTGTTGGCGGTGCTGCACCGTCATGGCGGCTTGCAAGTGTCTGATCAGGATGTGTTTGTAAACGTGGTGGGAGGCGTAAAGGTGACTGAAACCAGTGCCGATTTAGCTTTGATCACGGCACTTGTATCAAGTTTTAAAAACGCCTCATTGGCTCGTGAGCTTGTGGTTTTCGGTGAAGTGGGTTTAGGCGGTGAAATTCGCCCTGTGCCAAGCGGGGTAGAGCGTTTAAAAGAAGCGGCTAAGCATGGTTTTAAACGTGCCATTGTACCAATAGCCAATAAACCTAAAGAGCAAATTGAAGGCATGGAAGTAATTGGTGTAAGTTCACTGTCACAAGCACTGGAAGCGCTATTCTAATACCAATTGCATTAATTAGCTGGTCATTTATCGCGACAGAGAAATGGCTCAGAAACAAGGCTTATAATTCGACATGTAGTTTTTCTACTTAAGAATTTTAAAACGCAGTTTATGGGTCATTTAACTCGCTAGAATGATCAAATGATTAATAAAATTGGTATAAATTTATTCAGGCATAAAAAAAGCAGCGTAACGCTGCTTTTTTTATGCTGCTTTGATGCCGCAATTAGTGAAGAATACGGGCACGGATAGTACCGTCAATTGCGCGTAACTCTTTAAGCGCTATTTCTGAGTGATCTGTTTCTACATCAATTACCACATAACCAATATTTTCATTGGTTTGTAGGTACTGCGCCGCAATGTTAATACCATGCTGGGTAAATGCTTGGTTAATTTGCGTTAACACACCAGGGCGGTTGTGGTGGATGTGCAGTAAACGACTGCGGTTTGCAAGCTCAGGTAAGGATACTTCAGGGAAGTTAACTGCTGAAACAGTTGAGCCATTATCTGAGTATTTAGCCATTTTACCCGCAACTTCAACGCCAATGTTTTCTTGTGCTTCTTGAGTTGAACCGCCGATGTGAGGTGTTAAGATGACATTGTCAAATTCACGCAGTGGTGAAACAAACTCTTCGTTATTACCTTTTGGCTCAACTGGGAAAACATCGATTGCAGCGCCAGAAAGCCTCTTTTCTTGCAGGCTGCTGGCAAGTGCATCAATATCTACCACTGTGCCGCGTGACGCGTTTATTAAAATGGCACCGTGTTTCATAATTTCAAGCTCTGCAGCACCAATTAAGTTTTTAGTTTGTGCCGTTTCAGGTACGTGTAAACTGATTACATCTGAGGTTTGTAGTAACTGAGTAAGATTGACTACTTGCGTTGCATTACCAAGCACAAGCTTATCTTCAATATCAAAGAATTGTACTTTCATGCCGATGTTTTCAGCCATGATGCTGAGCTGTGTACCAATATGGCCGTATCCAATAATACCCAACGTTTTGCCACGCGCTTCAAATGACCCAGCGGCTGATTTATCCCACTCGCCACGATGTGCTTTTGCGTTTTTCTCTGGAATACCGCGTAATAGCAATAGGATTTCACCTAGAACTAGCTCAGCTACAGAACGTGTGTTTGAGAACGGTGCATTAAATACTGGAATGCCAAATTTTTGTGCCGCATTTAGTGATACTTGATTGGTACCAATACAAAAGCAGCCGATTGCAACTAGCTTGTCTGCTTGCTCAAGTACTGCTTCTGTTAGGTGAGTGCGCGAGCGAATACCCACAAAGTGAGCATCGCGCAAGCGTTCAATTAGTTCAGGCTCTGGCAAGGACGTTTTAACATAATCAATGTTGGTGTAACCATTACGCTTTAGTGTTTCAACGGCACTTTGGTGCACGCCTTCAAGCAGTAAAATTTTAATTTTGTCTTTTGCTAACGATACCTTGCTCATAACCTTTCCTAAAAATTACTTCAGTGTTTTAGGGCCCTCTGGTGTGCCTACAATCACTGTGTTTGCGCCGCGGTGGGCAAATAAACCGTTGGTTACTACACCAACAATTTGATTTATTTTTTCTTCAAACTGTTTGGCGTTGTCGATATGCATATTATGCACATCTAAAATGACATTGCCGTTATCCGTTACAACCCCTTCGCGATAAACAGGGTCACCGCCAAGCTCTACTAATTCTCTGGCAACATAACTGCGTGCCATTGGAATCACTTCAACAGGTAACGGAAACTTACCAAGTACGTCGACAAGCTTTGTCTCATCAACAATACATACAAACTGTTTTGCTACTGCTGCCACGATTTTTTCACGTGTTAGTGCTGCACCACCACCTTTGATCATTTCGTTAAGAGTGTTGATTTCATCTGCGCCATCAACATACACACTTAAGCTATCTACGTCATTGAGTTCGAAAATTTCAATACCGAGCGCTTTTAACTTTTCAGTTGACGCTTCTGAACTCGAAACGGCACCGCGGATATCCTCTTTCATCGTCGCTAGTGCATCAATAAAGTGGTTTACCGTTGAACCTGTACCAACACCAACAATGCTGTCTTTTTCAACGTATTCGAGTGCAGCCCATGCAGCTGCTTTTTTCATTTCATCTTGAGTCATAGATAAAAGCCTAATTTTTGAACGGAAATAGAGTTGTTATTATACCTAGTTGGCTGGCTCATGCTTACCATAAATAACACTTTTTTGGTGTTACTATGGTTTTAAGTGGTACATCCCAACTTTCAATTGGTAACTGGTCAACTTGTTGGCAATTATGGGCAAGGCCAATTATTTCTGGCTTGCTTAGCGTCTCGCGGTAATATTTTGCGAGTGTACGATCATAATAGCCGCCACCCATTCCAAGGCGGTTACCTTGTAGGTCGAAAGCAACAAGTGGTGTGCATAGCACATCTAAGTCTTCAACCGGACAAACCTGACTACAATTTAACTTGGGTTCCAAGATACCATAGCGATTCGGCGTCATGGGTGAATTTTTCTCATACCTTTGGAAGAGTAGGTAACCGTTGCAAAAGGGGTGAAGTACAGGTAGGTAAACAGTAATGTTTCTTTGCCATAATTCCTCAATTATCAAGGATGTATCGATTTCACTGTCGTTTGATAAATAAATGCCAATACGGTGAATGTTAGGGTTTTTTAAGTGTTGAAAAATGTTCACTTTAATTTTTTTCGCGGCTTCCAGTTGTTCATTTTCTGAAAGCGCAGTGCGACGTTGTCGCATTAACTTGCGAATATTTTGACGATCCATGGTGTTTTATCAGTATTTAAAAAGGGAGTAAGTCTGGGAATGCGATTACTACGCCTAAAAGAGAAAGCAGAATCACAATTAAAGCGATGAATAACCAATTAATATTTTTAGACTTACTAGTAGCTTCAAGCGGTTCATCAAATTCTAAGTCGTCGCCCCAACTGTTTTGACTTTCAATTTCTAGTTCGATGTCAGTTTCACCATTTTGTAGTTGTTGTAAACGCGCTAAATCATCCATTTTTTCTTCTAGACGAATAATCGATGTGGTGATGTAGTCAAGCGCAGCTAAGATACGTTTATCAACATCAGTGGTGTGATCTTGCGTGCTCGATTGGCTGGTGCTGATAATGTTTACTTGAATGCCTAATGCTGCAAACGTTTTTTGCTGTTTGACCGCTTTTTCGTGAGTTATGGGGCCGAATATTTGCTTGCCCGCAAGAAACTGACTTACCTTGGCATCTGAAAGCTTAAGTTTTGTGGTTAAAGTTGACTTCGCTTGCTCGGCTGATACACCGTTATTTAGTTGTGCGAATTGAATGCGATAGCTCATATACAAGGCAAATTTTATTGTTTTGCTAAGTATATAGTTGTTAAAAGCTTTTTTGCAAAGTTAAAAAGCGGCATTAGATGCCGCTTTGGTGGTTGAGTTGAGAATTCTTTTAGTATTTAGCGGCACCTGTTGGCAGTGCGTTTAAAATAAATTCACGTACATCTTGATTGGAAGTTTCTAAATCAGCGCGGCGAAGGTACATCATATGGCCGCTTTCGTAGCCTTTAAAGCTTAAGCGTTGACGCATTTTGCCACTTGGGTCTAACTGCCACATGGTGTATTTGGCATCAAAGTAGTTCGTTGCACCGTCAAAATAACCAGACTGAACCATCACTTTGAGATAAGGGTTTTGCGCCATAGCTAAACGCAGGTTTTCGCCCGTTTTATTATTTGTGCGATCCCATGGGTGAACAGAGCCAAACATGTTGTATTTAAGGTCAGTTTTGTAGCCCAGTTCTTGCTGTAAATAATAGTTAATTGCTGGCGTGAATGAGTGTAACCAAGACGTTAATTCAGCCCAGTAATCAGGGCGGCTTCCTGCATCACGCTTATCAATGCCTTTATAACGAGAGTCTAAACGACCTACCGTAAAACCTTCTTCACGCAGTAACTCTTTCCAGAATGCATCATTAGGAATATCCAGATTGTTTCGTAGCACAAAGGTTTCGCTTAATGCTGTGTAGTTAGCAATTGTTGCGGCAATTTGCTGCTTTTCGTTTGCATCGATAAAGCCACCTTTACTAATAGCTGGAATGGCTTTATTGATAGTGAAGTCTTCAACTTCGGCTAAAAACGTTGTTAGCGGCATGTTTTGGTATTTGGCATCTAGCTTGTTGTGATACCAAGCCGTTGCGGCAAAATAAGGAATGCGGTTAGCAGCTTCAACCGGGCCTTCACGCTTAATGCCGATTTCCGTCGGTGATACTAAAATCACACCGTTTAAATACATCCATTGGCGGTTTTGCAGTTCAAGAGCAAGGCCTGAAACACGTGTAGTACCGTAGCTTTCACCAATTAAAAACTTTGGTGATAACCAGCGATTATTGCGCGTTACAAAGGTATTGATCCATTCAGCAAGGTATTCGATATCGGCATTAACACCAAAAAATAGCTCTTTTTGTTTGTCTTTGCTTGGAAGCTCACCTTTGTCGTTTTCAAGTATGCGAGAGTAGCCTGTGTTTACAGGGTTTACGTAAACAATATCGGCAACATCAAGTACTGAATAAGGGTTGCTTTTTACACCATACGGTTGGACTGGGTAACCTTCATCATTAATATTGAGAATTTTTGGCCCTGTGTAGGCTAAATGCATCCATACTGATGCAGAGCCTGGCCCGCCATTAAATGAAATCAATAAAGGGCGTTTGCTGTAGTCTTCAACATCTGATTTTTGGTAGTAGGTATAATGCAAACTGGCAATAGGGTTACCTTGTTTATCCCACACTGGCTGCGTGCCAACCGTTGCGCTGTATTTGATCTTTTTACCTAAGATCTTGGCTTGATGGTTGGAAGTTTGCTTATCGTCTATGGTTATTTTTCTTTCTGTCGCGTGTGATTGGCTGCTTATCACAAGTGCAGAAAAAACAAATAACTGGAAAAGTCTTTTCATGTTGGCACTGCCTATAAAATAGTTTGTTGAGTTAATAAACAGACTACTTAATTTCAACTTACTAGGTCAAAGAGAGTGAGACCAATATAGGCATTTTTTCGTTGAATTACTAAAACTACCCTATACTGGTAAATAACGCTTAAAAACTGTGAGTAATTATCTGTAAGGTTATTTAGTCACGTAAAGCGAAGTTAATGGTTGCTTTTGCAGTTGAGAACACACTGAAAATAAAGCTGAACTTATAAAGCTCCCAGTTACGTATATTAAAACGATAAATTCTGTCTCAGCTAACTGATTCAAATAAGGAGAAAGTTATGCCTCAAACTCCAGTAGCAGATAAGCATACGACTTTTGCCAGATGTTTAGAATGTAATAAAGTTGGACTTTTTGCCCCCCTGCATTGGCTCGCGCTTGGTTTTAAAGATATGGCAAGTGCGCCAATTTTAAGCCTGTTTTACGGGGTGATATTTAGTATTATACCCGTTGCTATTTTGTATTTTGTTTATCAATCTGGTACTCACTTAGTAATTTTACCTGCCACTGTCGCCTTTGCGTTGATTGGACCTGCCTTTGCGGTTGGTTTATATGACATTGCATGGGAGCTAGAAAAGGAGCACAAACCCACATTGAGTCATAGCTTAAAATCGATGTTCCGCAATCCTGTAGGCGAGTGGGGGTTTGCGATTCTACTAATGGTTGTGATGATTATTTGGATGCGGTTAGCGGCACTTGTACATGCGCTCTATCCAAACAGCGTGAATCCAACATTAGAAGAGCTCTCAGCTTTTCTTACCTTAGGATCATTTATTGGTGCAATAATGCTTGGCAGTGTCTTTGCCATTTCAGCATTTACCCCACAAATTATGATGGAGCGAAGAGTTGATATTATGACTGCTGTAGTGTCTTCCATTAATGCTGTTAAGGAAAACGTCGGCGCAATGGTTGTTTGGGCCTTTTGTATTATTGCTTTGGTTGCTTTAGGGTTTTTAACTGGCGCAACTGGATTTATTGTGATTATGCCACTGCTTAGTTATGCCAGTTGGCATGGTTATATTGCTATAATTAAACATAAAGGCCCTCGCGGTTACGAGTAATGTAAATTATTTTAAAAAAGGGTAACAAGTGTTACCCTTTTTTTAATGGTTCTATGGTATAAGGATGTCGGAAGAATTAGCCTGTAAAAGGCAATTAAGCTTAGTTGGAGTGTAACTATGCAACGTATTTTAATCGTTGAAGATAGCAAAATGGTGCAACAAGTGTTGCGTCACTTGGTATCACAGTATTTATCCGTGCCAGTTGATTTTGCCGCTTCGTTGCGCGAGTCCGCAGGACTTATTAAAAATAACAAATATACCCTAGCGCTGGTGGACTTAAACTTACCTGATGCCAGTAATGGTGAAGTGGCAACGTTGACCTTACGTTGTGGTATTCCAACTCTGGTTCTCACAGGTAGTATTGATGAATTTAAAAGACAGCAAATGCTTGAAATGGGCGTGGTAGATTATGTTTTAAAAGAAAATAGAGACTCTTATACCTATGCTGTAAAACAACTTGCACAATTGCTTGGTAATCAGGGTACTAAAGTGTTAGTAGCTGATGACTCACAAACAAGTCGTACTATGATGCGCCAAAGCTTAGAAAGATTATTGTATCATGTAGAAGAAGCCGAAGATGGAGAACAGGCTTATCAAAAATTGTTAGCCGATGAAAGTATAAAACTATTGCTAACAGACTTTGCAATGCCAAAGAAAGATGGCTTTGAGCTAGTTAAAAGCATTCGTTCAAAGCGCGGTCGTGACAGCTTGGGGATTATTGGTATTTCAGGGTCAGGTAGCCAAAGTTTATCGGCAAAGTTTATTAAACATGGCGCTAATGATTTCTTAACCAAACCCTTTGCGCCTGAAGAATTTCACTGTCGCGTTATGATGACTATGGAGCAACTTAACTTAATCGAAACCATTAAAGATGCTGCGAATAAAGATTATTTAACTGGTTTGTATAACCGCCGTTATTTCTATCAAGCTGCAGAACAAAAAGTGGCGGAGCAATCAGTGTTAAGTTTAGCGGTGATAGATATTGACCACTTTAAACAAATTAATGATGCCTATGGGCACCAAGCGGGTGATGAAGTACTAAGCTTTTTATCCAATAAACTAGCTGAGCAATTTGGTAATGTGTTAATGGCGCGTTTAGGTGGAGAAGAATTTGCGGTGTTGTTTATTAATGAAGATCAAGACAGTGCATTTGAAAAGCTAGATGAATTACGTTTTTCACTTGCCAATATGCAAGTTGAAGCCGCGGGTCAATTGATTAGTTTTTCAATCAGTGCAGGTGTTGCACAGTTGCAACAGGATGAAGAGCTGACAGGGCTTATAAACCGTGCTGATATTGCGCTTTATGATGCCAAAGGGGGTGGGCGAAATCAGGTGGTGATCCACCAATAAAAAAAGTTTTAAAAATAAGCTAAGAGTTCAGAATTGACACTCTTAGCTTTTGATTTAGCGATTGCAGAGATCTTTTTACAGCTGTGTAAACTCTAGCAATTGTCTTAATTTTGTTGCTTGTCTGCGCGAAATCTCAACAGTTTGACCATTGCTTAAAGTTGCAGTTAAACCGTAGCTAATAGCTTGTTCCATGCTTTCAATTGCATCAAGACGTATGATGTCTGAACGGCTTGCTCTAAAGTAATGTCTCTCGTCTAATTTAGCTTCAATTTTGTTTAATGAGCTGTGTAGGTATGCTTTACCATGTGGTGTGTAAATTGCAGCATGATTACCAATGGACTCAAAACGAATAATTTCACGAAGTTCGATAATGCGCATGGTTTCGCCATATTTTACCATCAATTTATGGTCATCAGGTAAACCTGTATTAGATGCATTTTGTTCGATACGCTTTTCTAATTTTTCAATGCTTTCAGCTAATCGCGCTGGGTTTACCGGTTTTACTAAGTAATCCATGGCATTTAATGAAAACGCCTCTACAGCAAATTGGTCGTACGCAGTACAGAAAATAATGTTTACATCATCACCCAGTGATTCAGCTAACTCTAAACCCGTTGCGCCAGGCATATGAATATCTAGGAAGATAGCGTCTGGCTTATGCTCTGCAATTTTTTCACTTGCTTCTTCAGCATTTTTGGCTTCATCAACAATCTCAATTTGGCTGTGCTTTGACAGCAGGCGCTTTAATTCACTGCGTGCAAGACGTTCATCATCAACAATTATTATTCTAATACTCATTGTTAAAAGTTAACTCCATCGTGTAAGTGTTTGCATCACATGTTTGTGTTGCACTGCAAATATTGCCCATGCCTAATTGGGTAATTAGGTTATCTAGCGGTAAATCGCCTGACTTTATTTTGGGGGATTGTGTTAAGTTAAGTGTAAAAACAACAGCACTGCCAACTTCTTTTGTCGTGATAATTAGTTGGTTGCGGCTAACGCTGTAAATATCCTTTTTGATAAACACATACTCAACTAAGGGTAAAAGCACTGAACAAGGTAATGGGTGAGGGCTTACCAGTTTGCTTAAATTTTTAGTCAGGGAAAATCTTTCTTCTAAGCGCAGCGCTTCGAGCTCAAGCAAATGCTCAAGCTGTGTTAAATCATCGCTAAAACTTGTCTGTGTTACTCCATCGTTGAGTTGATAACGAATTAGCTCGGCTAATTTGCCTAGTAAGTCGCTCGCTAAATCTTGATTTTCGAAAATCATATAGCGGATAGCATTCATGCTATTAAACAAGAAGTGTGGATTTAATGGTGCTTCCGCATTTTTTTCAAACATATAAAAAGAAAGTCTCTTTTTTGACAGACTATTTTGAGTCTATCGATTTTATAATTATCTCGCCAATTAAAATGATAAACGGCAAAAAAGTAAGATGAGTGGTTACGCTGATTTTTCGAGTTGCTGTTGCCAATCAATCGGCAACTCAATAATCACTTTTCTATGTTTACCTTTTTTCACCATTACTATGCTCGCATCTTGCGCATACATATGCTCTAAGCGGCTTTTTACATTGTCGTAATGTTCTGTATCTAAAAAGAATTTACCATGGCTTTGGTGGGCTATTTCTAAGCGATATTTATTGTGCTTTATAAATCCAACAATGCTGAGTTCGCCAGTGCGGTGGCGTGCGGTATTGAGTAAGAACGAACAGATAAAAATTAATGACATGCTAGGTATATTTGGCCCAACGGCATCGTCATGAAGTTTAATGAAGTGAGAAATAGGCGCACGTTTCTGTTCTTCAAGAAGTTCAAGGTAATTAGCTAAACTGGAAATTTCATCGCTCAGTTTTGCATCAGTTGCTTTACTTGACATTAAGTTGTAGCGAAATAAATCAGACGCTTTAGTAACCAGTTCTGCAGCCTTTTCTTCATCAACATCAATTTGTTGTTTAATGGCTTCCATAGTATCAAACAAAAACTCGGGATTAACGCGGTTGGTTAAAATTTGTAGCTTTTGTTTCTTTAATAGCAGTGCAAGTTGTTTGTAGTTCGAAATGCCTGCCGCAAGTACATAAAAATAAGCCCAGACAACGGTAGTAACAACATTATAAAGAATGTAAGCGACGATTGATTTACCGAAACTGTCTATATGCATAATGCTTTTAACATACTCTTCTAAAGAATACGGAGTAAGAGAGGCTAAAATAGGTAAAAAGTCTAAGGTAATAATCACCAACGCGGTCACAGTTGAGCCAGCTAAGATGAGTAAAAATAACTTCCACTTGGTTGTTGCATAACTTTTGTAATGTTTGTAAATACCGCGCAGCACAATATGAAATGCTGCAAAGATCATGATTATTTGGTATGAGGTGAGTACCAGTGCACCTAATAAACCAAGATGAATAATTGGCATTGATTCAGCATCTGGTTTTTGAAACACACCCCAGATACCTAAACAACTTACTAAGAATGAAATAACAAAAAGGGGCCCTTGATAACGCCAATAATTAGGGCTGGTATTTCGAATATAACTGAAATTCATAACCGTATTTGGACCTTTTTTAAAGTGGTAACGTTAAGCATGCGACGTATTTATCATCTTTTAACGCGGCTTTTAGTGTTGCGTTTTCGTTGTACATTAACTGTAAGCGTTTAATTAGGTTTTCTTGGCCAGTACCTGTACTTTCAACTTTGTAGTTGCCGGTGTAAATAGGGTTACTTACTGCAACCACTAATTGGTTTTTATGTTTTGTAATATCAACAATTAGTAAGCTTTGCTCTTGTCTTGGTGCAATACCATGTTTAATAGAATTTTCAATTAAGGTAAGAATGCCCATAGTAGGCACCTTAGTATTTAAACAGGTTTCGTCCACATGCATTTCAATTAATAGGCGTTCTTCAAGGCGGATATGTTCAATATCGAGGTAAAACTCACAAATGCGCAACTCTTCTTTTAATTTTACCGTAGGGTGTTTATTTGCTGTTAGGTTGTAGCGAAATAGCTCATTAAGCTTATCAATCAACTCTTTTGCCAGCTGTTTATCCTCGAAAATCATGCCGCGAATACTGTTCAATGAGTTAAACAGAAAGTGCGGATTTAGCTGACTCATTAATAATGCTATTTGGCTTTGTTTTAGCTGGTTTTTAACTTGAAAGCGGCGATTTAATGCTGATAGGGGCAAATAACACAATAACCAGAGAGCAAAGAAGCCAAACTGAGATTTAAAGCGTTTAGAAGCTGCGCGGTCTATTGCGGCTTGATCGCCCTGATGAATTTTTTCAAGCTCTTTTCGAGCCTCTAAGTGAGCTTCATCAAAGCCTTTTTTAACTTCTGATTTTACTGACTTATTAGTTGATGGTTTTTCATCTAGGCTTTCATTATTTTTTTCAAGGTTATCAATTGCCTTGACTTGGTTGAGAGGGTCTTTATCTGGGTAAGCTTGGTAATATGCAATTTCTTCGGAAATTGGCACAAAAGAATTTCGACTGACATCACGTATGTTGGCACCTATATAGGAACCAATAACGACTAATGTGATGCCACAGAAGCATATTTTTAAAATCCCAGCTTCTTTATTACGCAAAAAGTGAATGGGTGCTCGAATTAAAAAGTGAGTGATCATAAAGAAACTGAAAATGCGTACACCCGTATGAGCAAGTACGTTCGCTAGGCCATGCATTTCCTGGTCTGTGTCCATATTGGAAAGGCCAGAAAACAAAAGCATCACTGCGATAAGTGCTTGGATAACCCAATAAGCCATGTGCTTATATATCCTTTGTTATTGATTTTTAATTCCATTGAGTTGGCAAAGTTCAGGGTTATATACCAACTCCGTTGGTTCATATTGTGTCAAAAACGGCTACTAAAGCAAGTTTTCAATATTTCTCTTTTTGCACCAAAGCGTTCATAAAACCAATGTTTATGCACTGTTGTGGTGCGTTAACTTTCTTGTAACACATTGTAAATTATTTAACCTTATGAATTAGATAAAAAAATATTATTGGCACAAAGGTTGGATTTAACTTGTACAAATTAAAAAAACGACAACAGGTACATCTTATGAAAATGATCAGTGCGATTATTAAGCCATTTAAGCTTGATGATGTGAGAGAAGCAATGTCAGATCTTGGCATTGAGGGCATGACAGTAGTTGATGTTAAAGGTTTTGGCCGTCAACGTGGGCATACTGAATTATACCGTGGAGCAGAATACCAAGTTGATTTTATTCCAAAGATCAAAGTGGAAATTGCAACGCAAAGTGACAATGTAGACCGTGTTATAGAAGCAATTAGCAATGTGGCACAAACCGGTAAAATTGGTGATGGCAAAATTTTTGTCTACGACCTAGAACAAATTGTTCGTATTCGTACGGGCGAACTAGACGAAGCAGCAATTTAAGGGGAATGTCATGGAAAATACAGTAGTTGAATTGAAATTTGCACTCGATACTTTTTACTTTTTAATGTCGGGCGTATTAGTTATGTGGATGGCAGCAGGTTTTGCCATGTTAGAGGCTGGTTTAGTTCGTTCTAAAAACACCACTGAAATCTTAACTAAAAACGTGGCGCTTTATGCAATTGCATGTACCGTGTATTTAATTGTTGGCTACAACATTATGTATGTAGATAATGTTGAAGGCGGTTTTTTACCTTCACTAGGTACACTAATTGGTACTGAAGCTGCGGATGCAAACCACTCATTACAATCAGACTTCTTCTTTCAAGTAGTGTTTGTTGCAACTGCCATGTCAATTGTGTCAGGTGCTGTTGCCGAGCGCATGAAGTTATGGTCATTCTTAGTATTTTGTGTTGTTTTAACTGGCTTTATTTATCCACTTGAAGGTTACTGGACATGGGGCGGCGGTTTCTTATCTGCGATGGGATTTGTTGACTTTGCTGGTTCTGGTATTGTGCACATGGCGGGTGCGGCAGCTGCGCTTGCGGGTGTTTTATTGTTAGGCGCACGTAAAGGTAAGTACGGTAAAAACGGTGAGATCTATCCAATACCGGGTTCTAACTTACCATTAGCAACGCTTGGTACGTTTATACTATGGATGGGCTGGTTTGGTTTTAACGGTGGTTCACAACTGCTCCTTTCAGATAAAGAAAATGCAACTGCAGTGAGTCAAATTTTACTTAATACCAATGCGGCAGCGGCTGCTGGTGCAATCGCTGCTTTACTACTGTGTAAAGTGTTATGGCGTAAGGCTGATTTAACCATGGTATTAAATGGTGCATTAGCAGGTCTTGTGGTAATTACAGCAGAGCCGGCATCGCCAAGCCCATTACTCGCGGTATTGGGCGGTGCTTTAGGTGGTAGCTTAGTCGTCTTTAGCATCGTAGCGCTTGATAAAGCGAAAATTGACGACCCAGTTGGCGCGATTTCAGTACACGGTGTGTGTGGCTTCTTAGGTCTAATGCTAGTGCCGTTTTCTAATAGCGATGCAACCTTTGTTAATCAACTTATCGGTGCACTTGTTATCTTCGGTTTTGTTTTTGTTAGCTCTTACATTGTTTGGGCATTACTTAAGAAAACAATGGGTATTCGTGTTGGCGAAGAAGAAGAAATTAATGGTATGGATCAACATGATTGTGGTGTAGATGCATATCCAGAATTTGTAACAGTAAGAGGCAATATTTAAATTTCAATTAAATAAAATCACGTTAGGTTACAAATTAATTCAAAAGCCCAAGACAAATTACTATTGGGCTTTTTCAATTGTGATAATATCCTATGCTTAAAGTTGTAAAAAAACGTGCTTAGATTATGAAAATTAACTTGTTAATTGCTGAAGATGACGTCTGTTTAAACGAACTTGTCGCTTCAAGTCTTACGGAAGAGTATCAAGTATCACAAGCGTATAGCTTAGATCAGGCTAAAGCACTGTGTGAACAATCTGAATTTAGTATCATTGTTTTGGATTACTATTTTCCAGATGGTAATGGTGTTGAGTTAATTAAGTACGTTAAAAAAGAAGCAAATCCCCCGATAATTATTTTTTTAAGTGCCTCTGAAGAACTTGAGGTAAAAATGGCTGCTTTTGACGCAGGTGCCGCTGATTGGATTGATAAGCGTACATTTATTCCGCCATTATTACTGATTAAAATTAAAAAAGCGCTAGCAAATCAAAAAGAGTTTGATGCATTAAAAATTGCTGAACAAAATGCTAATTCAGCAGTGTTTTCTGCTATGTCAGACTCTTTTATGTGGGGCAATACCGCAAGAGCTATTCAAGCTTGCTTAGCTTGTACCAACTACGGTGAATTCTTGGTACAGGTTTTCTCGTATCTACAAAGTTTAGAGTTAACTGCTTCGATTGCTTATAGCGAAAACACCCAAATTAGCTATTGGGATAGTCCATCAGCACGAGCTTGTGGTATGGAAGAGGACCTTTTTAAGCTGGTAATGCAACGTGATGACCGTATTATTAATGCGGGAAGAAGGTACTTTTTAAAAGATAATAATATCTGTATTTTGATTAAAAATATGCCTGAAGATGAAATACGCAAAGGCCAAATTTTAGATGTCGTAGCAGCCTATGTTGAATGTGCTAATCATCAAATAAATACGCTAAACCAAGAGTATTTAAAGCAATTGTATTTTAAAAAAATTGCTTATGAGCTTGATGAATTAAAACTTAGAATGGGAAGTTTTACTGAACAAACGCAAATTATTCAGAGTAATCAATCATTGGCATTTTTTGAGATTTTTAATCAGTTAGAATTAACCAACGATGAAGAAGTAAAGTTGACAAAAGTAACAGACGAAACACTTTTAAAATTTGAAGAGCTTGCTTTCAGTCATGTAAAAATCATCAACACGTTAAATAACGTCATTAAAGATTTCAAACGTCAGCTTTCTTAATTCAGCACCTTAGTTTAAAGCTTGTTATGGGTAGGTAACGTAATTGGCTATTTACTCGTGTTGAGTGAAATAATTTAAATTCTTTAAATTCCACTTCGAAAGGCGTAATAGCCTTTTTTATTTCAGGTTGCTGTTTGCAATTTCTTTTAAGTGTTACATGGGGATGAAAATCAAATGGATTTTGATAAATACCCAAACGCTCTCCCTCATTGCGTATCGAGGTTGCAAGCGCGTTTAGCGGTGTGACTAATTCGCACGGCTTTAAAAAGAAAATCCCCGTATTTGGCCAATAGCCGGTCTCTGCAAAGCGTAATTTAAATGAGGAGAATGTTAGGCTTTTTGCATACTCAATAAGTAGTAACTCATTTGCAGGCGACACATTTGGTAAAAATGCCAAGGTTAAATGTAAGTTGCTTTGCAAAACAGGCTTACGTTTATCATCAACTTGGTGTGATAACCAATTGAATATTTGTGCTTTGTTTTCTTGGCTAAAATCTAAGCCAAAAAATAACCGTTTATTTTCTTGATTTTTATCTGTCATCTTTTAATATTTGCTTATGCGTATATATGGTTAAGCGAATTTATGGCTGTTGCACAATTTCACAAAGCGCTCAGTGAGCAAACACGCCTGAGAATAATGGCGTTAATTTTAGAACATAACGAAGTGTGTGTCTGTGATCTCGTTACTGTACTTGAAATGCCACAAGGATCGGTAAGTCGCCATTTAAGTTATCTGAAAAAATCAGGGTTAGTTGAGTCAGTTACCCGCGGTACGTGGCGTTTTTATCAACTTAATCAAGCGATGACAGAGCCATTATTGACGATATTAAAGCTTACGCTCGATTCACTCAAAAGCGATTGCCAAGTGCAGCGCGACTTAACGTCTTTTAAACCTTCAAATTGTTAGGCTGATTATTATGAAAATTGCGATTAATGGCTTTGGCCGTATGGGTAAGTTGCTAGCACGTATTGTGCTTGCAGAGGGAAATCATCAGTTGGCGTATATTAACGACCCAGCTGCCAGCAATGAAGCGATTGCACATTTATTAGCGTTTGATTCGGTTCAAGGGCGCTTTAAAGATAATGCAATTCATGCTGATGACGAATTTCTTTATGTTGAAGAGCATAAAATAGCGTTATTACATGAAAAAGAACTAACCGCATTACCGGTAGACAATATCGATTTACTGATTGATTGTTCTGGTTTATATCGCCAATCAACATTGTTTCAGCCGTTACTTGATAAAGGGTTAGAGCGTGTGTTGGTATCGTGCCCAGTTAAAGATGAGGGCGCGATTAATTTAGTCTATGGCGTCAATCACGATTTATATCAAGCTGATAAGCATCAAGTAGTAACAGCAGCATCGTGTACCACTAACTGCTTAGCCCCTGTGATTAAAGTGTTAAAAGAAACGGTAGGTATAAAACGCGGTTCAATGACTACCATTCATGACATCACCAATACACAGACGATTGTTGATAAAGCGCATAAGGATTTACGCCGTGCCCGTGCTTGTGGTGAGTCACTTATTCCAACGAGTTCTGGCTCAACAACAGCAATTATGACGATTTTTCCTGAGCTGCAAGGCAAGCTTGATGGTTTAGCAGTGCGCGTACCTTTATTAAGTGGCTCTTTAGTTGATTTAGTTATTGAAACGGAACAGCCGACCAGCGTTGAAGCAATTAATAATGCTTTTGAAGAAGCTAAAAACGGTGAACTAAAAGGAATTTTAGATATTGAAATGCGTCCGCTTGTTTCGGTTGATTTTGTCGGTGATACCCACAGTGCAATTGTTGACGGATTATCAACACAAGTAATTGATAACCATCTTGTTAAAGTGCTTGCTTGGTACGACAACGAAATTAACTATGTATCGCGAATGAACGATATTGTGAATATGATTGCGGCTTCTTAATTTGCCTCATATTGACACCTTCTACTAAACCTTGGCGTGAAAACGCCTTGGTTTAGGCGCTAAAACTCTCTTATATCTCAAACTTAAAACTATGTTAGCAGCAACAAAAACAGTTAATCAGGGAATCAAAGACTATATTCAAATCACCTTTGCTTATTGGGGGTTTACCTTAACCGATGGCGCACTGCGTATGTTGGTGGTGCTTTACTTTCATACACTTGGTTATTCACCGATTGAAGTTGCCATGCTGTTTTTGTTTTATGAGTTTTTTGGCATTGTGACAAACCTTTTTGGCGGCTGGTTAGGTGCGCGCTTTGGTTTGAAGGTCACTTTGTTTAGTGGACTGTTTTTGCAAATAAGTGCGCTGGTGTTACTGGCGCAAACCCAGTGGTTGAGTGTCGCTTATGTCATGGCATTGCAAGCCATATCGGGTATTGCTAAAGATCTCAATAAAATGAGTGCTAAAACCGCAATTAAACAGTTAGTACCTAAAAATGAAAATAGCACACTATTTAAATGGGTTGCACTTTTGACGGGGTCAAAGAATACGTTAAAAGGCTGCGGTTTCTTTTTAGGCGGGTTGTTATTAGCAGTATTTGGTTATCAACACAGTTTATATATTTTAGCATCAGGGCTTGGCGTAATTACATTGTTAGTGGCTTTGCAGCTAAAAGGGAGCTTAGAAGCAAAAGCGTTCAAACCAAAATTTAGTCAAATATTTTCATCAAGTAACAAAGTAAACTTACTCTCGTTTGCCCGTTGTTTTTTGTTTGCCAGTCGCGATGTATGGTTTGTTGTTGCGTTGCCTGTTTTTTTAACTATGCAAGCGGGTTGGACAAGTACTGAAGTGGGCACCATGATGGCCGCTTGGGTAATTATTTATGGCATCTTTCAGTCAACGACACCAAAAGCGTTTAAGCTATTGAATAAGCAAGCCAATGCGCGCGCTGCATTCATTGCTGCAATAGCGCTATTAATGGTGATTTTATTAATGCTGTTAGCTGCTTATCTGAAAGTGCCATTAGTTGATATCGCCATCTTAGGACTCATACTCTTTGCAATTATTTTTGCTATTAACTCTGCTATTCATTCTTTTTTGATTGTGCATTATGCCCGTGATGAAGGTGCATCAATGGATGTGGGGCTTTATTATATGGCGAATGCTTGCGGCAGGTTATTTGGTACTGTGCTATCGGGAGTGATTTATCAGCAGTTTGGACTAGTGGCTTGTTTGATTGTAAGTGGCTTATTTATTGCGATTTGCTTGCCGATTACTGCGAAATTAACGCAAAACAGTTAAACTTCAGCAAAAAATTGTTGGACGTTAGTTTTGCTGCCTATTCAAAGTGTTTATCACACACTAGTTACTGAATTATCAAATAACGAGCGAGTTGTATTGCAAGCACCGCCGGGTGCGGGTAAATCAACTTGGTTGCCGTTTCAGCTAATCAAAGATAACCACTTTAAACGTATTATTATG
Organism: Pseudoalteromonas sp.; assembly: GCF_041629635.1. GTDB lineage: Bacteria > Pseudomonadota > Gammaproteobacteria > Enterobacterales > Alteromonadaceae > Pseudoalteromonas. The sequence goes on along the minus strand of NZ_JBFKMX010000029.1, from coordinate 2,797 downwards.
CTTGAGCCACGTAGGCTCGCTGCGCGTAATATCGCAAGCTTTCTGGCTGAATGCTTAGATGAACCATTAGGGCAAACCATTGGTTTACGCATTCGCGGTGAAAGTATTGTTAGCAAACAAACGCGTCTTGAAATTGTCACCGAAGGCATGCTCACACGCATGTTACAAGACGACCCTGAGTTAAACGGGATCGATTTAGTTATTTTCGATGAGTTTCACGAGCGCTCAATTCAGGCCGAAACAGCATTGGCACTGGCATTTGAGGTGCAACAGGCGTATCGCGACGATTTAAAGTTGCTGATCATGTCTGCAACCTTAGATGGCGAGCGACTATCAGCAGAGTTTGATGCACCTTTAGTACAAAGTGAAGGTCGTCAGTTTCCAATTTCTGAAGTTTATACGCCGCTCACAAGTGAGGCCGATTGGCTGTCACAAATTGTGCCGCTTACCCTTAAAGCTATGGCTGAGCAAACGGGCAGTGCGCTGGTTTTTTTACCGGGTGTGAAAGAAATTAAAGCCGTTGAAAGTGCCTTGTTTGATGCCAGAAATGCAGGGCTTATTGAGCAAAATATCGCTATTTATGCGCTTTTTGGCAAGCAAGATAAAAAAACGCAGCAAGCAGCATTAAAACCATGTGAAGGTGATAAACGTAAAATCGTGCTTACCACGAATGTTGCTGAAACCAGTTTGACCATTGATGGCATTCGAATTGTAGTGGATTCTGGGAAAGAGAAAATTACCCAATATAATGTTAAAAATGGCATCAGCCAATTGCTTACTGTGAATATTGCTAAGTCTTCTGCAGTTCAACGCGCGGGTCGTGCAGGTCGCATCGAAGCGGGGGTTGTTTATCGCCTTGGTAGTAAAGAGCTGTTTGAACGCCGTGCTAATCACGCAACCCCAGAAATATTGCGAAGCGATATTAGCCAGCTTGTTTTAGAGTGCGCTAATTGGGGGACGCACATCCATGATTTAGTGTTGCTTGATAAACCAAGTGCAAAGCAAATAGCTGCAGCAACCGAGTTATTACTGATGCTTGAGGCGATAGACGCGGATGGCAAAATCACTACGCTAGGCAAAAAAATGTTAAGTTATGGTACTGAACTTCGCTTTGCCCATATGCTGATTAAAGCTGAGCAGCTCGATGCGGATTACCCTGGTATTTATCATTTAGCTGTTTACTTGGTTGCACTTTTTACCAGTCAAACGAATCGTAGCAGTGATATTGCTACAGGAGTTAGCCTGCAACTTAATACGCCGCATGGGAGTTTTGAAAAAGAGCTGACACTTTGGCTTAAACGCTTAAAGTTAAAAGCGGTTCGAACGCTTTGCCTTGAATATTTATCACTCGTTATGGCGCTTGCATTTCCTGATAGAATTGCGCAAAAGCGTGGAAATGGCCTGCGGTTAGCTAACGGTGCAGGTGCCACACTGCACTCAGATTTTCTGCTGCAAGATCCTTTGCTTTGTATAGGCGATATGGGCGGCGCTACTGGGCAGCATGTATTTAATGCCTGTAAATGTGATTTAACACTGATTGAAAGTGCATTACCTTATTTGTTTTCGAACAAAGATATTACGCAGTTTGATGAAAATACTGGGCGCTTTATTGCTGAAACCCATTATTGTTTGGGGCAGCTCGTACTTTCGCGAAAACCAAGCAGTAAAACCTTAAGTGCTGATGAAAAAGCCGCTGCGTGGTGTGCCATTATCGCTAAAAAAGGGTGGCAATTAATTACCTTAGATGAAGAGGCTGAGCAATATATAGTGAGGCTAACGCTTGCGCATAAATATTTGCCAAATGAATTTCCAGCCATCAATAAACAGTTTTTATTTGATAGTTTGGCAAGCTGGTTAGCACCTTATCTACGCGACGTAAATAGCCTTGCTGCGCTTAAAAAAATAGCGATTTTGCCTGCGCTCAAAAACCTAATTGATTGGCAACAGCAAACGCGTTTAGATGAGCTGTTGCCCGAACGTCTTGCGGTGCCAACGGGATCAAAACTAAAAATTCAGTATCAAGTTGATGGACCAGCAAAGCTCGCAGTGAAAATGCAGGAAATGTATGGTGTTGCCACTACGCCAACCCTTGCAGGTGGTCATTTAGCGCTTGCTATCGAGTTGCTGTCACCCGCCATGAGGCCACTGCAAATTACTCAGGACTTAGCAGGTTTTTGGGCATCGAGTTATCGCGAAGTGCAAAAAGAAATGAAAGGGCGCTACCCTAAACATTTTTGGCCGGATGATCCCGCTAATGCCAAAGCAACGAATAAAGTAAAAAGCAGAATGTAGTTTCACTCTGCTTTTTAGCTCTATAAGTTAAATTTGGGTCACGTTATGGTGTAGTTGTGCTGCAAAGAATAAATGACATACTAACACTACCCCTGTAATGCGTTCGCGCATGCGCTGATAATCAGGCGCTAAAATTGGCCAATCCTCTGTACGTTTTTGTAATGCCAATATAAACACATAGCATGCACCTAAATAGAGTAGGGCGAGTTTAGTGTCGAAGAGGGCAAGTGCCAGAGTTGGAATTGTCGGTAACACTATAAGCCAATTAAACTTATTGCTATTTGATGTGCGCCATAGGCTGCCAGCCACAAAACTCATAATGCTAATGCTGTAAAATAAAAATGCTTGGCTTAATAATGGGTGCTCAAATAAAAAGTGGGCACCTACTAACAATAAAAATGGCACTAAGCCAAGATAGCCCAAAAATGTTTGATTGTTGTATTTAGACATAAGCATACTTCGCAATTGAGATTAATAGTGATTGTACGCGAGAATAATCAAATTT
>NZ_JBFKMX010000028.1:0-34504 GCF_041629635.1 Pseudoalteromonas sp. | reverse complement strand
GGGTCAAATTTTAACGCCAAATCTGCCGTATTCATCACAGGCGGGTTGAACTTACCTTTAACGTGCGCATCCGGTACTGATTTGTGTAATGACTCATCGGTAGGTACCCAAATAATCGCACCGGCAGGGCTACGTGATTGCTTCCACTCAAAATTTAGTAAGTTTGATAAGTAAAGTGATGTCCACTTAGTTGGCGCTTGTGTCCACGCACCTTCTAAACCACTGGTAACTGTATCTTCTGAGTGGCCTTTACCGCATTTGTTTTTCCAGCCAAAACCTTGCTCTTCAATTGCTTCGGCACCGGGTTCTTTGCCAACACATTTACTTGCTTTATTTGCACCGTGCATTTTACCGAAGGTGTGACCGCCTGCGATAAGCGCAAGTGTTTCTTCGTCGTTCATTGCCATACGACCAAAAGATTCTCGGATATTTTTAGCTGATCCTAGTGGATCGGGTACGCCACCTGGACCTTCAGGGTTTACATAAATAAGCCCCATATGAACGGCAGCGAGTGGGCGTTTTAATTTGCCATCACTATCACGACGGTCGCTTGCTAGCATCTCTACTTCTGGACCCCAGTAAACCATATCAGGTTCCCAGTCATCATCACGTCCGGCGGCAAAACCATAGGTTTTAAAACCCATGTTCTCTAAGGCTACGTTACCCGCAAGCACTATTAAGTCACCCCAAGAAATAAGCTCACCGTATTTTTGTTTTACAGGCCACAGTAAGCGACGTGCTTTATCTAGGTTGCCGTTATCTGGCCAGCTGTTTAATGGGTTGAAGCGTTGTTGACCGCCGCCCGCTCCACCACGACCATCAAGCGTACGGTAAGTGCCCGCCGCATGCCACGTCATGCGAATAAAAAATGGGCCATAGTTACCCCAATCGGCAGGCCACCATTCTTGTGAGTCAGTAAGTACAGAATCAATATCTTTTTTAAGCGCATCCATATCAAGCTGTGTAAACGCTTTTTTATAATTAAAGTCTTCACCTAGCGGATTTGAGCGTGCATCGTGGTCGCGAAGTGGTGTTAAATCAAGTTGGTTTGGCCACCAAAATAGGTTTGATTTTGCTTGGTTAGGCATCACTTTACCCATGCCAATCGCGCCTTTTGGCTTGCTCATTGTGTCTTTAGCAAATGCAGATGTTGCGCCTAAAGATAGTGCTACAACAGCTGCAATAGAAGTGTATTTTAATATCTGAACGGATTTCATTTTTGAATTCCCCTTATGATTTATGGGTGTATTAACGCAGCTAAGTATAGAAGGGGATTTAAATAACTAAATTTGATAATAACTAAGGTGATATTCGTTTTTTTAGATTGTTGTTATGTAGACATTTTCCTTGCCATATTTGCTTTGAAAACGCTAATCAAAAAAACATATGATCACCATCGGTATTTTTGAATTTAATCTTAAATACTTGTTATTAAGTTATTTTTTATTGTTTTATGGAGTTCGTTGTGTTACTTGCGGGAGTTGCTGTATAGCTATTTCATATAAATTGATTATTATTTAAAAAACATTCGATTTATAAGAATTATAATGATTTCACTGAAACAACTTCACTATGCCTTAGCCGTTGAAAAAACGCTACATTTTAAAAAGGCCGCAGATAATTGCCATGTTTCGCAATCAACGCTCAGCACAGCGGTTCATGAGCTTGAAAAGCAATTAGGTGTGGCTATTTTTGAGCGCAACAATAAACATGTGTTTATTACCGATGAAGGCAAGTTAATTCTTGAAAAAGCCAAGCGCATTAAACTAGAGGTAGACGAACTGACGTTGCTAGCAAAGTCCAACAAAGCGCCGCTAGCAAGCCCGATGACGATTGGTGTTATTCCGACAATTGGCCCTTTTTTATTGCCAAAAGTGTTACCAAAAGTGCGTACTGAGTATAGCGACTTCAAACTTAAAATTGTTGAAGATCAATCGCATGTATTAGTAGAAAAGCTACGCGAAGGCGAGCTCGATGCCGCTATATTGGCACTTCCATATGATATTGACGGTTTAATGGCATTTAACTTTTGGCAAGAAGATTTTTACTGGGTCAGTCACAAAGACGAATGTGCACTAAATTTGCGTGAAATTACCACCAATGAGTTTGATTTAGACAAATTAATGCTATTGAAAGATGGGCATTGTTTAAAAGAACATGCGTTGGCTGCATGTAAATTAGAAAATACCAATAACGAAAATCAGCTGGATTCAGCCAGTTTACATACTTTAATTCAAATGGTTGCAGGTAAATTAGGCACAACGTTAGTGCCGCATATGGCACTTGATCAGCTTGTAAAAAATGAAGGTGAACTCACAGCCGTTCATTTAAATGAACCAGGGCCACATCGCACAATTGCACTGGTGGTGCGTCCTAATTATGTCAGAACTAACGATATTGTGTTATTGCAGCAGTTATTTGAGCACGAATTAAAAGACAAGTGTTATTGCGGTTAAAGCAAAGTGTGATGTGCACTTTACAGAAATATTTTTGGTTATTTACCTTCGACACTGCAAAAACACGATTGATCCTGTATAACTAAATGAGCGTAGGTAACTTACTTACGCAAAAAGGTTTTAGTTATTAATAGATATAACAAAATAAATCACTATCAATGCATTTAATCGAAGTATGTGTGGTTCGATTACTTCAATTAAGAATGACCCCCTACATTCTTGCCTAGCATTATCTCGTAGGCAATTAGCGACATGTGTATTTGTTATCTTTCATACATAGTTAATGTGTGGAATTGAATTAATTTTAAAAAATACCTTCATGAACCAGTCACATCTAATTAAGGAGATGCGCGATGTCATCAAGTAAATGCCCATTTACATCAGGAAGTATTACACAAACCGGAAAATCGAACACAGATTGGTGGCCTAATACCCTCAATCTCGATATTTTGCATCAGCACGATTCTAAAACTAATCCACTTGGTAGCGACTATGATTACCGTGAGCAATTAAAACAGCTTGATTATGCAGCGCTGAAAGCAGACTTAACCGCACTTATGACAAATAGCCAAGATTGGTGGCCTGCTGATTGGGGCCACTATGGCGGTTTAATGATCCGCATGACATGGCATGCTGCGGGAAGTTATCGCGTTGCCGATGGTCGCGGTGGTCCGGGTACTGGTAATTTACGCTTTTCACCGCTTAATTCATGGCCTGATAACACTAACCTCGACAAAGCGCGTCGTTTACTTTGGCCTATTAAGAAAAAGTACGGTAACAAGTTAAGCTGGGCAGATTTAATTGCCTATGCTGGCACTATTGCATATGAGTCGATGGGACTTAAAACCTATGGCTTTGCGTTTGGCCGCGAAGACATTTGGCACCCAGAAAAAGATACCTATTGGGGCGCAGAAAAAGAGTGGCTTGCTCCATCAGAAAATGACAACAGTCGTTACTCAGGTGAGCGAGACCTAGAAAATCCATTAGCCGCAGTAATGATGGGCTTAATTTATGTTAACCCAGAAGGGGTTGATGGTAAGCCTGATCCACAAAAAACCGCCCATGATGTACGTGAAACCTTTGCCCGCATGGCGATGAATGATGAAGAAACGGTGGCGCTCACTGCAGGTGGCCACACTGTAGGTAAATGCCATGGTAATGGGGATGCAGCGAAACTTGGTCCTGAACCAGAGGCGGCGGATATTAATGAACAAGGCCTTGGTTGGAATCATCAAGACGGTAATGGTTTGGGATCTCACGCAGTAACCAGTGGCCTTGAAGGGGCGTGGACAACCAACCCTACTCAGTGGGATAACGGCTATTTCGAGTTGCTTCTCAACCATGAGTGGGAACTTAAAAAGAGCCCAGCAGGTGCATGGCAATGGGAACCTGTCGCTATTAAAGAAGAAGATAAGCCGCTCGCGGTTGATGGCAACGGCAAACGCAATAATCCCATTATGACCGATGCTGATATGGCAATGAAGGTTGATCCGAAATATCGCAAAATTTCAGAGCGATTTTATAACGACCCAGCTTACTTTTCTGAGGTGTTTGCACGTGCATGGTTTAAATTAACGCACCGTGATATGGGACCAAAAGCGTGTTATATCGGCCCTGATGTACCAAAAGAAGATTTAACATGGCAAGATCCTATTCCAGCTGGCAATACGGCGTATGATGAGCAAGCGGTTAAAGCGGCAATTGCTGCAAGTGGATTATCGATTGCTGAAATGGCAACAACGGCTTGGGATAGTGCGCGCACTTTCCGTCATTCTGATAAGCGGGGTGGTGCAAATGGTGCACATATTCGCTTGGCACCAGCAAATAATTGGCAAGGCAACGAGCCTGAAAAACTTGCGAAGGTGCTAAGCGTGTATCAAGAAATCTCAGATGACCATAATGTAAGCGTTGCTGATGTGATTGTGCTTGCGGGTAATGTTGCAATTGAGCAAGCGGCAAGTGCAGCCGGTTTTACAGCAAACATATCTTTTAACAAAGGGCGTGGTGATGCTTCACAAGAAATGACCGAAGTTGACTCGTTTGCTTATTTAGAGCCTGTACATGACGGTTTTAGAAATTGGCAGCAGCAAACATTTGCAGCGAGTCCAGAAGAGTTATTACTTGAACGTGCTCAGTTATTAGGGTTAACAGCGCCAGAAATGACGGTGTTAGTAGGCGGTTTACGTGTACTTGGCTGTAATTATGGTGATTCTCAAGCAGGTGTGTTTACCGACCGCATTGGGCAACTTACAACGGACTTTTTTGTCAATTTAACAGATATGCGTTATGAGTGGCAGCCAACAGGCGATAATCAATACGTACTGCGTGACAGAGCCTCTAAAGAAGATGCTTGGAAAGCTACGCGCGTTGATTTAGTGTTTGGCTCAAACTCAATTTTGCGTGCTTATGCAGAAGTTTATGCGCAAGATGATAATGGTCAGAAGTTTGTAGATGATTTTGTTGCTGCATGGAATAAAGTAATGAATGCAGATCGCTTTGATTTAGCAAGCTAGCATTTTACCTAATAAAAAAGCCTTTCTATTTAATTGATAGAAAGGCTATTTTAATTGTATTTTGAAGATATAAATTAGCTTTTTGGTTTTTGTCATAGGCATATTTCCTTAAGTATTTTACTTCTAATAATTTACTTAAAAAGTAAATAGCTACCACCTACGGCTACACCCGTTACAATTGCTGCTGTCATTCCTGCTGTTACTAAACCTACTACCACAAATGCAGTAAGTGCTGTCGTCATTACAATATCAAATACGTTGTTCATTTTTATCTCCCAACTCTTTTAAAGTTATTTAGTTAACATGTAAGTGCCGCCGATTGCTGCACCAGCCATAATAGCGGTTGTCATACCAGCACTCACTAAACCTGCTACTACAAATGTTGTTAAACCAGCTACCATTAAAATCTCGATTGCGTTTGATGTATTCATTGTTCAATTTCCTATTTAAATTTGAGTAAAGCGTGTTGCTTGAGATAAATAATAGGCAATTGAGATGAGGTTTCTGCTGTTTTGTGATGTTTGGCGAATTGCGGTGATATTTGGTTTTATTAGGGGATGAATGTTATAGCTTGACTGCAATGTTTACTCTATTGTAAGAGGCTTACATGTTCAAATAACGTGTTTTACTTCAGCCAATAATTGGCAAAATTTAGTTTAGGAAAGTTGGGTTTATATAACTTATTTCTTTATTTGAAAAAGGCTCTATTAGGTAATAGTTATCTTTTGCTTAATGTCTTTTTTGCTCGTGCAATGTTTAACTCCTGCTCTAAAACCAAAGGTGTATTGGCTAACAGCTAGAAATTATTGAACTTTTATTGTTAAGCTTGTTCCTATAATGAAAAAATGCAAAAGGATAAAACCATGAAAAAAACAATAATGACATTGGCAGTTGCACTGGTGTTAGGTGGTTGCACCGCTACCATAAAAGAATCACGCTTTATTCAACAAGATGATCAAGTTGCATCTTATACTCAGTCTTTCATTGCAGATTTAGATAAACGCACACCCAATCATCAAATTACTCAAATCAGCATGCAAGCTGATAATGAAACACTTACACTCAATGGCTTACACCTTGATAATCCCAGTACAAGCAATACCATTTTATATATTCCAGGCAATGGCATGAGTGTCGAGAAAGCTGCTAAAAAAGCACTGATAGAATTGGCTGAATATGGCAGTGATATAGTGATATTTGACCGTCGAGGTTTAGGTGCGAGTGACGGTAAAGCAACGATTGCGAACCTAATAAGTGATGCTAATTTAAGCTTTGATTATACTAAAAACACACTAAAAGCCGAAAAAGTAATTGTTCATGGTTATTCGCTAGGCAGTTTTGTTGCTGCACAAGTTGCGAAGAATAAGCCAATAGATGGTTTGGTGATGCAAGGTTCAGCCACTAATGTTGACGATTGGATTGATGAAGCAATGCCTTGGTATTCAAAAGTATTTGTTAACGTAGAAGTTGATGATGCGTTTTATAAGGTTGATAATCGTCAAGTTGTTAGTGAGGACTATAGCGGCCCACTACTTGTCATCGGTGGTGGTAAAGACAAACAAACCCCAGCTGTATTATCGCAAAAGCTTTTTGATGCTAGTAGTAGTACAACTAAACAGTTGGTAATTGCTGAAGAAGAAAATCATGGTCAAATGTTTGATAATAAAAAGGTTCAAATGGCCTATAGACGTTTTATTTCCAGCCTCTAAGTATCTTCTGTATATTGGGGAGGTTAATTTCCGAGTAGTTGTCATTGATAAAGTGCCTTACAGGGAAGTTCCCACAATGTTTAAAACGTCGTTGCACCTGAATTTAAATGATGTTTTTAAATGGTAAGTTTATGCTTCTTGAATAATATGTACTAGCTAGACAAAAGCCTTTCTATTTAATTGGATAGAAAGGCTATTTAATTTGTTTTTTTGAATATAAATTTGCTTGTTTGTTTTTTCCCATAGGCATACTTCCTTAAATGTTGGTTTAATTCATATTACTTAAATAATAAGTAGCTACCGCCCACTGCAACACCTGTAATAAGTGCTGCTGTCATACCCGCGGTTACAAGACCGACTACTACAAAAGCTGTTAAAGCTGCGGTCATTAGAACATCAAATACGTTGTTCATTTTTTATCTCCCAACTCTTTTTAAATTATTTAGTTAACATGTATGTGCCGCCAATTGCTGCACCTACCATAATTGCTGTTGTCATACCTGCAGTTACAAGGCCTGCTACTACAAATGTTGTTAAACCAGCTGCCATTAAAATCTCGATTGCGTTTGATGTATTCATTGTTCAATTTCCTATTTAAGTTTGAGTAAAGCGTGTTGCTTGAGTTAAATAATAGGCAATTGAGATGAGGTTTCTTTTGCTTTGTGATGTTTGGTCAATTGCGGTGATATTTGGTTTTATTTCGGGATAAAAGAATTGTGTTATTGGCCGATGGTTAGTTTCCGAGTTGTATAAACTAGGGTCTGTTGATCTTTGCTGTTCTATTTTTGTTCTCTTTGAGCGTGCTTTTATCGCGGCGCTCGATGTGTGGCCTAGTAATCTAAGCGAATATCGAGCAACAATGAGAAAAGTGCGCTCAAAAGAACCGCTCGGCAGCGCTTGATTGGGTTTTCTACAGTGTTATCGGCTGACTCACATAGAATAACTATGCCACGCAGCCTCTGCCTTGTATAAAACCCAATCAAACTGCTGCAAAAACGAACTTGAAAGGTCAACAGACCCTAACTAACCGATGCGGGTGCATCGGTTTTTCAGTGTTTATTTATCAAAAATTATTCTTCAACCAGCACTTGTTTGCCATCGCTATTTACAACAAGTAAATAAGACTCGCCAAAGTCACCGGTGCATAAATCGATTGCATGACCATTAATGGTTAAATCGAGTACACAGTTATCAAGAGTTAAAAAATCTGATACTTTACCACGTTGAGTGGTCATCACTTGGCTTCCCTTTATGTTCACAGGATAAACACCGTTTGCGAAAATACGCACGTTGAAGGTATTGGCGTTATCGCGCTCTTTTTTCTCAAGCAGGGTAAGGTGTTTCTCCACACCATTTTGCCAAGCAATTACCCAATATTCATCATCGTCACTTAAGTTAGTATGCATTTTAACTTCATTACTATTACTCATAGCGCCGCGCATACCAATATTAACTTGATTCATTACTGCTGGGTAATCATAGTCATATTCACTGGAGTATCCATTTACTTGTATATTACCTGCTACACGATTTTTACTATCGAATAACCCACTTGAACCTGTGGTTAAGCTGCGCTTTTGCAAGTGAAAATCAAGGCTATAATCCATGGCATTTACAAATGAAAACTCTGCTTCATGGGTTAATGCATCATCAAATCCATCGTCTAAGTCATCCATATATGAATCACTGCAGCCAATTAGTCCTAAGCTTAATAAACTTATAAATAGTGCTGCCTTCCCTGTATTTTTAATCATAACTTGTCTACCCAAAGAAAAACTGGCGCGATACTAACATAGTATTCGTTAAAAATATGTGGAGATAGCAACAAACAATCTAGTCTTGTGTAAGAAAATATTTAAATTCTTAACAGATTCTTCCGTTTATGTGCTAAGCGGAAAGATGCCCTCAAGCAGAGGGCGTGACATATATAAACTTAGTCCTTGTAGTGCAAAATGCGATAAAGTGCAGGCAATACAAAAAGTGTCAGTAAGGTGGATGAAATAACCCCGCCAATAACCACAGTTGCTAACGGCCTTTGCACTTCTGAACCAATGCCAGTATTTAGTGCCATTGGAATAAAACCAAGTGAGGCAACAAGTGCGGTGGTAAGTACCGGTCGTAATCGCGTCAGCGCCCCGGTTACAATGGCGTCATTTAAGCCAAGTTGGTTGGCTCTTAACTCACGAATAAACGATACCATTACCAGTCCATTTAAAATCGCAATGCCAGATAGGGCAATAAAGCCGACAGCGGCTGAGATTGAAAACGGAATATCACGTAGTAAGAGCGCAAAAATACCACCCGTAAGCGCCAGTGGCACACCGCTGAAGATAATCATTGAATCTTTGAATGAGCCAAGGGCGATTAATAACAGCGCCAAAATAATCGCTAAAGTTAACGGCACAACTATGGTTAAACGCTTGGTTGCTGATTGCAGTTTTTGGTATGTACCGCCATATTCTACCCAGTAACTTGCTGGAATATCAGCATTTTGTTCAATCGCCATTTGCACATCTTTAACAAATCCACCTAAATCGCGACCACGCACATTGGCTGTTACCACAATACGGCGTTTGCCATTTTCACGATTAACCTGGTTCGCTGAGTTAACTTTTTCAATGCTTGCTACTTCTGATAACGGCACATAATCGCCATTGGCTAAGGTAATGGGTAGGTGTTTAAGATTATCGATATCACGGCGTTTTTTATCGGGTAAACGCACAACAATATCAAAGCGGCGATCGCCTTGATAAAACTTGCCAACATCCACCCCTCCCATGCTAATGGCGATTTGCTGTTGTAAATCGGCTTTGGTTAGAGCATATCGCGCTAACATGTGATCAATTGGATTGATGGTTAAAATGGGTAAGCCTTTAATTTTTTCCACTTGTACATCGCGAATGCCCGCAACGTTTTCAATTGCACTTTCAATGCGCTGGCCAACAATCGCAAGGGTATCAAAATCATCGCCAAATACCTTAATCGCAAGCTCTGAACGTACCCCTGACAGCAATTCGTTAAAGCGCATTTGGATCGGTTGCAAAAACTCATAACGGTTACCAGGAATGGTTTCGACTATTTGCTCAAGCTCTGCTACCAGTTGGGCTTTTGCCTTGGTTGGGTTTGGCCATTCAGCACGTGGCTTTAGCATAATAAAGACATCCGCAACGCTTGGTGGCATCGGATCGGTGGCCACATCAGGCGTACCAATCTTTGAGAAAACACTTAACACTTCGGCTTTTTCAGCAATTTTTTGCTCTAGTAGTTCCTGCATTTTAATCGACTGAGTAAGTGAAGTGCCTGGTATGCGCATAGCATGCATTGCAATATCACCTTCATCTAAATTTGGCACAAATTCACTGCCGAGTTTGGTACTCATAGCGCCAGCAAATGCCATTAGCACAATGGCTGCACCAACAACTAACCAACGCATTTTTAACACAAAGGTTAAGATTGGCTGATAAAGCGCAGTGCTTGCCTTCATTACGATATTTTCTTTTTCTTGTACCGGCTTTTTAAATAACAGGGCAATACATGCAGGCACAAACGTAATTGATAAAACCATGGCACTCACTAGGGCAATTACCACTGTCATTGCCATCGGGTGGAACATTTTGCCTTCCACGCCGGTTAGGGCAAAAATAGGTAAATACACTGCGGTTATTATAAAAACACCAAACAGGGCAGGGCGGATCACTTCACGGGTGGCATCAAATACCAAGGCCAAACGTACGTTTAATGGCAAGGTTTGCGCTGTGTGTTGACCTTTGTGAGCTTGACTTAAGCGACGCATACAGTTTTCTACGATAATAATTGCGCCATCAACCAGTAAGCCAAAATCGAGCGCGCCTAAACTCATTAAGTTAGCACTTACTTTACTTTGCACCATTCCTGTAATGGTCATTAACATGGCAAATGGGATCACCATCGCGGTGATAAGTGCCGCTCTAAAATTACCGAGAAATAAAAACAAAATAACAATGACCAGCAGTGCGCCTTCAAGCAAATTGGTTTTAACGGTATCGAGGGTTTTATTCACCAGTTTTGTGCGATCGTACGCAGGGTTAATCACCACCCCTTTCGGTAAACTTTTACTTATTTCTGTTAAGCGTTCGCCTACCTCTTTTGCAACTTTTTGACTGTTTTCACCAATTAACATAAAGACGGTACTGAGCACCACTTCATGGCCATTTTGTGTCGCTGCACCTGAGCGTAGCTCTTTTCCTTCAATCACATCGGCAACATCTTTAATGCGAATTACCGCACCTTGCAAATTAGTGACGGGTACATTTTCAAGCTGGGCTAAATCGCTTAATTGCCCAGGAATACGCACTAGCCACTGCGAACCATCACGCTCAATAAAACCCGCGCCACGGTTTTGATTATGACTGCCAATGGCATCAATTACATCTTGTTGTGACAGACCAAATGCCAACAGTTTTTCAGGTTTTATGGCAATTTGAATTTCGCGCTCAAAGCCGCCAATGGGGTTTACTTCAACAACGCCTTCTACTTGAACTAATTGCGGGCGAATGATCCAGTCGTGCACGGTACGTAAATCGGTTGCGTTGATTGGGCTGCCATCGGGGTTAGTTGCACCTGGCAATGCATCAACCGTAAACATAAAAATTTCACCAAGCCCAGTCGAAATAGGGCCAAGCTCTGGCTCTACGCCAAAGGGCAACTCAGATTTTGCCGAAACCAAACGCTCATTTACTAACTGGCGGGCAAAATAGATATCGGTGTCATCACTGAATATGGCAACCACTTGTGATAAACCATAACGTGAAATAGAGCGTGTATAACTTAAGTTGGGCACGCCAGCCAGTGCGGTTTCAAGCACGTAAGTAACGCGTTGCTCTACTTCCAGCGGGGTGTAACCGGGTACTTCGGTATTGATAACGACCTGAACATTGGTAATGTCGGGCACGGCATCGATGGGCAATTTGGTAAACTGCCAAGTCCCCAATGCTGCAATTAACATTACCATTGCAAGTACTAACTTACTTCGCTCAATCGCGAATTTTAAAATGGACTCTAGCATAAGTAATTACTCACTTTTAGTGGTCGTGCGATGCGCCTGACTTTTCAATGTCGGCTTTTAAGATATAACTGTTGTCGGTGGCGTATTCGCTGCCAACATCAATGCCACTTAACACTTCAACCCACTCACCGCTGCTGCGACCAAGGGTTAACATACGAACTTCAAATTGGTCGCCAAATTTGGCAAATACCACATTGAAATCACGAAATGCATGCAGTGCTTTTTTCTCAATTGCCATCGGTACCGTAAAGCTTTCAAGGGTGATGTCGGCGCTAACAAATTGGCCTACTTGCAGTTGGTTATTGGGGTTGGGGATGAAGGCGCGATAGGTTTTTGCTTGATTGCCAGCAACTGAAAAAAGGCTGTCTTTAATGGTGGTATCTATTGGCGTATTTAAGCCATTTACATTAACGCTTACTGCTGCGCCTTGGCTGATTTTTGCTGCGTCGTTTGGAAAAACATGTAGCTCGGCAACAAGCTCAGTCATATCGGTAATTTCTATTAAGCTGCGGCCAGCCGTTTGCTCACCAAGTCCCACATTTTGTTTAGTTACAATGCCATTTATTGGGGAAATAACACGGTAGCTTTGTAAGCTGTCGTTACTTTGAATGGTCATTATGTGCTGACCTTTTTGCACCTGCATACCCAAAAGCGCAGTGAGTTTGGTAATTTCACCATCAAAACGCGCACTTATTTGGCGTTTAGCCCCTGCTGGCAGGGCGAGTTTGCCATATACCGGCAAGGTTTTTGTCAGGGTTTTTGCTTGCACGGTATTGGTGTTAATGCCCAGTTGCTCAGCAATGGGGGCGGCAATTTGAGTACGCCCTTCAAAATTATCAAAATGCCACTCATAGACCTCACCTTGATACGTGGCGCTTATTTCAACGCTAAATGAGTGGGGTTCGTTAATCGGTGACGTTCCTTTTAAAAAGGCGCCATTTGGTTTAAATGAAATGGTGTCTGTTTTGCCACCTAGTCGGCTAAGGATGACGGTAACGCCCACATCAACGGGTGCTACTGTTCTTTCGTGATCTTTTACAAATACACGGTATTCGGGTGCAGCTCCTTGTTCAACTAGTTGCAGTTCCAAAGAGAAGTCACCTGTTTTTAAAAGTCGTCCACCGTTTGGCCCTGTAACTGCTTCGCTGTGCTCGCTATCATCTTGCTTGTGGTCGTGGTCGCTTCCGGCAACCGCATCAAAATTTGGCACAATGAGTAATAGGCTCACTAAAAATACATTTAATAGATTTGATAATTTCATCGCAATCTCACTTAATTGTTAGGCTAGCGCCGGTTAAGCGCTCAAGTTCAACATTGAATCGTTGAATATTGGTATAGGCTTGTATCAGCTCCAATCGGGCTTGTAATAACTCTTGTTTTACTGCGTACCAATCGGTGTATCGGTAGCGCCCCTGCTGATAGGCAAGCTCGGCTTGTTTACTTGCGGTCTCGAGGGCGGGAAGTGATTCTTTCACAAGTGCATTGGCAATATGGGTATTGTGGGTTAGCTTGTGGTTAAGCAGTAACGCTTGGGTTTGGGCGCGCGCAAGCCAGGCTTTTGCCTCGGCTGCTTGCTGCTGTTTACTGGCGTTAAGCGATGCAATTTTCCCTTCGCTACGAGATGCACCCCCTAACGGAATTGAAACGCCAGCACTTAGTGAAACGTCATTAAGCGCTTGATCGCGCGTAATGCCCGTATTGATTTGCCAAGCGGGTATGCTCTCAGCTTGTGACAGCGCAATTTCTGATGTGATTACCCGCTGTTTTGATGCAAAGAGTGAAAAACGTGGCGTGTTTTTTAATTGTGCTTTGGCATCTTCCAGTGAAAGGGCGTTAGGTAATTGTGTTAAGTCGCCAGTGACATCAAACTCAGTAGTGCCTTGCCACTGGGCTGCTAACTGTGATTTTGTTGCTTCAATTTCAAAGTAAAGATCTTCAACTACTAATGTTTGCTTTGCTAAATCGGCTTTTGCACGGTATTTATCAATACTGTTTACGCGGCCTGCTTCGACCTGTTTGGTAATCTCTGACAGGGCTTTTTGGGCTTGTTTTTCCGCCAGAGTTGCCAGTTTTAATTGGGCTTGCTGCGCTAATAGGGTAATAAACAAATTGGCAGTTTCGGCTGCTAAATCAAGCGCTTTTGCCTCTTTTTCAACGGCATAAATCAGCCCTTGTTGTATGGCAAGGTTCACTCGTGCATCCACTTGCTCACCATCGAGCAACCACGCAATACTCAAGTTTGTTTGGCTATTGGAAAAGCCCTGATAATCGCCATTGCCAAGCGCATCTTCAACGCTTACATCAAGGGTAACTGGGCTTGTAACCCCAGCTTGTTGAATAAGCCCTTGATTTGCTTGTTGCAAATAAAGTAGCGGTGTTAAATCAGGGTGGTTTTGTATGGTCTTACTGATGGCGGTTTTTAAGCTCACGACTTCGTTTGCGGTAGCACTCTTAGGTTCGAGTAATAGACTCGCAATGACAAGGTTTAACCCTATCAATAACCGACTGTTAATCGGTTTTCTTGTTGTGACAAATTTTATAAGCATACGCTCACTCCTAAAATTTAGGTTTTATACCGATTGTTAATCGGTTTTTTGAATTTGCAGAAATACCTTTAAAGTCCATGAAATTAATGACTCGTAAAGGCTTCGATAAAGTGATGGATGCTATCGACTGAGGTCAAGCATAGAAAAAATGCGGCAATTGCGAGCAGCATCATAAGCAAGTGATTAACTGGTTTTAGCGATAATTGCCCAAGTAAAAAATACACTCGTTGCTCTAGCACATCGGCGCCAAAGTTAGCCACCATGTCAGTGTTTTTAAGGGTACTGCCAGTGGCATTTAGTCTTGCAACTTTTACAAGGGTGCCCGCAATATCGAGCGTTGACGTGGTGTTTGATACCACGGCGTTGTCTGCATCTTGCTCCATTGCTAAGGTCATATGTAGGACTAATCGCTGTTTAATGTTTGGTATAAAAAACGCCGCGAGCAGGGCAAATAACCATTTTTTTAATGGGTCACGCTTATTTGCATGGGCAAGTTCGTGTTGCATAACAATATGGTATTCAGTCTCGCTAATTTGCTCGCGCATGCCTTTTGTAACAAAGCACTTAGGGCTGATAAAACCCGCAGTAAATGCTGCGGCATCATTTGAATCGATTTCGAATGTGTTGTTATCAAGCTTATGAGAAAGCGCCATTAAGCTTTTGATTTCATGCTGATGAGCACGCAGTTTTAGCAACCTTGAGCTAATTACATATACCAAAAAACCAAGTGCACACGCAGTCACTGCGCCGTGCCAACTGAACCATGAAAAACTGTCGATATGATGCCAGTGATCCATACTTGACGCACTTTCAAACGGTGACAGGCCATTGGCTGCGTAAACAAAATAGGCTGCGGTCGAAAAGGCGCTAAACCAGGGTAAGGTCGCTAAAAACCACAAGGTGATTTTGCGAGATTTAACCTGTAACTTTAAAAATCGTGTACTTAATAAAGTGACAAACGCAGACACCGCAATGTTATGTAGCACAAAGCACACAATGGCAATGGCTAAAACATTTAACAATAAAGTAAGGGGTTCTGCGCTCATAACTTAGCCTTGTTGCTTAAGTTTTAATTTTTGCTGTTCGATCAGCGATTCTAATTTGTCCAGTTGTTCTACGTTGAACTCTGACGACATTGAACTAAATGCGGCAATCAGGCTACTGCCATCGTCTTCACCAACAAAATCTGTGGTTACTGATTTTATTAGTTGGCCTATTAACTCGTGGCGCTCAACGCGCGCTTTATAATGAAATGCATGCCCTTCTTTATGGCGCGATAACAAGCCTTTTTTGTAGAGGCGTTCAAGTGTGCTTTGGTAGGTATTTAAACTGCCACCGCGGGTATTTTCAAAGTGAGCAAACACGGTTTTTACGTCAGAGCAACCGTGTTGCCAAAGGTAGTGTAAAAGCAATTTTTCTAAATCGCCGAGTTTCATTGTGATCACCTTTAACTAAAAACCGATTAACCATCGGTATAATAAAATCACTAAAACCGATTTGCAATAGGTTTTTATTTCGCAGCTAAAAAATAAGCATTAAAAAAGCCTAATAGATTGTCTATTAGGCTGATTTGAATTTGAATGCTGTATAACCTGAGTTCAGGTTTTATCGCACTTATTTATGGGTGAGGGGCTTAATATAACTTAGCCCTAATGTATAAAAATAATAGAACCACGCTAAAATTCCGGCCATTTTTGCACTGTCTTCAATGGCATAGCTGTGGTACTGAGCAGGTAAGATCATGTCATAACCCACAGAAAGTGCAAAGAAGAAAAACGCACAACCAAGAATTAGAAAGCGGGTTGTAAAGATAAATTTAAAGTAGCAAGCCAAATAAATCAGAATCGATAAACCGTATAACATCATTACGATAGCCTCTGGTAAACCGAGAGATGGAAATACATCTTCGTGTAGTAAAAACGCATCGTCTAATCCCAACATTAGGCTAATACAACCGGATGCGATAAAAAAAGTTTTAAGATTTACTTTTGCTTGCACTGTACTTAAGGCGCTAGCAAGGAAAAAGCCCAACGCTGCACTTGCAAACCATAGAAATAAGCCAAGTTGTGAATAAAAGCCATTATAAAAAGGCGCGTTGGCAATTGAGTTTGGGTCTCTGACAAACTGGCTGAGCGGGATACCAGTATAGGATTTTGCTAACACCACAAAGCCCATTAATAAAACTGTGATAAGTCCTATAATTATCACAGCAGGTAAGCTTTGTTTAAGTTCTTTTATTATAATATTGATGAACATTTACCGTCCTTTGTTTTATCTTTAGTAAATCAGTTTTTTACCTGACTAACTTAGTTTGCCTCTTGAAGGTTATGAGTCCAATCAGTCCAACCTAATGCTTTACCAGGCTTTGCTGGAATGGGGGCTGGAAAGTTGCTCCCATAAACTTGATTGATAATATGAGGTTGCCAAGTATCATCACCTTCGGCAGGAAAGTTAGCTTGTTCGTGAAGCCAAGTGAAAGCACGAAGCAGGGCATTATCAGACCAAGCAAAGCTATCGTAGCCAGCACGTTTTAACATGACCGCTTGGGCAATCGCACCTTGCAGACCTTCATAAACATAGTTTTCTTTTTCTGGCGGCCAAGAGAAATTGCCTCCACGGCGCTGCTCGTCAGGAAGTACTCCATCAATACTATGACCACGTTTTTTAGAACCTTTCGGGTTGATACCTACAGGTTTTTTAGGGTTAGCTTGCCACCACTTTGTATCACGATATTTGAAATCACTGTAACTGTTTCTATCGCCAAGCCAGCCTTTGAATACTTGCGCAGCTCTCATTAACTCATCTTGATTTTTGAAATAAATAGCAAGTGCAATTCGACTAGCACCGGCATGAGTCCCCCAGTTATTTGGCCTGTCTTCATGAGTGGACTTTAAGGTGCGACCACTCAGTTCTTTATTAAGCGCTTGTTTAAGCCAATTATCAAATACACTTTTTTTATCTTCTGGTAAATTAACAAGTTGTGCAGCGATAACATAACTGGAAAGCTCTCTGCCAAATGCTAATGTTGTGCCTCCCTGTTCAGTGCCAATTGCTTGCATGCACGCATCTATTACTTGTTCACGATATTTTTCATCTTGTAGGCGAACGTAGACTAAGGCTTTTGCGAGCACATATACATTTGTCATATCATCTTGATTTGATAAATCTGGTGTTGAAAGTGGTTTGTCTGCGTTATTTTTGATATTTTGCCACGCTTTACCACTGACAGGCAGTTTGGCAATTTCATCTGGAGAAAGCCAAATATAATCTGGCATCGACACTGCTTTCGATGGGTGAATAAAAAGCATGCAAGACAACACTAATACTGCCTGAATGAGGTATTTAATTAAGGTTCGCATAATGGATTTTTGAAAGCAGTTTCCGGTTACTTGAGTTTAACGCAAAACAGTTTTTTGGTTATGTTTTTTTATAGCGAAATTTATCAATTGATTTTTTTATTAATGGTAAACGTTGCTTTAAAAAAAGTGCGATGACACGTTTATAATTCTTAAGGCTAATAATGGCAAAAAAGTCTTTAATAGAGAGTCGTTTGCCTGAAATATGGAAGCGTAAAAACTGAAATGCTTTTTGCTGCTTCGGTGACATTAGATGGTGGTGCTTATCGAAAAAAACGTCGAGCGCATCTAACCGTTTTTGCGAAGAACTGCTAATGCGATTTAATTCATGTGCGGTATTTAGTTGGTATGTTGGCTCTGATAGTTTCAATCCATTACCAAACTTCTGACAGAGTCTTAACCAAATATCGTAATCTTGAAAAGCGGGTAAACTCTCATCAAACCCGCCAATCGCTTTTAATCGCTCAGTTAATGTTAGTACCTGATTGCCAGCCTTATTGTAATAAAGCATATCGTCTAAGGTAATAACACCAGTATCTATAGTACGCTCAATTGTTCTATTGCCTTGGTTTTCAATGACTGGTGATGTAACAAAGGCATATTTAATATCAAAGTTGGCAACCAACTGCGAGATATGATGTGGCAAAAAAGTATCATCATCATCAAGCCCTGTGATGAGTTCGCCGCAAGCCGCATTTATCGCTAAGTTTCGGGAAAAACAGGCGCCTTTTGCTTCTTCATTGGTAATGACTTTGATGCCATGTTCTTTTTCATAGCGGCGCAGTACCTCATCGGTATTATCTTTGCTACCGTCGTTTACCACGATGAGTTCAATCGGCTGATAGCTTTGCGCAAGAACTGAATTTATTGCAGTTTCAAGCATTTCAGCCCGATTATGAGTTGGCATATAAACAGTCACTAACATTATCTTTGGCCTTTATCGCGCTTTAACTTTTTTAAAAGCTTTGTGGGAAGTGAAATGTGCTTAGATTTGGCTGCGCGATACAGTAAGGGCACATACAGCAACAAGAAAATTAACCCTGATAGCAATTGAGATAATAAAATAGGCCAATTGAGTGTAGTGAGTTCAAGTGAAATTAGGTAACTAACAAGTAAGATTGAAAATGGTAACAAGCAGCTCACGACATCTTTAAAAAACTGTGAAAACGGCAACTGGTATCTGCTGTAAACAAACCAGCTCAATAATAAGAATAAGGCAACAAACGAGAGGGATGAAGCAAGGGCTACTGAGGTTAAGCTGTTACTCGTACTCAGTGTTATAACAAGCATCAGCACTGCAATTAATACAGCAATAAAAGCAACTAAGGAAGCTTTTGCTTGCCAATGATTAAATACAATAATACCACGCACTGGATAACTTAAGGTTAAAAAGAAGGCACCAATTAGTAACCATTGCGCGGGTAAAATAGATTCATTAAATGCAGGCAAAAACCATGTGATAAACACAGGTAATGCATAACACATAACAGCAATAACAAGTGGCATAAGGTAAGCATTCAAACGAATACCCTTGATCATATATTGTTCTAAAATCGCCTCTTTGGCAGCTTGTTTATTTTCTGCCATCAGTAACTGTTCGGTTACTTCTCGCGAAGAACCAGGAATATTAATCATCACGCCAACTAAAATACCCGCAATGGCATAAATGCCCAGCGCCTTTGCGCCTAACAATGATGCAACTAGCACTTTATCTATGTTACGCAGTGTTAGGTTGACCAAATCGAGCGCCATAATCGGACTGCCAGTTTTTACTAATGACTTGGCAAGTGGCATATTGGCAGCACTTGGCGTGCTGATTGGGGTTTTTCTCAGTAAGAAACACAGCGCAATAAAGCAGGATAAACCCAGAGCTAAAAGCGCACCATATAAACCCCAAAACCAAATAAAACTGAGGCCAAAAACAAAGTTTAAGGTATAGCGAATAACGGTTGTTTGACTGACTAACGTAAAGTTATGGTAACCCTTCGCTTCTGCACCATAATGTTCATACAGGGCATTGAGAAAAATAATAATAGCCATCGCGTAGAGGCCATATTCCATTTCAGACACGAGTGGTGTGCTTAATGCGTAGCCTGTCATTATGGCTGCAAATACAGTGGTCGCAATTAAAGTAACCACCAAAGTAGTATGAGTATAGCGTTTAAGTGAATTGTTATTTTTTTCAGCTAACTCAGCGATTTTAAAGCGCATTGCGGAGCGTGTACCAAGGTGCGCAAAATTGGCATAAAACGGAATTACGTTTAACAAACTCCAAATACCAAAAAGCTCAGGGCCAAGTAATCCTGGGCGAAAAAATGCAGTGGCAAGCCCAAGCATATGGCGATAAAAATTGCTCGATGTAAATTGAACAATGTTTTTTAACGCCGATTTTTGATGGGCTTTTGGCACCTGATTTTGACTCATTTTATTGTGGCTTTACTAATCTTAAGCCCGAATAAAAAGCACGTGAGCCGGGTTCATCATAATGTCTACGAGAGCACTGACCTAATTGAGAACCCTTATTCCATGCACCACCGCGTTGTGCGCGATAAACATGGCCGTTCATAAAGTGATAGCTATCATCACCTGCATAAACTGGCTGGTGGCGACGATGTTTGCTGTAACCATCTTTTGCAAACGCATCGAGAGTCCATTCCCACACGCCATCGTTCATATTGTTTAAGCCAAGATCTGTTTGGTTGTCATCCTTTTGCTGAGAAGGGAAGTATTTGATATTTTCACCTTGGTTACGACATGCGTATTCCCACTCTGCTTCAGTAGGTAAACGATAAATTTGACCCGCATTACGGTTTAATTTACACATAAAGAGTTGTGCATCTTGCCATGAAACTTGGTTTACAGCTGACGTTGCACACGTTTCGCCCTGGCAAGGTTGTTTGGATGGATTATAACCCAAGGCATCTTGCCAGAGTTGTTGGCTCACTTCATTTTGTGCAATCCAGTACCCATTTAAACAGACTTTATGCACTGGCAGTTCACTACTGGAGCATTGTTTATTCCAAGGGCCACAACCCATTTCATAGCACGCACCCTCGACCCATGAAAATTGTGTTTTAGTGACATCATCGAACCATGATGTCACATTGTCACTTTTATTAGGAAATGGATTAGTTGGTTGCCAATCATTTGTAGTAAAAGTATTGAGGTAATTTCCATTTTTGGCGTCCCAAAAATGTACATTGTTATGTTGATCAGTGGCCATGACAACAGCGTCGTTGTTTACAAAAGCGACACTTTTCAATTGTTGTTGAGAGTTTTCAATATTTAATAACATACGCTTGGTGCGCAGCTCCCAAAGAGTGATGTCACCATTTTGATAAATAGCGATTAACTTTTGTCCGTCGCCCGAAATATCAAAATGGTTTATTTTTCTATTCTTGGGATCATTAAATAGCGCTCTCTTACCAGTTGAAGTTTGCCAGTAATGAATTCCACTTTGTTTGCTTGCACTAATTAAGAAATCATTTTTTTCATCAAAGCTTAAATGGGTAACGGCATCTTTATGAAGGGCAAGATATGCATCCATTTTATGGGTCACTAAATTCCATAAGCTAACATTGCCATCAACATCAGATGAGGCTGCGTATTTATTATCTGATGACAAGGTAACGGAAGAAATTGCAGCTGTGTGATTGTGATAGGCTGTAATTTCTTTTCGTTTGACCAAATCCCAGAGTCGTACTTCACCATCAAAACTGCCTGAAATAGCGACTTCAGCTGTTTTTGAAAAGCTCGATGCAGTTATTGCTGATAAATGACCTGTAAATGACTCAAGCTCACTTGCTGTGGCTACATCCCATAGCGTTAATCGCTGTGATGTACCTCCTGAGAGTGCTAATAATTTATTATCGGAAATTGCTGATGCGAAGATATGTTCATTCTCTGTAGTCAAGATGTTCTGTGGGCAGGCTGCTTGTGTATCCCAAATAACGAGTTCATTACCGTTATTTAGAAGCAATGCTTCTCCGTTCCCTGAGAGAGTAATTTTGCTGTGCTTTTCAAAAAAAGCGAGTGTTGAAGGTTCAACAGTAATTTCAACACGGCGGTTTAATGCTTTACCCTCAACTGTAGCATTATCAGCAGCAGGGTTAGACATACCTTGTGATTGTATCTCGCGAATACGAATTTCATTTTGTAAATGAGGCTGTAAAAACGCTTTCACTGCAAGAGCACGCCTTTTGCCCAACTCTAAATTGTAATCCTTCGATGCACTACTATCTGTATGGCCTATTAAATCTAACTGAAATTGATATTGTTCAATTTGATGTAAATTGGAAATTAATTGCTGTAGCAGTTGTTGATAATCAGGAGTAATTTTTGCGGAGTCCGTATCAAAGTAAATACTTAAGGTGAAGGCAATATTTTGTTCAACTAAAGTAGCAACTTTTTGTTGAATATCGACACTTGAGGACAATGAATATGCG
Organism: Pseudoalteromonas sp.; assembly: GCF_041629635.1. Classification (GTDB taxonomy): domain Bacteria; phylum Pseudomonadota; class Gammaproteobacteria; order Enterobacterales; family Alteromonadaceae; genus Pseudoalteromonas. The sequence continues at coordinate 12,435 of NZ_JBFKMX010000028.1, read as the reverse complement.
TCATTATTTGCCAGAGAGGAATGGCAAAATAGGGCCGATATCAAAAACATCGCAGGTGAGAACCCTCTACCGATAATCGGATTGAGGTGGTTGACTGTTTTTATTGTTTTAGTCATTCTTGATTGGCTCCCATTTAATAACACGTTTGTTACGAATAAAATCGATCATTCCCAGCAATACACCAAGATTACCGAGCACAAAGTAATGTACTGCATTAACAAGCTTTGCGAGTTTTTTTGGTAATTTGGTCAAAAAGGGTGCTGTTAATGCGATGAAATAAAATCCTACTTGCAATAGCAAGCTCAGTTTAAATACTAAATGCACTGGGAATAGCAACATATTGGATAAAAAAATCAGGATAAGCGATAGCGGTATAAGGCGCCTCATTACCTTATTTATTAATAAACCAAACGCAAATCGGCCACTTTTGAAAGGGTTTAAAAGCGCTGGAAACATCGCGATTCCGGTTAGACTGCGACAAGTAATGCGCCTACGGCGACTAATTTCGTGTTGGCTATTACGTGAAGGCGTCTTAATAAATGCTCTTGCTTGTCCTTCAAACACAAATTGTTTACCTCGACTGATTATTGCCAGTGCACTGTAAAGATCATCGGTAACACCTTCTGCAATAGGAGTGTGATGAACACGTCTAATAGCATAGAGTTTTCCATCATTAGAGGTCAGGTATCCTAATTGACTTTCTTGCTGTTTAATCCAACTATCTAATCTTATGTATTTTTTTTGCGCATCTTTAAGCGCGCTAGTATCACTAGCAATGGTCCGTTGTCCACATACACCACTGACTTTGTTATTAGCAAAATGCTTTACGAGATAAGAAATAGCTTCTGGTACTAAAAGCGCGTCAAGATCAGAGAAAACGAGTATGTCCGCTTGTGTATTTTCAGCTGCGCGATTGAGAGCCTGAGCTTTACCAATATGATCCTTGTCGAACAACACGGTAATAGCGTCAGTTCTCAGTGAGTTTAATAGTGAAAGGGTGTTGTCTGTAGAGCCATCTGAGAAAAATATAAAGTTTAATTTATCTTTCGGATAATTTAGCGATAGACAGTTCTTAATTTTATCTGGCACCAGCTTCTCACCATTTCGTGCAGCGATTAACATTGTGACACTTGGGAGTTCTTTGTTTTCATTACACGGGGAAAGATGTTTGCTTCGAATAAAATACAATAAGCAAGGATAGACACCAAAAACACATAACAAAGGTACTAAAGCAATAATGCCTATCAGACCAGCAATTAAAATAAGACTATCCATTTTTTTTGTTCTCAATTAGGTCAATTTGACTATAACGTAGTGCTAATTGTGATAGCGCTAAACCAACCAACATAAATTTATGGTGAGTTTCACTAAAAATCAGTAAATAAAACAACGTGGCGAATAAAAAAAGCCGCAAGCAAGCAATAAAATCAGCTTCTTCCTTCATATTTGCCATAAGGTATCGTTGTTTCGCTATGGTAAATGCTTTGAGCGCAGTGAACAGCAACATTAGAAACGCTATCAGACCAATAATACCTGTACCCACAAGAATTTCTAGGTAACTGTTATGCGCATACCGCCCGAGTATTTTACCGGTTTCTTTATCTATTTTGGCGTACTGAGTTTGTGCATAGATTTGATAGAAGCTATCTAAACCATGACCAAATAATGGCCGCTCTAAAAAAGCATCCGATGCAACCTCTAAGTAGCTGGCTCGTCTCACTAATGATGAATCTTCCCATGATGTTAATGATGTTTGACGTTGCCAAAAAGTATCTGGCATGATTATCACGAAAGCACTGAGACTCACACTTATACCAAGTAAAATAAACCCAATAAACTTAACTTTAAAAAAGTGTCTAAATTCAAAGGCAATTAGGGCAGAAACAACTACAAAAACTAGAAAGCCTCCACGGGAAAAAGTAAGGCCAATACCGAGCACTGCATTGGCTAGCAACATCGCATAAGCGAGTTTGGAAATAGGGCGTTTAGCATATAAAAAGCCATGCATAATAATTGGCATTGAGGCAATGATCATCAATGACAAATTATTAGGGTCAATGGTTGCTCCGACATTACGAGTCAAATCACCACCCATGTGATCTTCGGTGAATAAGCTTAAACCAAACAGGTAGTCTATGTTACCTAAAAAGGTACTGATAGCGACACTGATAATAATGAGCTTGGGCACTGTTTTTCTGAATCCCTGCTTGGGAACTAAAGCGAGCACAAGTATTATATACAGTAATGCAGCAATCCAAAGTTTAAAGTCTTTTATTGATGCAGCTATGTGAGGTGAAAGCCACGTCGAAACAATTGCAATTAAGAAAAACAATCCCAACCACAGCGATACAAGGTTGCGAAGATCGCGAAAGGATTTTTTATGAATGATTCTATCAGCTAAAAAAATTAAAAATGTCCCACCTGCGACAAGCCATGCAAGATTGATTTCAGTACTGCCTACCATGATTTTTCTAAATGCCCCAAATGGGATCATAAAGATCAAGATATACACGCCAATTTGAGGTCGCTTTGACATCACTAACGTTGCTAAAATCGCAAGGCTAGGTATTGCAGCAAGCACAAAGTATTTAGAACTAAGGATGAGCACCGTAAGTGCTAAAAGCGCTGAAATTATGAGCAGGCGAGATAGCCCGAAATTTGCTATTTGTCTGCTCATATTATTAGGAAATACTTTTATGTAAAAAGTACTTGTGTAGTTTCAATTGATTAAGCGGACTTAATTCGTGCATCGAAATAACATACATAAACTGGTCAGGATACTGACTATTTTGTTCGCGTTTAAACCTTAATTTTGATTTACAGTGAACTGTTTTATGTCTCACTTTAGATTGCAGCAATGGTCTGTAACGGGTTATCAATTCGATAGCTGCAATATCATGCATGATTTCACTTGGTAGCGAGATATAGACATCAGTTTCATTAATGTTTACCACCTCACCTTGGAGATCGCTCATGTGCATCGTCAGATGTTCATGATCAACCTCTTCAGGATGCTTGTACCACAGGTTTATTTTTGTATAGTGACAATTAACCCTATCTGAATCACGTCTTTCTTGTTTTTTATGATAAGCAGGCGAAAAGTGCTTCACGGTTTTAGCAAAGGCGCGAGGTAACTTTCGCACAAGTTTATATACTAAAACACTTAGCGCATAAGACAGCAGTACAATGTCTGATGTAACTTCATGGCTGCGCTTTAAATAAAAATTATCGATTAAAGCGCGTGTTTTTTTGGAGGCACTGTGAGGTGTAAACAACTGCGAATAGCCAATAACCCCGGGTTTTACTGAAAAACGTTTGTCGTACCAGGGGATTTGCTTACACATTTCATCATAAACGGTTTGTCTTTCTGGACGTGGACCAATGATGTCCATATCACCCATCAGCACATTAATAAGTTGCGGTAATTCATCGATCCGCGTTTCTCTTAGAAATTTACCAATTGGAGTTTCTAACTTGAGCGAACTGGTTGAAACGAGAGAAGAGCCGATCATTTGCTCAGCATTAACCGCTAATGTGCGGAATTTATACATAGTAAATTCTTTTTTATGACGACCTAAACGCGCACCAGCATAGAAAGCAGGACCACCATCTTGTAATCGAATTATAATCGGTATAACAATAAACACTGGCAAGCTAAAAAAAAGTAATACTATCGCTGCAAACTTATTAAAGAGCGTGTTTGTTATGCCTTGCTTCGCAACGTATCCACTATCAAAATGGAATGGGTGATCTTTTTTCATAAATTGCATACTGCCTATTGCTATTTACTAGATTTAATTTTTAGCTTTTTCGGTAACGAAATAAAAAGTCTGAAAACACGAGTAGTGTAAGCCGGTTTTTCAATGTTTTCTTTGTTGCTTAGAGCACTAATCGTCGGTAAACCTAAGTAACGTTCAGAGTCACTAGCTCGTTTGATTGAATCATCAAAGTATTCATTTATAAACGCAACGGTTAGAGCAACCAAGACAGCAATAACTAAACCAAATGGTATAAGCAAACGTTTATTAGGAAACGTTGCCGAACTACTTGCCCATGCAGGTGTAAGTACGATAATTTGGGTATTCAAACTGGCGTTTTGAATACGCTCAAACATCAAAGACTCTTCTTTTAAGCGATAATAATTTTCATATGATTTCTCAAGTAAACGTTTTTCGCGTTGCAGCTTTTCGAGCTGCATTTGGTACTGTGCTAAATCACCGTTACGTGCATCTAATTCAGAAATTTTTTGTTGAAGGAAAGCAATACTGTCGCGTACAGCCATAAGTTCGTTTTCTTGATGTTCCATTAACGCGCGGACTTCGCGGATCAGAGTACGGTATGATTTATCTAACTCTGCTTGCATGCTTTTAGCACGCTCGCTAGAAGCAACAAAGTTACGACTGATCTTTGTGTATTCTTCTAATTTAAGGTGCACAATATTGGCCATGTCACGAATGGCTTGGTTGTTGATATTTGAGAAAAACTGATAGGTGTTTTTTTCATGTCCAGGTAGACGGTTTATATTGTATTTGGCAACCTCATCAACCATTTGCAGTTGTTTACGTAGATATTTAAGTTCGGATGTAAGCTCCAAGCGGCTTTTTTCAAGTAAACCAAGCTGTAATTGATAATCTTTTTTAACGGCGAGATTACTTTCAATCTCTTTCGATGATTCTGGGGCTTTGATCTTAGTTACGATCATTGCAATTTCAGATGATTTCACATCGATTAGACTTTGGTATGTCATTACCGTTTGATCATAAAAGCTCTTGGTTTCTTCAGGTTTATAAACGGCATTTCGATAGCTAAGGTATTGATTTACTAGCTCCTTTAAAATTGCTTCGCCTTCACTTGGTGAACGCCAAACAATTCCGAGTTCTAAAACTTGTGATGAACGTACAACGGTTACTGACAAAGCTGAAGCCAGTTTACTACTAGTTTTAATTAACTTTTCTTCAGCCTTAGCATCTTTTGTACCAGTTCCATCTTGATTTAACCTAATATCAAAAACTAAGTCGTTTTTTGCTAGTGCGATTATGGTACGCTTAAGTACTTCAACTGAGGCAATAATTTCCGCTTCTGAATTGAGGTCTTCACGCGTTATTTCTTGTTTTTTCTCTTGCAATTGCTGAACAATCTCAGGGTTCCGCTCAACTCGTTTACCTTTTACTAGCAATGTCGATTGGGCGGTATATTTTTTGGGTGCTAAAAATGCAACAGCTAAAACAGCAATAAAAATAATTGCAATAGTATCAATAAGCAGGCGCTTATTAGCAAAGACAATAAAGAGTATTTCTCTTAAAAAGTTTTCCGATTTATAAGATTCAGTATTCACTCTGTGTTGCCTTCATTATTAATCTTCATAAATTACTGGTGCTCTGCGTAATTGCCATGAGAAATTTAGTCCCCAACCTCTAAACATTAATACATCAGCAACTTGTTGCGCTAAATACGCCGCATCTGAAAGAGGTGTTGAGGGAATATAGACAATGTCGTCAGGCATTAAGAAAAATAGGCTACCATTGCCAGCCATCGAAAACGTTTGCTCAGCATTTACACGGGTAGCGATCATTTGCTTGCCTTTGCGACGGATCACGTAGACCTCATCAAGCTGAGCATCTCGATTGTGACCTTTTGCAAGCGCAATTGCCTGAATTACCGATGTGGGCTTAGTTATGTCGTACGCCCCAGGACTTTCAACTTCACCCATAATGTAGATTTTCGAACCTGCGTGTTTTTCTAGAAAGAGGTCAACATGCAGGCTTGTGCTAATATTTTGATACTGTTTATTGATGGTATTCTTGATTTCAGGGATAGACTTAGCTGCAACAAATACATCACCAACCATAGGGAAGGTAACGTATCCATCGGGACGAATTGTTACTAGGCGACTTAAACCCCGCGCAGATGTATGCAAATCTTCTTTCATCTCTCTAATTTGCGATAAGTATTCAGGCACGCTGACATATAGAGAGGGAGAATGAAGCACACCTTTGTAAGCCTGTTTAAGTTCTGCTGCAACTTCTTCAGCAGTTTTACCGTACACATTTATTGAGCCAATATATGGCATCGCAATGGTGCCATCTGGAAGTACTTTTTGTGTTTGATCTAACTCGGATATGTCGGGAAACTTGACAGATATGGTATCACCAAGAGAAATACGATATACGAGCTCAGGTTGCCAAGTTTGAATTTGGAACAAGACGTCTAATACATCCCCAGGCGAGAGCTTATACTCAGCTAAATGTTCAAAATCTGGTTGACTAAATGAAAAGCTTGTTGCTTCTATAGTGGCTTCTTCACCTAGCTTTAATCCTGTTTTATCTGAATTACTACAGCCAATTAAAGCTAGAATAGCAAAACATAATGTAATTAATGGGCGGTAAATGCGGTTTATCATATTTAACTGCCTTAACCGTAAAAGAATTGCGGTATATAAAATTGTCTTCGGTTTAGAATTGTACCGAGCAATTTACCATTAGAACTTGTCAGTTTGTCAGCAGCGGTTTTTACTACTTGCCATTTGGTTGATTCACATTCAAGGACTAATAAAATAGCATCAAATGCACTGCATATTAGACTTACTTCAGAAGTACCTAAGACATAGGTAGTATCAAAAATAATGTAATCATAGAGGGATTTAAGCTCAACAATTAAGTCATCTAACTTGTGATCTTTTATCACCTGTGAAATGTGACCTTTCGGAACACCAAGTGGCATAACATGCAGATTGTTACTGTCAGAAGGGTGACATACTTGTCTTGTATCTGCGTCACCATTTAAACACTCTGAAAGGCCTGGCTGAATTGGTAATGAAAAAATATCGTGTAATTTTGGTGATTGAATATTACTGTCTACCAGTAATACTTTGTAGTTGTTCTCTAAAGCAAGTTTTCTCGCTAGACTAACAGCAGTAACCGTCTTACCTTCTCCTGACTTACTGCTTGTAACCAAAATAGTTTGCAGTCGATCACCATTGAATGCTTCCATGAGATTACTTTCTAATAGTTTTAGCTCGTTTTTAAACGAGTCAGCAATCTCTAAATAGTTAGATGACATAGTTAATCAACCAATGAAATAATACATTTTTACATGAAATAATGTAAATATTACTAAAATACCTGATTATCGTAAAGTTATTCGTGATATGTTATTCTTTTTTAGTTAGTTATTGGTTATTGATATCTACTAACTAATTACTAGCGGGCAATTATCGCTTACTTTTTTGTAATAAACTTAGGTAATAAGTGTTTTTTGTGTCTTAAAGAGTTATTTTCCAATCTATAGAAAATAACTCACTGAAATTAAATTGTAAATTATTAATATGTTTGGAGCATTTTAATGAAAGTGGCCTATCTTATGTCACGTTATCCAAAAATCACTGAAACGTTTATTTTAAATGAAGTGATTGCCCTTCAAGCGATTGGTGTGGATGTTTCGCTTTTTCCATTACAAAAAGAAAAAACAGAGGTTATTCATCCAAAAGCAGTTTCATTAATGCCAAAGGTGACATTTACTCCACTATTGTCTTGGTCGATTTTCATTGCCCTATGTCAGATGTTTGTTAAGCACCCGATAAAATTAATTTCAACATTTTCCAAAGTGATACGTTTTAACTGGGGTTGCAATAATTTTTTACTCGGCGCAATAGCATTTTTCCCCAAAGCAGTATACTTAGTCGCAGTATTCAAACAACTGAAAATCGAACATGTCCATGCTCATTTTGCCAATCATCCCACAATGGTGGCTTTTGTCATCAATCAGCTGTCAGGTATTAGTTATTCTTTTACGGCTCATGGTTCCGATCTTCACAAACGTCAACATATGTTAAGAGAGAAATTTGATGCAGCAAAATTTGCTGTAATGATTTCCAACTATAATCAAGCCTTCTTTTATAACCACACAAAAATTAATAAAAGTGATAAATTGCATATCGTTAGGTGTGGAGTTGATACTCAGACGTTTACACCAAAACTAAATAACTCTACAGTGCTTACCAATATCCTTTGTGTTGCCTCATTACGAGAAGTAAAAGGGCACCGTTATTTAATTGATGCATGCGCCATTTTAAAAGAAAGTAATATTCCATTTCATCTCACTTTAATTGGTGATGGCCCAATGCGCTCTTTGCTGGAATCGCAGGTTGCAAGTCTTAAACTGAGTGACCATATCACGGTATTAGGTGCGCAAGCTCAAGAGGTAATTATTGATAATCTTGCAAAAGCAGATATCTTTGCACTTACTAGTTTTCAAACAACTTCGGGTAACAGGGAAGGTATTCCAGTGGTGATTATGGAGGCGATGGCGTGTGCTATACCCGTTGTGGCATCCGATGTAAGTGGCATACCAGAGTTGGTTATTGATGGCCAAACGGGTTTATTGTGTGAAACGCAAAATCCATCAAACATCGCTGAAAAACTGACAATACTATGCAATGATAAAACACAAAGGGAAAAGATGGGACAAAATGGGCGTGATTTTGTACTTAGCGAGTTTGATTTGCATAAAAATGCACAAAAGCTTGCGAGTCTTTTCAGATATTATTCAAATCATTAGCAACATAAATTTTATAAAGCTCCAATGAATTACAGGGATTAAGATAATTTTAATCCCTGTTTTAGCTTTATATGGATGATTAGGCTAGTTTTTCTGCAACCGATATTTTTTCTTGTGCCTGTTCCAACTTGTCAGCTGCTAGGCTATTAAACAGCCAAAGTGCAAGGGCGGTTATCAAGGCGATGCCTGCGCATAACAACCAAAAAGAGGCTGGTTCATTTGCTTCTACTGCCCACTTGTTGTAACCCCAGCCAGATAATTTTCCTGCGAATAAAAACCCAATAGCAGATGAAGTATAAAGATAACCTTGGTACATTGCCGCTTGGTCTTTAGGCATAACCGATGCAACGTATTCTTGTTGTTTAGGTGATGCCATCATCTCCCCTAATGAAAAAATCAGTAAAGCTGCAACGGCGAGTGCACCACTCACAATGGCACCCGCATTTGAATTTGCCAGTAATAAATAGCTACTTGATATCATTAATGTACCAGCGATAATGACATAAAAGGTTTTAAAGCGTGCGCTCAGTGCTGACACCAATACTTGTAATAGTACAATAGAGCCAAAGTTTACCGCAGCAATGTATTCAGGTTTAAATTGACGAAAGTCAGTTGCCCACTGGGTCGCGAGTATGCTGATTTCAGCTTGAGAAAGTGCGCTTAAGTTTGGTAAATGAGCCTGTAATACGTCTTTTGGAATGCGCACATTGTAGTTAGTTAATTCAAGGTAGGCTTTATGAAAGCTGTTTGCTTGGCTGTAATCAAATTGGCTTGCAAGCGCAGTGATTGCAGTTGTTAACTGCGGCACATTAACAAACGAAGCGGCTTCGCCAAAGCCGGCATGAATTGAATTCGCTAGCATCACAAGATCACTGCTATCAACGTAGTCGCGAATAAAAAGCGGAAGGGTGATAAAAATTTGCATATAAACCAGCCAAAACCCGCTCAAAATCAAAATAAGTAATAAAAATGGTTTATTGCCCATTTTGATTTTGCTGCTATACCAATGTGCTCCTGCTTTTGGCGCTAATATGTGCCAGACTAAGTTTAAACCTAGCCAACTTGCAATAAACCCGTAAGCGAATGACTCAGAAATTAATTTTGTACCTGGCAACATAAACGCAATGAGGATTGGAAAAACAAGTAACGCAAAACGACCATTGCCCAGTACTTCACGCATTTCTATGAGAATATCTTTCAACGGTTTGGCTGGGGTGTTTTTGCGAATTTCGGCTGTTGGGTCGCGATAAAATAAGGTGACAGGGATAAAGTTAATGGCTATCCATACAGCAGCCATAATAAATACCATATCCCAGCTTGTGTCTCGCATAATGCCTGCAATCACTGGCCCTAAAAAGCCGCCTACATTGACCATCATGTAAAATACGCCAAAGCCTAAGCTGCGGTTTGTGTCGTCTGTGGCGTGAGTAACTGTCCCTGTGATTAATGGTTTGAAAATGCCAGCACCAATTGCAACACCCATAAAGGCTAAGAAAAACGCGCTATAGCTTGATACTTGACCTAGTAAGTAATAACACGGGGTCATCATGGCAAAAGCAACTAGAAGCATTTTCTTGTAACCGTAGCGATCCCCTAATGCACCAGTCAGTGCTGGTAGTAAGTAAATACAAAATGGCACTAGCCCTTGTAAAAAACCACGTTGTTCATCCGTAAAGCCCATACCTCCTTGTAAAATAGGACTTGTCATATAAAGAGACGATACAGTAAAAAAACCATACCATGCTAATCGCTCAAATATTTCCATAATATTGGCAATATAAAAACTGCTACCAAATGGGTTGCGAGAGGGGGGGCTTGTTGACATATTAAAATTTCACCACTGTTGGATATTGTATTCAATATACCAAAGTGGGTGGTTTAAGCAAACATTACTCGCTAGCAGATACACTGGATTTATATTTTTGCATTGGCTTGATTTTTACCGTTTGCCTTACTGATATAAAGCGCTTCATCGGCTCGAGAAATCAAATCCTCGATGTTATCACCTGGGTGAAAAAGGGTGTAACCGAGACTGATAGTGACAGGCTGACCTAATTGAAAGTTGTGTGAGTTAATGATATTGACAAATTTTTTGGCAAAAGCGTCAATTTTATCAGTTTTGAATTCTGTTAAAATGACGATAAACTCTTCCCCACCCCAACGACCTACCAAGTCGCCACGTCTTACATTTTTGGATAGCAATTTTGCAACTTCTTTAAGAATGCTATCCCCTGCAAGATGACCATAATCGTCATTAATTTGCTTGAAATTATCAATGTCGATCATCAGTAAAGCCAACGAGTGGTTAGTACGTGAAGCTCTTAAAATATCAATGTGTAGGAATTCTTCAATGCCATATCGGTTCCATAAACGCGTTAATTTGTCATGGCGATAAAGCAATTCGAGCTCTTTCTTCTGCAATGAAAGCTTATTAATCAGCTGTCGTTTTTGCTCAACTATCAGCGCTAAAATAAAAATAACCATCGACATAATGGCAATAAAACATTGCAGATCTACTAATGGCGAAATCATTTGAGTGTTGTAGAAAGGGCCTTTACCCTGATAGGTCGCATAAACAGCGACACTTATGATAGCTAATTGCACAAGGTAAACAACTTGCCGACCAGAAAGTAAAATAAATGCAAATATGGCAGGGCTTAATGCAATGATTAACTTATAAAAAAAAGAATTAACAGCAATCAACTGAAAAGTAATTACACTGACTAATATAGAAACCACTGTACAGATAGTTAAATTTAACGGATTACACTGTTCTTTTCTATCGTTAAATAGCGTATGAAGCAGGGGCGCCAGTAATAACACGCCAACTCCATCGCCTATCCACCAGTTAACTAATGAATAAAGATAATCAGAGGGGGGGATGAAATTCATTAGTGTTAGGCTTGTTACGCCAAACAGTGCGCTTAGGAAAGGGCCAATAATCACACCAAGTAATAAAAATACGGCGAAGTGACTGATCCTATCAAACGGTTGTATGGATTGCGTTACCCGTTGAATCAAATTGAGTATGACCACAATAGCAATCACATCACCCAAGCCATTACAGGTTGCGGCGAAAAGAGCTGCAAGTATGGCATTAATATTATTGAGATTAAAGTAAGCCCAGACATTGCCTAGAAAGGCACCTAAAAAAACACCATAACTAATTTTACTGCCAAATCTCAATGCCAATGCAAACATCACCCCTGAAGGAACCCAAATAGGCGAGATATTACCTGGTGGAATGGCAAATAATTGGCTGAACAAGCCGGTGCATACATACACTAATGTGACCGCTACATTCAGCTTCAATAGTGGCATGTTCAATTTTGGTAAAGTGGTGTTTAGCTTTCGCAAAGGGCTATTTTAATTAAACAATAATTATTTAACCTTAGTAAAGGTAAACTAATAAGTAAAAATTGACACAACAATTCAAGATCAATTTTTGTTGGTCGCAAACTGTGAACCAAATACATTTTTGAGTGTATAACAATAATGTTTAATTTGATTTAGGAAAACAGAATGAAAACAATAATTGCCTTATCGTGCGTACTTGGCGCATTGACTGCTTTTAATGGAGCTGCAACTCAAACTGATAATAACCAATATGATGCAAGTCACCGTAGTGAAGCAAACCAAGCACGCGATACATTTCGTAAGCCATACCAAACGCTTGAATTTTTTGGTGTTAAAGCTAATACAAAAGTGGTTGAGATTATGCCAGGTGGTGGCTGGTACACTGAAGTATTAGCGCCAATGCTTGCAGCAGAGGGGCAGCTTGTAGCAGCTCACTACCCAATCACCACAAGTTCAAAATACCGTAAACGCTCACGTGAAAACTTTGAGAAGAAATTAAGTGATAACAAAAAGGTATACGGC
>NZ_JBFKMX010000027.1:0-35291 GCF_041629635.1 Pseudoalteromonas sp. | reverse complement strand
TTATAATGAGCATTTAGAGCCAGATCATTGATTAGGGAAGAGTACTTTGTCTAGGGTATATAAAAGGGTATTTGAATCTGGAGTGTTTATTTAATTGTTCTTTATCAGTGTTTTAGGGGGTGCATGGGCGGCATGATGTAGTGCGACGAGAGTCGTGCTGTGCTACCGTAACTTGTTGATATAATGTGATATATTAGTGGGTTGTGGTCCTTGCTTTAAAGGTAGGTGAAACCTTTAAAGCCACCTAAGAGCATTTTAGGTTAACACTCTAAGTGTATGCTCTAACTGTATAATGATCAGGATGATTGTTTTGTCAGTTAACCTAGCTTCAATCTAAATGAGCCAACTATTAATTTAGTTGGCTTCATTCACTTAGGTTTATTTATAAGCCTATCAATAAGCGCAGCGACATAAGCTGCTTTGATGATTGTCTGGCAAATCGCCAATGATCAGACCTGTTATTCAGCTAACAGTAGCCTAGGGTTAGTGCGTGTGGAGTAATCCGTTCGTGCGAAGCTACCTGACAATGTACCTATGTTTCAGCACTAAAACCGTGAGGAATTAGTGGTAATGAGTAATGACAACTCATTACGGGGCTAGGCTAGTTGGTAAGGTTAACGTATGTGAACTACTTATAAACACCGTCAACCGCAATAAGCGAAACGTCATTGTAACGCTTAAACCAAAAGGTGTGTGGTCAGTTACTCCTTTTACATCTGGGAGTACGCTGATATGTGATCACCGGTGGATTTGTAGAACCTAACCCAACTTTGTCATCAAAGTGGAACTCGGTAAGCCCAATAACTTGCCTTTGTGGCAGGCTGATCGTAAGAGAAGCTGTGGAGTTAGTGGGTAAAGGAGGTGAGAAAAAGCGAATGTTAATCTGTAATAGATTAAATAGGGACTCAAAATTTGTCCCAACTGGAAACAGTGCTGACTTCTCACTGGTCTTTAATCGTGTGAAAGCCTGTAAAGCTTTCAATAGTTGCATTCATCCCATTGGGAGAAAATTATTTTCTCCCAATGGGAGTATATTAATTTTCTTCTTCTAAGCGATGAACAATTAACTTAGGAGAATAGCAAGATGAGTCAAGAACGTAAGTTCGTTGTACCTGCGTTTTCCCATCAAGCAACGAGTTGGCATACCTTAGACTGGTATTCACTTGAACGTAAGGTGAGAGAGCTACAAGTACGGATCGCGAAGGCGACGAAGCAACAACAATGGCGTAGGGTGAAAGCTCTGCAACGTATGTTGGTGCGCTCGTTTGCGGCTAAATGTTTAGCAGTTAAACGAGTAACTGAAAATCGAGGCAAACTGACTGCTGGTGTCGATGGGGAGTTATGGAGTACACCTGAAAGTAAGTGGCGAGCAGTTCTTCGATTAACGCGCAAGGGCTATAAGCCAAAACCGTTAAAGCGAGTATATATTCCAAAAGCGAATGGCAAACGCCGTCCACTTGGGATACCGACTATGTTCGACAGGGCAATGCAGGCTTTATACCTGTTAGCGCTAGAGCCTGTGTCGGAAACAACAGCTGATCGAAACAGCTACGGCTTTCGCCCAATGCGCTCAACAGCAGATGCGATTGAGCAATGTTTTGTTAATCTCAGTCGAAAACATTCTGCTAAATGGGTGTTAGAGGGCGATATTAAAGGGTGCTTCGATAACATTAGTCATGACTGGTTACTTACCAACATCCCGTTGGATAAAAAAATGCTGGGAAAATGGCTAAAAGCGGGGTTCATGGAATCTGGTAAATTGAACTCTACGGATGCTGGAACACCACAGGGAGGGATTATCTCTCCCTTATTGGCCAATATGGCACTTGATGGCTTGGAAGCGGTATTAGAATCTCATTTTGGGAAGAAGAATACTATAGCCAGCTATAAGACCAAGGTCAATTATGTGCGATATGCAGATGACTTTATTATCACTGGGATCTCAAAAGATCTTTTAGAAAATGAAGTTAAACCACTCGTAGAAGTCTTTATGGCAGAACGAGGGCTAAAGCTATCGCCAGAAAAAACGGTGATTACACATATTGATAAGGGGTTCGACTTTTTAGGGCAAAATTTACGTAAGTACAACGATAAGCTTTTAATTAAGCCGAGTCGCAAAAATCTGCGTAATTTGCTTAATAAGGTCCAAAGCATAGTAACAAGTAACAAAACCGTTACTGCAAGTATGCTGATAGCGCTGCTTAATCCTGTTTTACGGGGCTGGGCTAACTATCACAGACATGTAGTAGCGAAAGAAACTTTTAACTATGAGGATTATCGGGTTTGGAAAATGTTGTGGCAATGGTGTCGGAGACGTCATGCGAATAGGCGTAAACGCTGGATTAAAGCAAAGTACTTTAAAACAGTTGGTAAGCGAAATTGGACATTTTCTGGTACGACGATTGATGGTTTTGATAAGCGATTAATCTATACCAATGATACCGTAATAAAGCGACATACTAAGATAAAAGCGGAAGCAACCCCGTACGACTTAACATTTGAAGAATACTTTGAGCAGCGCCTTGAGCGAGCTTGGCGTGATTCAATGCAAGGTCAACGGAAAGTGCTGATGCTTTGGCTCAGGCAGAGGCATTGTTGTCTAATGTGCCGTCAGAAAATAACCAAAGAAACAGGATGGAATATCCATCATATTGTGGAAAGGGTCAAAGGCGGTTCGGATGACTTGAGTAACTTAGTTATGTTACACCCCAATTGTCATAGGCAATTGCATGCTAATGGGTACTAAATGGCTGTAGAGGGGTTTATGTAGGTTCATATTTGTTTGCTATTATGAATAGACGTAATCCTTTTATAGTTGTTTAGCGAATGGATCAAATTCAATTACTTGTAGTTGGTTTGTTAGCATTATCTTTCATCATTTTGTTTGGAGGGATTTATTGGGTTATCGATAATCACGAAAAGCAAAAGAGAGGTAATAAGATACATTAATTAGCAACATCTATTTGATGTAGAAAAGGTTGTATATATTTTCAAAGTCGCTGGTCTGTACTTAGGTACTGACTTATAAAGGCTTGAGCCGTATGCGGGGAAACTCGCACATACGGTTCTTAGGGGAGGGGTAACCAGTAATGGTTGCTCCTTACCCGACGTGCTACCCTCAAGTTACCAACTTGTCAAAAAAGCCAGCGCAATGCGCTGGTTTTTTATTTTCATACCAAAAATTTATGAAAAATATTTTGTTAAGCGTATATTAAGACACTAGGACACATAATAATTACAAACATATATAGCGAGTAACAAATTTGATGCTTGCTTGGTTAGCTAGGAGAACAGCTATGAAATTTGCAAAAGTAGTATTAATCGGCGCCATGATAATTTCACCTATTTCAGCATTTGCAGGTGAAGCAAGTGTTACATATGGAAAGTTTACCGATTTTACGGATGTTAGGCCTTCAAATGAAGCACGTGGAGGCTTTCATAAACGAGTTGAAAAGCAATTTACTATGCACTTTCAAAAACTAGCTGAACAGTTACCAGATGGGTATAAGTTAGGTGTAACAGTGAATGATATTGACTTGGCCGGTGATGTTCGTTTTGGTGCAGCCAATGAAATTCGTGTTGTAAAACCAATTTATTTCCCAAAAATTAAGTTTAGTTACGCTTTAACTGATGCCAATGGCAAGGTAGTTGATAAAGGCGAGGCTGATTTAAAAGATATGAGTTTTATGGATAAAATTCGCCGCGGTCGTGAAGAAGAGTTTATGCATGATAAGCGCTTAATTACAGACTGGTTTGAAAAAGAACTTCTACCAAAAGTGAATGCTCACTAAAGTAAAATATAGCAGCGTTATAACAGCGCTGCTATTTTTTTATAAAGTTTATCTGCCTGTGTTTCGCTTAAGTTACCTGAAGCTTTGGATTGTCCGATTGTGCTGGTGACGCGAATGACATCAGTTTGAATTTTTTGAATCTCTCGCTCAGTTGATAGTTGATATTGTTGTTGTTTTTCTCTGGCTAGCTTTGAGATATTAACTATATCTTGGCTAAAACCAGAAAGCTCTATGTCATTGTCATTGTCGGCGTTGTTACTGTTGGGTTGTAGCCTAGCTGTTGACGAAACGGCTATTTCACTCCCGGCTGTAACAGGTGATGCGGCAGACATAACAACCTCAATATAATCCTCATTGGTTAAATTATAGGCTATCTACTTAAAGCTGGCTAATAACTGATGTAAGAGTTGCATTTTTATAACCACATTTTTTAGTAACGCTTGATCGACATCTTTCTGGTTTGATAATGCTTCAACTTCACTGGCAACTTCAAGAACATAAGGTTTAAAACGTTTAGCTTCAATAGCGAAACCACTATCGTTATTAAATAAGGTTGAAAACTTTCCCTTACCTAGTTTTTGCAGAGAATCTAATTTGCTATCAGCATCAATAGCTTGGCGATACAATACTTTTAGATTGTTATTAAGTTCAGAAATAACCGAATTCATGGTAAAAAATCACTAAAGTCTAACTATACTTGGTCGATATAGTAACACAGTTTAATTTACAGGTGGGTCACGATGAATATATCAGGTGCAAGTTTGCCGACGATGAATGGTAGCGAAAGTGCTGAAATTCTCAGTGCGTCACTGGCAAAACGTCAGCAACAGGCAGATGGTAAAGCAGCGCTTGCTCTAATTGAAGCCGCAACACAAACCATGCAGTCGCTGCCAAGCCCAAGTAAGCCAACTGCAAGCTTAGGTAATAATATTGATGTGTATGTCTAGTAATTAACACGCACAGATGAAGTTTATTATTAAACTAAGAGTTATTTTCTAGGCTCCCGAAGTAAAGCCCCAGCATTCTGTGGGGGTTTACTTTTTTATGCGCTTCTGGCAACAGATTCGCTTTCAAAAGCGCTTAATATGGATACATTCCTAAATCCATGGGCGTTTTACTCTTTTGACCACCAATCTCACGTACTAACTTTGGCACCAAAAAGCCAGGTAATTCAGCTAATAACTGTTGGTGAAGTTTTACCGCTTCATTATCTGACACGGCAAAATGGTGAGCACCTTGCACTTTATCGAGTAAGTGCAGGTAATAAGGTAATACATCCGCTTCAAATAACTTTTCAGATAACGCAATTTGCGCCGAAGTACTGTCGTTGATTTTTTTCAATAACACAGCTTGATTGAGTAGAGTGTACCCCGCACTTTTTACGGCTTTTAATTTTACTGTTAATTCTTCATCAATCTCATTAGCATGGTTGATATGAGTAACCAAAATAAGCTTTAGGCGTGTTTTAGACGGGATAGTTAAAAACGCCTCAGTGATCCGTGCAGGGATCACCACAGGTAAACGTGAGTGAATACGTAATCGTGTAACGTGTTTAATCGTTTCTAGCTTCTCGATAAACCACAAGAGCGCTTCATCATTGGCCATTAATGGGTCGCCGCCGCTGAGTATCACTTCGTTAATTTCAGGCTGATTCGCAATGTATTCCATCGCAGTTAATAGGCCCTGTTTATTTTGGTGATTATCTTGATAGGGGAAGTGCCTGCGAAAGCAATAACGGCAATTAATCGCACAACCACCTCGAAAAATCAGCAACACGCGAGATTTATATTTATGCAATAACCCTGGAGTGCTATTATTCTGCTCCTCAAGTGGGTCATTGGTATACCCTGGATGAGTTTCAAACTCTTGGGCTAATGGTAAAACTTGACGAAGTAGTGGATCGCTAAGGTTTCCTTTTTCCATGCGAGCAATAAAAGGAAGCGGTACACGCATTGCAAAAAGTTTGCGTGCGGCAATATCTTCACTGAGATTTTTTGAGTCAATTTCCAGTAACTTAAGCAACGCTTTTGGGTCAGAAATGGCATTTGCTAATTCTTTTTGCCAGTTAGTCTGCAAATTTGCTTCAATTCTTTGTATCATTAGCCGATCAGTTATGTAAAAAATTATTCGATAGAGGAAACGATGGCGAATTATAGCACCAATGAGTTCAAGGGCGGCCTAAAATTTATGTTAGATGGCGAGCCTTGTTCAATTCTTGAAAATGAAGTTGTAAAACCGGGTAAAGGCCAAGCATTTAACCGTGTAAAAGTTCGTAAGCTAATTTCTGGTAAAGTGTTAGAAAAAACATTTAAATCAGGTGAAAGTGTTGAAGCTGCTGACGTAATGGATATCGAATTAGATTACCTATACACAGACGGTGAATTCTGGCACTTCATGAACAATGAAACATTTGAGCAAGTTGCTGCTGACGAAAAAGCTGTAGGTGACAGCGTTAAGTGGTTAGTTGAAAACAACACATGTACTATCACACTGTGGAACGGTAACCCAATTTCTGTAACACCGCCAAACTTCGTTGAACTTGAAATCACAGACACAGATCCTGGTCTGAAAGGTGATACAGCAGGTACTGGTGGTAAGCCTGCTACACTAACAACGGGTGCTGTAGTACGTGTTCCTCTATTCGTTCAAATTGGCGAAGTAGTTAAAGTGGATACACGTTCTGGCGAATACGTTGGTCGTGCACAAAAGTAATTTTGATTAAGCATTTAATCAAAGAAAATCCCAGCAAACGCTGGGATTTTTTTGTTTTAGATCTATTTTAGGCGATACAAAAATGAGCATAAACTGGCAACCAAGCGCATCGATTGAAAACTTAAAAGCACGCGCATCCTTGCTAAAAACCATTCGTGATTTTTTTTATGCACGTAATGTGATGGAAGTGGAAACACCAAACCTTTCGCAAGCAAGCGTAACTGATATTCACCTAGCTAGTTTTAGTACCCAGTTTGTTGGACCAGGCTTTGCTAAGGGGCTACCGCTTTATTTACAAACATCACCTGAATTTGCCATGAAGCGATTGCTGGCAGCAGGTTCTGGTGCGATTTTTCAACTGGCAAAAGCCTTTCGCAATGAAGAAGCGGGTCGCTATCACAATCCTGAATTTACCATGCTTGAATGGTATCGCCCTGGGTTTAATACCGCGCAATTAATGGACGAAATAGATGATTTAATGATTGCGATAGTGGGTTCGGAAAAAGCAGAGCGTATCTCATATCAGCAAGCATTTATAACACATTTAGCGTGCGACCCTTTAACGGCATCTATCGAAGAATTAAGGCTACTTGCTAAGCATCAAGGGTTTGACCATATTGCTGAGCAAGAGAGTGACAAAGATACCTTATTGCAGCTGCTATTTTGCATGTGTATTGAACCTAAAATTGGCCAACAAACGCCTTGTTTTGTTTATCACTTTCCAGCATCGCAAGCGGCACTTGCAAAACTAAACACAGATGATAACCGCGTTGCTGAGCGATTTGAGCTGTACTTTAAAGGTATGGAGTTAGCAAACGGTTTTGATGAACTAACTGATGTGAATGAACAACGCAGACGTTTTTATGATGATAATTACAAGCGTAAGGAACTGGGCTTAGCAGAAGTAACTGTTGATGAGCGGTTTCTAGCAGCCCTTGCGCATGGTTTACCGCAATGTTCAGGTGTTGCGTTAGGGGTTGATAGGCTATTAATGTTAGCGCTTGATGCAAAGCGTATTAATGATGTTATTGCATTTGATGTGGAGAGGGCATAGCCCTCTCAATAAAATCGTATTAAATAAATTGCTCAAGATCTTTTTTGGTGTCTGAAGTTTGGCACTGTAATTCACGGCTATTTTCATTGGCAGTGGCAATGTTATCTTTTGCGATACATCCTAACTCGACAATTTGCTGAACCGATGAATGGGTTTGCTGTTGTGTATGCTCTAATTGGTGCACCGCTGTAACAATTTCTTGTAGTTGCGATTGGTTACTTTCTAACTCTTTGGTCATTTGATTAAATACGTCACTGGTGCTGGCGATAGAGTTCTCTGCATTACTTGATTGCTCTATCAACAGCTCTGTTTCTTTGTTTGTTTCACTTACCAGAGTATTCATTTGACTAATAAAATCATTGATCTGACGGGTTGCATCATTTACTTTTACCGATAACGAGCGTACTTCGTCGGCAACTACAGCAAAGCCTCGCCCTGCCTCTCCTGCGCGAGCTGCCTCAATTGCCGCATTAAGCGCAAGCAAGTTGGTTTGGTCGGAAAACTCTTCAACCATGGTTAGAATTTTGCGAATGTTATCCGAGTTTTCTTTTAAACCACCAACAGTATTAGCGAAACTAGCAAGCAGTTCAGTCATACGTTGAATCTTAGTAACCAATCTACCTATTTCATTTGCTGAAGTATTCACTTTATTCAGGTTTTCGACATTTGCATCAAAAGTCATTTGGGTATTTTGTGAAATTTGATTGAGACTGCGACTGACTTCTTCACTAGCTGCAAAAATTGTATTACTGAGTGCTAGCTGCTCTTCGCCAATACGACTAGTTTCAACCATTGACTTTGTCACTCTTTGATTAGTCATTTCTGCCAGTTCCGCTTTTTCATACACTTGCTTTAATAAAGTCTCTAAACGCGAAACAAAGGTATTATATTGTTCGCTTAGTTCACGGAATTCATCAAAAGTAAACTGGGGTAAACGGGTAGCTAAATCAGCGTCTTTTTCATTGATATCTGTAAGAGTTTTCTTTAATGCATTAACAGGACGCACGATTAAAAAGTGCATATAAAAGCAGGTAAAGAAGAAACTACAGAAGCTGACAAGTGCAATCAACCAGTAACTTATATTAGCTTGTCCGTTAGCAGTTATCTCTTGGTATAGCCAAACTAACGTAATAATTTGAAAAGCGAATAAAAAGCTTAAATTGCCAAAAATTTTACGGGTTAATGTGAAGAAAAAGGTTTTTTCAATAGTTTCGTATAATTGCATAAATAAAAAACTCATTTTGCAGGCTTTAATAAGCTTTACCGTTTAAAAAAGCTCGATATCGTCATCAAACTGTTTTAATTTATGGTATACCTCTAATGCTTGCTGTTTTGATTTACCTTCCATAATGGCATCAAAAATTTGATGCTCTGACTCCATGGAATAACTATTTTTCAAATGGGTGCGAAGTGACAGCCATTCACTTTCATCGACTAAGTTTTCACTCTCTTTAATTAAATGGCTTAATTGATCCATTGTTTTCTGAATATGCGATATTTGTTGAGTTAATCGATCATAAAACTGGAAAGCCATTACACCATTCTTAATACTTTGTTGGATTTTTTGGTGTAAGTCATCTAATTTTGGTGAGTTGCTTTTCTCATTTTCTAACTGGCTGCATATTTCTGCTAATTCTTGGAAAACAGAGCTTAACGACAGTATGTTGTCATCACCTTCGGAAACACTCAGTGTTAACTGTGTATTACATAGAAGCAAGAGGCGGGAAGTTTCCTTACGAAAACAAAATAAATTTTGTTGCTCTTTTTGATCCATTAAATACCCCAAAATTAACTCCTAAAGAGAACTAAAAAGAGTCAAGTTGATTTTTGTAAGAGGAAATTTTGTACTTTTGATGGATAATTTGTAAATATACCATCAATACCAAGCGAGAGCATATCCTCTATATCTTCCTGTTTGTCTACAGTATAGGCGAAAATTTTGAGGTTTCTAGCTTTTGCATCAGCTACATATTCATCATTTACAAAGTTTTTATCCACATGAACGCTGTAGGCGTTAAGTCGCTCGATAAATTCACAATAGCCTAGGGGAATTGAACTAGTTAATGCACCGATTTTAACCCATGGTAAATGCAATTTAAGCCACTTGAGTAGGTGGTGATCAAAGGAAGAAATTAATAAGTTTTCTCGAGATAGAAAGCCACATTGCACGTTTTGTTCAATTAATTTGACAAATTTATCGAGTGCAAAGGTATTTTTTAACTCTAAATTGAGTAGTGTTCTATCATGAACCCATTGAATTGCTTGCTCAAGAGAAGGTACTGTTTGGCCTTCACCAGCGTCATATTGCTGCAATTCAGCCGTTGATAGATTGTTCACTTTGCCGAGACCATTGGTAGTGCGCTCTAGCCACGTATCGTGGATTACCGCAAAGCCGTCAAGTGTACTTTGTATATCTATTTCTATACCATCAACGTTAAGCTCTAATGCCGCAAGAATCGCAGAGCGAGTATTTTCTGGATATAAGCCACTGGCACCTCTATGGGCAAAAACTTTCATGCATTAAACCTTTTTCACACGTTATCACAATGTGTTCTCGTTTATTTCATGTTCAACTTACCACAGCTTAAAGCTGAAGCGGCATAATTACTTTGAAATCACCCAATATTTATTTAATCTTATTACACAATAATTGCTATTTTGGCGCTTTTGCTTGTTTGTTGACTAAGTAAGTTTCAATAAAGGCGCCACTGATTACTAAAGTACCACCAATTAGAGTAGTCAGAGTAACTTTTTCATTGAGCAATAAAAAAGCAAAGAAACTAGCGTATAACGGCTGTAGGCATGAAATTAGGCCTGCTGTTTTAGCGCTTAACTGCCGGAGACTGGCTGCAAAAAAAGCGTGCGGTGCTGCAGTAAAAATTACCCCAACAAGTAATAATAGATAGAGATCTTTCTCGGCAACGTGATTAATC
This sequence comes from Pseudoalteromonas sp., assembly GCF_041629635.1. Taxonomy (GTDB): domain Bacteria; phylum Pseudomonadota; class Gammaproteobacteria; order Enterobacterales; family Alteromonadaceae; genus Pseudoalteromonas. The sequence continues at coordinate 24,801 of NZ_JBFKMX010000027.1, read as the reverse complement.
GGTACTTCAATAAAGGCGCATAACATAATGCTTGCAACTAGCGCCTGATAAAGCATCGTTTGCGGCCCCGAATAGCCAACAAAATAGCGCTTTTGCAAAATATTACGAAGCGCAAAAAGAAAGCCTGAGAACATACCTGTTATAATGCCTAAAGTAACTTGGTTGCCTAAACTTGCCTCGGGCACTAACAGGTAAATACCGAGTAACACCATGATGGCTATAAATACATCTTGCAGGTGAGGTAGGCGTTTAGAAAACAGTGGCTCCATAAATACCGTCATTACCGGGTAGGTAAAAAACGCGATAATACCTATGGTAATGCCCGCCATTTGCATACCAGCAAAGTAAGTAACCCAGTGTAGGCCCACAACAACACCAAGCATTATGGCAATGCTATAGTCTCTAAGCTGTCTTAGTCGAATTGCTTGTTTGGTTAATATTAAGAAAATTGTGAGTGCAACAGCGGCAATGGCGGTGCGATAAACTGTAATGTCGAGTGCATTTAGGCCAATTAATTTAGCGAATAAAGCAGTACCACCAAACAGTAATACAGCAATATGTAAAAACGTTAAGCTTTGCTTTTCAGGGGACATAATAAGCAGTAAAAATAGGATTTTAGCGCATTATATCAAGATAAATGAAACAAGAGATTTTTATTTGAAATAGTAAATATTGAATTTTAAAATAAGAGGTTGGAAAGTGGTGGAGCTAAGCAGGATCGAACTGCTGACCTCCTGCGTGCAAGGCAGGCGCTCTCCCAGCTGAGCTATAGCCCCACATTCCAAAAAAGGAAATTCTAAAGCGTGTTGCTTTTGAACGGCGAGAACTTTAATTTTTTTTCTATCACTGGTCAAGTATTTTTTGTAGCATAAAAGGTAATTTTAGCTTGTTTGCACATTAATTGTGCGAGAGAGACCAATGGATATTAAAAATTATAACAAGCATGCTTGGAATAAACAGGTAGAAGCAAATAATGAATGGACCCAACCGGTCACAAGCTTACAAGTGGAAGCTGCGCGAAATGGCGATTGGTCCATTGTATTAACGCCACATAAAAGTGTGCCACACAGTTGGTTTGGTGATTTAACAGGTAAAAAAGTACTGTGTCTTGCCTCCGGTGGCGGTCAGCAAGGGCCAATTTTATCGGCTGCAGGTGCTGATGTAACCGTGTTCGATTTATCTGAAAACCAACTTGCGCAAGATGCACTTGTTGCCAAGCGTGATGGGCTAACGCTTAAAACAGTTAAAGGCGATATGACCGATTTAAGTTGTTTTGAAAATGAAAGCTTTGACCTTATTTTTCACCCTTGTTCAAATAATTTTGTGCCAGACATTTCTAATTTATGGGCAGAAGCTGCACGTGTTTTAAAAGAAAATGGACGTTTGCTAAGTGGCTTTATTAACCCTGCTGCATACATATTTGATTGGTTTGAAGCAGAAAAAGGCGTGACCAAAGTGCGTCATAAACTACCGTTTAGTGATATTAATAATCTTTCTGAAGAAGAATTAGCTTTATTGAAGGAGCAAGATGAACCACTGGTGTTTAGTCACTCATTTGAAGAGCAAATCAAAGGTCAGCTGGATAATGGTTTAGTACTAATTGATATGTTTGAAGATAATTGGCACTCAATGGCCTTTTCTGAATATTTTCCGCCAACCATGGCGTGCTTAACTTTAAAATTATCTCCTGCAGTATGGAAACGTTAATGACAAAACTTATTTTACTAACGCTGTGTTTTTCAGTGCTTATTGGCTGTGTAAAGTCGAAACCTGAACCTGAAGACTTTGAAATCATTAATCAACAATTAAAAACCGTTACTGCGGATGATGGCGCAAAATTATTTTCGTATTTGGTTACGGTAAAAGCAGGGTCGGCAAAGCTTATCAACAAAAAACGCCAACTGACAAAATCAGAAATAAAAAAACTTTTGCAGCAAGAAAACTTTATTGATTCATCGTCGTTAAAAATGGATTTAGAAGACAAAGCCGCAATGCAGCTAGAGGCGGAACTTAAAAAACAAAATTACTGCCAACAAAGCTATCAAATTGAAGAAGTAAAATGGCGTGATTACAGTGTAAGGCTAAGCGGACGTTGTAATGACTGATATTGCATTGCTTGAAAATGTGTTCTCCAAACTGAATATACATTGTGAGAAAATATCTCACCCAGAATTACACACAGCCATAGAAGCAGACCGTTTATTGCTTGAACGCCCTGGTACGCGCTTAAAAAATCTCTTTTTGCGGGATAATTACGGCAAGCGCCATTTTTTACTCATTACCTCGCCCAATAAACAAGTAGATTTAAAAGCATTATCAAAATCACAAGGATTGTCACGTTTGGGTTTTGCTTCAAATGAACGTTTAGCGAAGTATCTTGGAGTAAAACCAGGTTGTGTATCTATGTTGGCGCTTTTAAATGATAAAGATAATGCTGTGCAGTTATGGGTTGATAGTCAACTTTGGCAGGCGGATTTATTTCATTGTCACCCGTTTGAAAATACGCAAACTTGGCTAATGCAAAAAAGCGACTTACTTAAAGTGTTTGAATACTCCAATCACAGCGTTGAGCTAGTTAACTTGTAAACGTTTAAACTGAGTGACTAACAACCCTGAAATGATGCAAACCAGCAACAACGTCAGTAAAAATGCGTTTTTGCCAAAGTGTTGATATATCAGCCCAGGTAAAAACGAGCCTAAGGTGCCACCGCAATAGTAAAAAGAGACATAGATGCCATTAGTTAATGAGCTTGGTGCACGGCTCACCTGATTAAGCAGGGCAGATGCACTGGCATGAATAACAAACATAGCCGCACAAAAAACCGTAAAGCCAATAAAAAACAACGTAAACTGAACGGAGAATAAACTGCTAATACTTAACGCATAAATTGCAAAGGTAATCACCAGTAAATTTATTTTGCCTTTTGCTATATTTTGAAGTCGTGTACTGAAAAGAGAAAAACAGGCACCGATTAAGTAGCCTGAATAAACTAAGCCGATGTCTTTTGAACTGGTAAAGTGGTAATCATTTTGCAAAATAAAAGGTAGGTAGTTTAATAGTGCGGTAAAGCAAAAAAACATGCCAAACACCGCACTGTAAACATACAGAGTGCCGCCTTTAGCAACCTTGTGTAAGTTTTCTTTAAGTGAAGCAGGTTCCTTTCTTTGGCCTACATAATCTCGCACTTTTGCTTTTGCAAGGCTCAGTGATAACAACAATAAAACAATAGCCAGAAGATAAAAGTAAAGCTGCCAGTAAGTATATTCACTGATAGATGCACTGACTACACGGCCTAAAAACCCACCTGCGATGGTGCTTAAAATATAGCTTGTTACTGCTTTACTTAAGTAACTATAGCGGTAATGCTCACCAATGTACGAGGTCATTGCAGTCAGTGCAGCAGGAAGTAGTAAACCTTGTAAAAACCGAATAACAAGTAATTGTTGAAAGCTTTGTGCAAGCGGTAAAAGCGCGCTGCTGATTGCGAGTAGCAATAAGGCAACTTTAAGCAGCGAAAGTGAATTAACACGCAGTAATAAGTAACCATAAACCAAAGGCGCAATTGCCAGCGGTAACATAGTCACTGTCATTAATAATCCTGCCTCAGCTGACGTTAACTGATAGGACTTTGCAAGCAAAGGCAAAATAGGTTGCGGGCCGTACAGTACAAAAAACGTAAAAACAGAGCACAGTAATAAATGTATAAACTTCATGGTGTGAGAGCGTTGTTTATAACAAGCAAATTGTATCTTAGTTTTAACTACTTAGCTTTAATCTAAGTTAACTTTTCTTTGATTTAAGTTAACCTCGCTTCACATCAGGTGAATGGCTGTTATAAAATACCGCTAATTGTTTATTAAGAGAATTAATCATGGGTTCATTACAAGATCAGTTGCTGAAAGCAGGCCTTACTACTGAGCATAAAATGAAGGTTGCGAATACCGAAAAACGTAAACAAAACAAAAAGAAAAAGAAAAAAGGCGCAACCAGTAACCCAACCGATTTGCAAAAACACATTGAGCAAACAAAAGCTGAGCAAGTTAAAAAGGCAGCTGAAGTAAACGCGCAAAAGCAAGCAGACTTAAAAGAAAAAGAACAAGTTGCACGTGTGAAGCAAATTCTTGAGCATCATAATCAAGACGAAATTAATGGGGATGTTACCTTTAACTTTACATTTGAAAGTAAAATTAAAGAGCTAGACGTAAACGAAATCACGCACAAACAATTAGTAAAAGGCCTGTTGGCGATTTGTTATCTCGAAGGTAAGTTTTATGTCTTACCAGATGAGCCAGCACGCAAAATAGCGGAAGTAGACGAAAAATACATTGTGCTGCATGCTGAGCCAGAAAATAACGAGAAAGACGAAGATGACCCGTATGCAGACTTTGAAATTCCAGATGACATCATGTGGTAATAAAACGCTTTAAAAAAAGCCTCACTTGTTGAGGCATTTTTTTACTTCATTTGTGAAATAAAAACCGCAATTTCAGTAGAAAGCGATCTTCTCTTAAATACATTGATCCTAAACTTGATCAAACGCATAGAATCTTTTGCTATCTCTATTTAGTTAAAGTGTTTGTTTGTTTTTTATTCAAGTAAACCTTTACAAAACCATATGATAGTGGTCTACAATAGAGTTAGTACTGCTTTAACTTATTGATTCAAAAGTATATTGAAATTGAGAATTATTTACTGTTGAGATGGAATTATAATATGAACAAACTTTCTAAAACGCTAAGTGTAGCTGCTTTAACACTTGTAGGTATGGCTTCTGGTAATGTATTCGCTGCTGATGGTGCTGCACTTTATACAGCGAAAATGTGTCAAACATGTCACGGCGCAGAAGGTAAAGCACCAATTATGCCTCTTTATCCTAAACTTGCAGGCCAAAACAAAGAGTACGCTCTAGCGCAAATGAAAGACATTAAATCGGGCAAGCGCAACAATGGTATGGCTTCAGCAATGAAGGCAATGGTTGCTAATGTTACTGATGAAGAGCTAGCAGCAATAGCTGATTATTTATCAAAAGTAAAATAATCACTTTATTGATTCAAAAAGCCGCAGATGCGGCTTTTTTTGTTTATAATGCGCGGCCAAAATAGCGAGGCAGGTAATAAAAATGGTTCAGGTGGATGTGTTGGTTATAGGGGCGGGGGCCGCTGGTTTAATGTGTGCAGCACAGGCTGGTTACCGTGGACGTTCAGTTACTGTGATTGATATGGGTAAAAAGCCGGGCCGTAAAATTCTGATTAGCGGTGGTGGTCGTTGTAATTTTACCAACGAAAATGCTTCGCCAGAAAATTACCTTTGTAGTAATCCGCATTTTGTTAAGTCGTGTTTAAGCCGCTATACCCAACATGACTTTATTGAGTTAGTTGAACGCCATGGTCTTGTTTACCATCACAAAACACTCGGTCAGCTATTTTGTGATAATTCAGCGCAAGATATTGTCGATATTTTATTAGCCGAATGCGAATGGGCAGGGGTAACAATCCAACTTCGCCAAGAAGTACTGAGCGTAGAAAAAACAGAGGTTGGCTTTACTGTGATAACCAGTGAAGCAAGCTATAGCTGTGAATCCCTGGTGGTGGCTTCTGGTGGTTTAACTATGCCAAAACTAGGCGCTACACCAATCGGTTATAAAATTGCAGAGCAGTTCGGTTTAGAAGTCTTGCCAACAATGGCAGCTTTAGTGCCTTTTACGCTTCATCAGCACGATAAGGTGCGTTTTGAGGCCTTATCGGGTATTAGTGTACCGAGTATCGTAACAGCCGAAGATGGCACACAGTTTAAAGAAAATATTTTATTTACGCATCGTGGCTTATCAGGGCCAGCAATACTGCAAATCTCATCATTTTGGCGTGCGGGTCAGGCGGTATCAATTAACCTGTTACCAGAGCTAGAGCTTGCGGGTGAAATTCATACACAACGTCAATCTAATGGCCAAAAATCACTTAAAAATATGCTTGGAAGTTTGTTACCAAAGCGTTTTATTGAAATTTTAGTAACAGGTGGTGATATTCCTGATAAAGCGATTAATCAGTTATCTCATACTGAAATTGAGCGATTATCTGATTTTATTCATAATTGGAAAATAAAACCTAATGGAACAGAGGGTTATAGAACTGCTGAAGTGACTTTAGGTGGTGTAAATAGCGCCGAATTAAGCTCTAAAACATTTGAGGCGAATAAAGTTAAAGGGCTTTTCTTTATAGGTGAAGTAACTGAAGTAACTGGTTGGCTTGGAGGTTACAATTTTCAATTCGCCTGGAGTTCAGGCTGGGCCGCAGGGCAAGCTTGCTAAAAACGATTTTTTACTTTAATTACCCATTGTACAGTATCGATTTCGTCATCTTTATCGAGCGGGAAGGCAAGGTCGATATGAATTACCGTTTTAGCTGTTGCTCGGCTTGGCGCAAGGCGAAGGCCAATGCCCGCGTCTTTAAGAAATTGGCCATTCTCGCCGTTATTTCCGCCAGGAAACCATGCGCGGCCAGCATCAAAAAACACGGCACCACCCACTTTAAATAGTTGTAATAAGTGGTATTCCCAATAAAAGCGTTTCTCAAGGTTGAGTAATACTGAGCGGTCGCCTACTTGATAGTGGAGTGGGTAACCTCTAAGGCCAGTATCACCACCTAGTGTAAGTTGTTGGTCAGCTGTTAGGTTGCCACCATAGCGAAGTGACAGATTGGCAAACCATGAGTGATAACTGTTGCTGTTATAGAGAAAATTCGTATCTAAGTAGGCGTGTAAATTTTCGCTTTTTTGCTGCTCAGTATTCCAATAGCCATGTAAGCCGGTATCTAAACGCCATAGCATGCTGTCATTAAGGTGAAATGCTTTTGCTGCACTGGCTTCAAGTACAACACGGCTGTCGTCATCAGCAAGGCTTTCGTCAGAATAACCCAAGCGCGCAAATAGATTCCAACCTAAGTTTAAATCTTCAGTGCGACCAATAGAGTCAAAGTTATTTAATGTAATGTACTTATCTTCTATTAGTTGATAGCCAAACCACGGGTAATTTAGCGAGCGATCTTTGGCTAATGGTAACGTGGTTTCGGCAATTTGTTCAAATTTAAAGTCTTCTTGTTGCCAGCCAACTAGCCAACGATTTGTCCAATTACCATACTTATCACCTTGCCCATAAAACAGCTGATTAATTTGGTTTTCTTGTTTAAATTCAGAGATCACATCGCCGCGATAATAAAGCGGAGACTCTTTGGTATCGTCTAACGTGACAGCACCATAGCTTTGCTGTGAAGCCAATGAATAGAACGGCAATTTAAAATCAAAGTAAATGCGCTCCCCATCGTCATTATCGCTAAACTCTAATCGACTACGGTAACGGCTGCCCCAGATATTTGGGTCTTCATAAATAAAGGTATACCCTGTGCGGTCAGCATCACTGCGCCAAGAAAGTGAAACACGTTTGCCTAAGCCAAGTAAATTAGTATCACGAAAACCAAGGCGACTTTTATTTTCACCGCCACTGCGACTAAAACTTATTTCAGGGGTGAGCGTCCATAGCTCTTTGGTAGTAATAGTCACTACAATGTTGTCGAAGCAATCGAGTTCGGCTTCAATTTTTGCATCATACAGGTAGCGTGCATCACGTAAAATACGTTCTGATTCGCGCAAAAGTTGTTTGTCGTACTTATCACCCTGCTGAAACAGTAATTGTTGTAAAATAACATGTTCTTTCGTAATGATATTAAGCGCGTTTATACCACGAAATAAAAAGTTATCTTCTTTGGGGTTGGCGGTATCAAATATATTATGACGCACCAAGCGAATATTACTGATGATGGCATTGGGTGCATCAGGTAACTCTGAATTATCGATGCTCTCAATATCAAAATTACTCTTATTATTTTTGGGTTCATCTATTAGCCATTGGCACTGACTCAAAGAGAAAATATCCGACTTCGCTGAAGCGTCTGGTTGTGCTGCACTAAAGCTGAAAAATGGGATTGTTATCAGGCAAAAAAGCGTGCTAAAGCGACTTGTTTTTAATGCTGTCATAACGCTCCTTCTGATTTGGCTTTAATTTAATTCTATACCAATAATTTTACTCTTGCAGAAATTAAAAAAGTTATAAGCAGCTAAAGACTGCTTATAACTAATTAAAATATAATAACTTATTTTTTTAAAGTTCGACCTGAATGCATTACAAATGTAACATCCATAAGTTGCTCAATGTTCTTTAATGGCGAGGCTTTGGTGGCAATAATGTCAGCAAATTTGCCACTTTCAATACTGCCTAATTTTTTTTCTAGGCCAAGCAGTTTTGCACTGTTTATTGTGGCTGATTTTATTACTTGTTGCGCTGGCATGCCTGCGCTTACCATCAATACCGCTTCTCTTGCGTTTGTGCCGTGTTTTGATACACCACTGTCGGTGCCGTAAGCGATGTTTATGCCTGCTTTATATGCGTTAAAAAAGTTACCTTTCATATCGTTGCCAACACGAATGGCTTTCTCTTTTATAGCATCACTCATAAAGTTCGAGTTATTAGCCATTTCTACAACGGTTTGACCTGCCAGTAAGGTAGGTACCAAATAAGCACCGGTTTTTTTAAAGAGTTTGTACGCCTTTTTACCCGCATATGAACCATGCTCAATACTAGCAACACCGGCTTCAAGAGCAGCGATAATACCATCTTCTTGGTGGGCGTGGGCTGCGACTTTACGGCCCATACTATTTGCGGCTTTAACCACTTGGTTTAATTCGTCGTCTTCCATTTGTTGGCCAGTACCGGTGGCGCGGTCAGTGAGTACTCCACCTGTAGCTGCAACTTTAATCCAATCGGCCCCGTATTTAATCGCGTGACGGGCTGCTCTTCGACAATCATATGGGCCATCGCAGGTGGTTTTTGAGGCAAACTTATCAAGCATTTCATGGTGTACGCCACTGCTATCTAGGTGGCCCCCCGTTATTGCTACACTGCCTGCGGCAATAATACGAGGCCCTTCAAGCCAGCCATTATTTATTGCATCACGCAGCGCATACATATATTGCGGATCTGAACCGAGATCGCGCACAGTTGTAAATCCAGCTTCTAATGTTTTTTTAGCGTAATAAGCGCTGCGCATGCCGGCAAGTTCTGGTGATACTTTAGCTATTTCAATATCATTTTCAGGGCCTAGCTCAAACTGTAAATGTACGTGCATGTCCATTAAACCCGGCATCACAAAACTATCTGATAAATCGATAAGCGTTTGGTCTTTAGTTGCTTGTTGAAATCCAGCTTGCACACCTACAATTTTATCGCCTTCGATAATAATGGTTTGTTTGGTTAGAGGTACTTTGTCGGCGTGGTAGAGTAACTCACCGGCATGAATAAGGGTTTGTGCTGCAAAGCAACTAGGTGTAATAAATAAGGCAAGTGTGAGCAAAGATTTTTTAGGCATGACATTTCTTATTATTGTTTGGTTTTACCTCACGCTAGCATGGTGAAAAGTAATGTCAAAACTAAAGCGATGAAAAGAGTTCAGGCAATAAATCGAGGTCTTGTTGGCTGTCGCTATTAATCCAAATACTTTGGCTGTAGTGCTCAAAATTTAAATTAAATGTGGTATTTTCAAATTTAAAGCGCATTAAGTGGCGATCAGCACCTTGTTCAAATTCTAATGAAGAAATGGCGTCATTGTGTAAGTAAATAGTTGCCCACAGCTCAAACTCTTCATCATCTGGAAGCGCAATAGGGGTTATTAAAATATGATCAGAAAACAGCGTTTTAGTTGTCATTTGAAGGTTGCCTATCAACTAGTTAAATGGTTACGAATGGCATTCATGAAATATGCGCCATATTTATTAAGTTTAGTGAATCCCACACCTGAGATTTTTAAAAACTCCGCATCGTTAGTTGGCATTTGTTGCGCCATTTCGGCAAGGGTTGCATCACTGAATACCACGTACGGCGGCACATCTTCTGCGTCTGCTAATTCTTTACGTAAGCCACGTAATTTGGCAAACAATTGTTTGTCGTAGTTAAAGCGAGCAAGTTTGTCTTTATAGACGTGTTTAACTTCAAGTCGTGGTTTGGCAAGTTGCAATTTGAATTCGCCTTTAAGCACCGGGCGAGCCGCTTCGGTTAAACGTAAGCTAGATGATTGTGTAATGTCTTGATGCAGTAATCCATGATGAATAAGTTGGCGCAAAATGCTCAGCCAATATTCAACGGATTTATCTTTGCCTAGGCCAAACGTTGATAATTGATCGTGTTGGTTTTCGCGAATACGAATAGTATTTGCACCGCGTAATACTTCAATTACATAACCTAGGCCAAATTTTTGTTCTACACGGTAAACACAACTTAAGGCTTTTTGAGCAAGCTCAGTACCGTCAAACTGCTTTGGCGGGTTTAAGCAAATATCACAGTTGCCGCAAGGCTTGCCCTGGTACTCTGAAAAATAGTTGAGCAATATTTGGCGACGACAAGTTTGTGCTTCAGCAAAACTTGCCATGGCATTAAAACGCTGCTCTTCCACCTTACGACGTTGCTCATCGGGAATATCATCAAAAAAGCGTTTTACGCGCGGTACATCGGCAGGGTCAAAATACATAATGGCTTCTGCTGAGAGGCCATCACGGCCAGCACGACCGGTTTCTTGATAATACGACTCGATGTTTTTGGGAATATCGTAGTGAATTACAAAACGCACATTGGGCTTATTAATCCCCATGCCAAAGGCTACGGTTGCCACCACAATATGAATATCATCGCGCGCAAATGCATTTTGCACAAATGTGCGTTGCTCATTTTCAAGCCCCGCATGGTAAGAGGCTGCGTTATAGCCTGCATCAACGAGCTTTTCAGCAATGTCATCAACACGTTTACGGCTTGAGCAATAGATTATACCGCTTTGCCCTTTTTGCTCTTTCAAAAAGCGCATTAACTGACTAAGCGGTTTAAACTTTTCTTCAATGGTGTAACGAATATTTGGTCTATCAAAGCTGCCCGTGTAAATATGCGCGTTAGCAAGGCCTAGTTGCATTACAATATCGTTGCGCGTTGCGATATCTGCAGTTGCAGTAAGCGCCATTACAGGAATATGGTTAAAGTGTTGTTTTAGCTGTCCTAAGCGGTAGTAATGAGGCCTAAAGTCATGACCCCAGTGTGACACACAGTGCGCTTCATCTATGGCAAATAAGCTAACCTGTAAATGCTGCAAACGCGTAAGAAAATCATCAGTTAACAGGCGTTCTGGCGCGACATACAGGATTTTAATCTGCCCTTGGTGTAAACCTTGATAGATTTGCTGTTGTTCTTCTCGCGATTGGCTTTGATTGATATAGGCTGCAGCGACACCTTGCGCTTTCAGTTGCGCAACCTGATCTTGCATTAGTGAGATAAGCGGTGACACTACGAAGGTAATACCTGGCAGTAGCAATGCAGGCACTTGATAACATAATGATTTACCACCACCCGTTGGCATTAATACCAAGCAATCTTGACCCGCAAGGATGGCCTCAATAACTTGCTCTTGCCCTGCTCGAAACTGTTTATAACCGAAAACGGAATTCAACACCGTGTGAGGGTTATTGTGTTCGGTAATATGTTGGGTCGCTAGTTGATTATCCATTACATTAAGATGTATTTGATTGGCATTATGTTATCTGCGTTTACTTGGCAAACTTGCACGTGTAACGAGCGCTAATTCTAAAGTCTTTTTGTCGCGCTGTCTTTACTTAAATAAAGCAGATCCCTAAACTGGCGCTCCCTGAATTGATGAGTTCTTGATATGCAAAGTCAAAAGCAAGGTGTGATGTTTGCCATCGCTGCATTTTTAATGTGGGGATTAGCACCTATATATTTCAAAGCAATCGATCATGTTGCTGCGATGGAAATCTTATTACACCGTGTTGTGTGGTCAGTGTTATTTCTTTTGGTGATCTTGACCGCTGTAAAAAAATGGCCCGCTGTACGCGCTGCGCTTTTTAATATGAAAACCGTAGGTTGGTTGCTGGTAAGTGCCGCATTACTCGGTTTTAATTGGGGATTATTTATTTGGGCAGTAAATAATAATCATATTTTAGATGCCAGTTTAGGGTATTACATCAACCCATTACTGAATGTGCTATTGGGTGTGGTGTTTTTATCTGAACGACTAAGAAAATTACAACTTTTTGCAGTAGTGCTTGCGGTAACAGGCGTGGTAATTCAGCTAATAAGTTTTGGCTCGTTTCCGGTTATTGCGTTTAGTTTGGCAAGTTCGTTTGCGCTTTATGGCTTAATTCGAAAAAAACTGCCTGTAGACACTTTGCCAGGTTTATTAATTGAGTCGTTATTTATGTTGCCTGTGGCATTGATTTATTGGTGGGGACTAGCAACACCGACTAGCGATTTAACCAGTAATAGCTTATCTCTTAATGTTATGTTAGTAAGTGCAGGTATTGTAACCACATTACCGCTTTTGTGTTTTACCGCAGCTGCGCGCCGTATTCAGTATTCTACTCTCGGCTTTTTCCAATATATTGGTCCAAGCTTAATGTTTATTTTAGCGGTAATATTTTACGGCGAAACCTTTAGTGTTGATCGCATGATCACCTTTGGTTTTATTTGGTCTGCGTTAGCACTCTTTAGTTTTGATTCTTATCGTAACGCGGCTCGATTCAAGTAAACTAATTATTTACTAACAACAAGTTGATTTCTACCTTGCTCTTTCGCCTGATAAAGATAGATGTCGGCTTGTTTAAGCAGTTCATCGATGTTTTTTGTATCTTCCACTACGCTACCAATTGAAATTGTTACTGTTAGGCTTTGTTGCAGGTGGGAAAGTTTCAACTGGCTGACCTTATTCCTAAACTCTTCTAATAACTCTTGATTTTTCTTATGTAGGTCATTGGTAAATAAAACAGCAAACTCTTCGCCGCCAAGTCGTGCAATTAAGTGTTCTTTACCAAACATGGTGTCGAATAAGTTTGATACCTCCTTAAGCACGACATCGCCTGCATCATGACCATAATTGTCATTAACAGCTTTAAAGAGGTCGATATCTAACATAGCTACTTGGTGGGCAAATTCTTGACGTGTAAGTAGGGTATTAGCTTGTTCAAAGAAATAACGACGATTTGGCAAACCCGTTAAGTAATCTAAATTGGCCTGGCGACGAATCGTCGCTATGTTTTCTTGCATGTCTAAGTTTTGACTAACGCGGCAATAAAACTCTTCGGGGTAAAAAGGCTTGCGCAGGTAATCATCCGCACCATTTTTTAAAAAGTTTGCCGATACGCGGTTATCATCAGTGCCAGAAATACCGATAATGATTTTGTCTTCGGAATTATATTTTTCGCGAATTCTACTTGTCAGTGTAATGCCGTTCATATTCGGCATTTCATTGTCGCTAATAATTACTTTGATATCATCAAACTTTTCAAGTTGCTCCAAGGCCATTACGCCATCACTAGCTTGAGCAATTAGATATTTATGACGTAGCAACAAATTTTTAATGTGATTACGAGTGTTTTTTGAATCATCTACAATCAATACGCGTACATTTTCATTGCGAGGTAAGCGTTTTAATTGGGTCTCTAAATAAAGATACGCTTGGCGGCTTTCTTTTGTAATGTAGTCTACCACTGGGTATCGCATTACGGTATCGCGTGTTTTATCATCGAGTTTACCGGTCATAACGATAGTTGGAATGGAAGCACCAATGGTCAGAGGGATAGCTTCGCCATTAGGCGCATCAGACAGTACATAGTCAACAACTGCGCAAAAATAATTATTTTCTTCTATTAAATCAATTGCAGAAGCAAGGCTATCAGCAGTATCAACTTCATACCCAATGCGTTGAGCGATGTGTCGTTGTATTTTTGATATAGAAGGATTATCTTCAATTAACAATAGTTTAGGTAGCACGGTATATTGATATGTTTGTTTTGATTCTGGCTTTTAGTTTAGTGGCATAAACAAACTCTGTGAAGAAATTTCGCCAATTTAATGTACCAATACAGAAACATGACAACTAAAAGTCATTTTTTTTAATTGATTACTTCTCTACAGGGTATGTATTTCGTGCTAAATGACAATTTAAATACAGAAAAATGAAAAAAACATGTCAGGTGTAATATTTCTGTCATTTAGTGGTGACAAACTGCACCTCGTTCAAATTGATTACAAATTTAATTTCTCATTTAGAGGTTTTCACATGAAAAATGTTAAGGCTCCCCTTGCTTTATCTTTACTAGCAGCATTATCAGCACCTGCAATTGCAGATGTAAACGTATATGGTAAGGCAAATGTTACAGTTCAAAACAGTGATGAAGGCGAAGGTTCATTCACTGAAATCAAAAGTAACGCGTCTCGTTTTGGTGTTAAAGGTAGTGAAACTATCAGCGAAGAGTCAGGCTTAAAAGTTGTTTACAAGCTTGAATGGCAAGTTGATATGACTGATGCAGCAGACAGCAGTGATGACCATCTAAAATCACGTAATCAATACGTTGGTTTACAAGGCGGTTTTGGTGAAGTATTAATTGGTCGTAACGATACTGCATTAAAGCAATCTCAAGGTAAACTTGACCAATTCAATGACCTTGAAGGCGATATCAAAAACGTTTTCAAAGGTGAAAACCGTATGGGTGATTCAATCACTTATAAAACACCTAAGTTTAGTGGCTTCCAAGTAATTGGCTCTTTAATTGCTGAAGACTCAGCAGATGCTGATAACGGTTACTCAGCGGCAGTAACTTATGGTGATAAAGGTCTTAAGAAATCAGCATTTTATGCGTCAGTTGCGATGGATAGCGAAGTTAAAGGCTATGATGTTGTTCGTGGTTCAATCCAAGGTAAAGTAGCTGGTTTTAAACTAGGTGCAATGTACCAAACACAAGAAAAAGTAGACGGCTCTGAGTCTGCAGATGGTTTCTTAGTAAATGCAGCATATAAGATTAACGATTACACGTTAAAGGCACAGTACCAAGTACTTGAGTACGATGCAGACAAGGATGACAAAGTTGCAACATCAGTGGGTGTTGATTACAAGCTAAATAAAAATGCTAAGTTATTCGCTTTCTACACTAAGCAAGAGAAAGACGAAACAACAGATAACGATTACCTAGCAATCGGTATGGAATACAAGTTCTAAGCGAACCGTATTAAACGAAAAAAACCCAGCAAATGCTGGGTTTTTTATTTTTAAAAGTGTCAATTATAAATGCTGCTTAATAATCTGATAAAAGGCTTCGATGTGATCGTCACGGTCATTTAATGCCGGAATATAACGATAGTGCTCACCACCGGCATGCTCAAATACTTCGCGGTTTTCTTCTTCTAACTCTTCAAGAGTTTCTAAACAGTCAGAGCTAAATGCTGGACTGGCGATAGCAATATTCTTTATGCCATCTTCTTTGGCTAGCTTTTCGAGGGTTTCATCAGTGTAAGGTTTTAACCACTCCGCTTTACCAAAACGACTTTGGAAGGTGGTGATTACGTCGTCTTTGTTAAGGCCAAGTTTTTCAACCACTAAACGTGTCGTCATCTGGCAAAAACAATAATATGGGTCACCTTTTTCTAAGAAAAATTTAGGGGTGCCATGATAGCTGAGCAGTAGCTTTTCAGGCATGCCATGTTTATCTAAATCTTCTTTGATACTTGTTGCAAGCGCATCAATGTAATGCGGATTATCTTGATAACCATTGATAAAATGAAGTTCAGGCACCCAACGCCAATTGATTAGCTCGCGGCTAATAGCATCAAAGGTTGAGCCTGTAGTTGAGCCACTGTATTGAGGGTACAAAGGCAGCACGACAATTTTTTGATAGCCTTTTTCGCGAATATCTTCAAGCACCGATTTCATTGAAGGGTTACCGTAGCGCATCGCTAAAAATACTTCAGCATGATCTAAGCCTTTATTGGCGAGTAAGCTCGCAAGTTTTGCTTGCTGCTTTTTACTGTAAACCAATAATGGTGATCCTTGCTCAGTCCAAATGCCTGCATAAAGCTTTGCTGAACGTTTTGGGCGAATACGTAAAATAATGCCGTGCAGAATAATTTTCCAAAGCGCGCGAGGAATTTCAACAATGCGCGGATCAGATAAAAATTCAGCCAGATACCTTCTTAGTGCCTTGGCGGTTGGAGCGTCAGGGCTACCTAGATTAGTTAATAATACGGCTGTTTTTTTATGAAATCGTTTATGCGGTTCTTCTGTGACAGCAGTGAATCGAGACACGGTAACCCTTACTTAAGTTGTTATATTAATAATATTGTATCAAAACTTTTAAATAAATTGCCTTTATTACGAAGTGTTAAGGAATTGAGATCAAATTTTATTTATCGGGTGAACATTGAAACGAAGTATTTTTTATCCGGACATCTGCCCTAGACTTTTACTATTTAAAAAGTTTAGATGTATAGCAAAGCCTTATTTAAGAAAGTCATATGAAAAAACTAGCCGTCTTCTTTTTTGTTGTGATAAGTACGTTAAGTATGAAAGCGTTTGCCAATGAGCAAACCGTTGTCTTAATTTCACTTGATGGTTTTCGTTGGGATTATATTGAAAAGCATCAAGCTAAAAATTTAGCAAAAATAGCCAAAGCAGGTGTGCGTGCTGAGCGTATGATACCTGTTTACCCAACTAAAACGTTTCCAAATCATATTTCGATTATTACCGGTTTACAGCCGGCTAATCATGGCATTATTGATAATAAGTTTTGTGATAAAAACCGTGATGAATGCTACAGCATGGGTAAAGGGGGCAAAGACAGCACTTGGTTAAATGGCATGCCGCTTTGGAACTTGGCTGAAATGCAAGGCGTTAAAGCTGCCACCTATTTTTGGCCTGAGTCTGATGCCCGTTTTAATGGCCGTACGCCAAGCTATTTTTACCACTATTCGCAACACAGTGATTATCAGCGCCGCATTGATCAAATTGTAGAATGGTTAAGCTTACCAAAATCACAGCGACCACGATTTATTGCGAGTTATTTTTCGATTGTAGATTCTATGGGTCATGAATATGGGCCAAATGCCAAGCAAACCTTTGATGCTGTTCAGCAAATGGATGCGTTAATTGCCCAGCTTGATAAGCGTTTAGCTGAATTTAAAGAACTTAATATCAATCTCGTTTTAGTCTCTGATCACGGCATGTCGCAAGTGGATCCAAAACAAACAATTGAGATTAACCAGCTTGGTATTTCGGAAAATGATTTTGTTATTAAAAACTCGTATACCCGAGTGCAGTTTTATAAAAAGCCAGAATCCCAAGTTGCTATTTCAGATATTGAAAAGCATTTAGCTGAACAAGCAAAAGGGCGCTATACCGTACTTGATAAAGTAACTTTAGCAAAGCGTGGGATTAAATTTGGTTCTCTCGATGCTGATATTATTATTGAGACAGTTGCGCCAAAAACGTTTGCATTTGAGGGGGAATCTGAATATTTAGGTACTCATGGCTATGCGTATACTCAAGAAATGGGCGCGTTATTTATCGCTAAGGGCCCAGCATTTAAGCAAAATATAACGCTGGGTGAAATTCCAAACCTAGATGTTTATCCAACGATTGCAAAGGTGATGGGTTTAAAGCTGCTCTCACCAGTAGACAGTGATGGTAAAAGTTTGGCGCAAGCATTAAAAAAGTAAGCTAATTAAGTTTGCGTTAAGCTTAAAAATATTAAATTAGTTACAAGTTCCAATCTCCCTTGGACTTGATTTCCCTTGTTGATGATTACAACATTTTGCCCGCTATCTCTATAGCGGTTTTTTTTTATGTCTAATAACCTGAACTTCGTTAGTTAAGGTTTGGTTAAGTTAATGAAGGGTATAGTGCTTAACAAGATTTCCAATCTCCCTTGGATTTTTTCCTTATTGTTTGAATTAATCGTCAAACATTTGAGCTCGCAACCTTGCGAGCTTTTTTTGCTTAGAGTTTGTTGAATCTTGCTGTTCTGTTGAGTGTCACTTATCACTGTGTGGACTAGTAATCTGTGATTATAAATTAAGCCTACATTAATGTTGTAAAGGTAAACTAGAGACAGTTTCCAATCTCCTTGTTGCTTTGTTAAAGCATAAAAAAAGCCCGCTGGTGCGGGCTTTTTTATTATAACTTTTTACTGTTCCCAGTAAGCTTGTTGTAAGCTGTCTTCTCGCTCTGGCAAACCACGTGTAAGCCTTGGTGAGTGCTGTACTAACACTTCATAACTTACACGGTTAGCGTATTTGCTGATTTGTGATAGTGAAGAATAAGTAAGCGCGTGGATTTTATGCTTACTTGAACTAGGTACATTAAGTTGGTGATAAACATTAGCGCTAATATCATGAAGTACCGCAGCTAATGCACCATCGCCTGCACCATTAGTATTTTTGATGCTGTCAGGTCCACCCATATACGGGGCTGTATGAGTATAAATTTTCACAGGATTTTCACAGTCTTTACGACGCATCGCACGCGAATATTCATACTTATTAAAATCAGGAATACTACCAGGCATAAGTTGGTGCTCAGTTTGGCGTTTCCAGCAGTCATCGATGTAACTTGCTAGGAACATACCTTGTGCACCGGCGGTACAAATTACCATATCTACCCAATCAAGCGCTTTGTCGGCAGCTAATAGTGGGTCTTCAAAGCCGGTAATGGCAAGACCTTCTTCTTCGTTCATGGCAAGAATATCAACATGATCTTTAACGAAGTTTTGCCACCACTCAGGATCTTGTTCAATAAGGAATTTTGTACCAAGGCTAAGTACTACTGGCACGTTAGCAGCATTTGCATATTCAACGGCTTTTAATGCCGCTTCGGTCATGGTGTCTTCACCTTCTGTACGCATCAAATAAGCAGAAATAACTAATGCAGAAGAATTGGCAATAAGCTCTTGTGAGATAGACTCAGGGCGAAGGCGATTCATTAAACCAGGGCTAATAGCAAATGTACGTTCACCGCTTTCATCAATCAGCGTAAAGCAGCGACCAATTGGGCCATCCACTGGTTGTAGGTGTTCTAAGTCAACACGCGTTGAAGTTTTACTAACAAAACGGTAAGCATAGCTACCAATTTTGATGTTTTCGCACATTACACCAAGTAATACTGAGCGGTCGTCAGACAGTACTGAGTAGTTATGCATTGTATTACCAATAGTACCGCCTGCGAATTCGTAATCGATCATATTATGATCTTTGAGGCGTGCATACAGTGCATTAGTGGTATCGTCATCCATTACTTGCGACATACCGCGACGTAAACCAAATTCATCAAGAAAAGCTTGATCAACTTTGGCTTCAATATCGACCACGATTTGGTCTATTCCCACTATATAGTTACGTGCAAGTTTAAGGTCTTGCGAGATCACATTTGTAAGCGGATCTTTTTCTTCCACTGGAAAGTAGTGTTTATGTCTGCGTCGTCCAGGAAATTTCATCTTGTTTCTACATTGCTTTGGCGTCGTGCAAAATGGCGGCGGATTATAGCCTAAAAAATAATTTAATAACTATGACATTAGCCCTTTATTTTAAAAAATTCTAAGAAAATGAGTTAACAATGCAGGAATCTTTTTAACTTGGTAAAATAGTAAGGATGTTTATAAATTAATCTGAGAAATTATGTACCCTGAATATAGCGATGAGTATTGGATGGCTGAGGCGTTAAAGCGAGCTGATATTGCTGAGCAACATGATGAAATTCCCGTTGGGGCGATTGTTGTTAAGGATAACCAAATCATTGCAGAGGGATATAACTTATCAATTACCGAGCACGACCCTTCTGCGCATGCTGAAATGCTTGCTATTCGCCAAGCCGGCAAGCAAATCGGGAATTATCGCATGCTCGACTGCACGTTATATGTCACGTTAGAGCCTTGCCCCATGTGTGCGGGTTTATTGGTGCATAGCCGAATAAAACGCTTAGTGTTTGGTGCCAGTGATGAAAAAACGGGTTGTGCGGGCAGTATTATGGATTTAACTCGCCATGAAAAACTAAATCACCAAATTGATGTAACCAGTGGCGTGTTAGCGAAAGAGTGTGGCGATAAACTTTCGGCATTTTTTAAAAAACGCCGAGCAGAAATAAAAGCTGCTAAGAAAGCAGCTCGAAATCAAGATTAAGCGACTTCAGCTTCAACGAGCAAGTTAAAGGCTCTACGACGCTCTAAAATCTTACGATGAGTATTACGTCTTGCAATACGGCGGCGAGTTGCACAGGCATTAACCGTATTGCGCTTTATTTTAAATTTTCTACGCGTTTTTTGCATCGTTTCTCCTTGTAAAAGTGAGAGTGGAGAAAGGTAATCAGCGAAAGCTATTTTCTCACAATAATTCTATTTATACAGCATGACACAACTATGACAATGCGAATTAAAAGGTCATGTTTCAGGTAACTTATTTAAGAGTTTTGCAAACGCTTTATTCAAATGGCTTGATATAGGCGCTCTTTGTACCCTTTTTAAAGTCACAAGTCACTTTAAAGTGTATCAGATTAACTGTATTACTCGTCTTGATTTTCATCGAGCCATACAAGTGTATCGTAGTAGCGGCGAATATTATCAACATATTTTACAGCTACATCGCCACGGGCAAAGCCGTATCGTGTTTGTCGATAGTAGCGCTTTTTAATCAGTAACGGTAAATGTTTTTTTACATCAGCCCATTTATCCGGATCGCCGCCAGCTTTTTCGGTTAGCACCCGGGCGTCTTCCATATGACCAAAACCCACGTTATAAGCGGCTAAAGCAAGCCATGTTCGGTCGGGCTCGTGTATCCGATCTGGTATGCGATTAATCAGTTTTTCTAAATAGATGCCGCCACCGCGAATGTTTTGCTCTGGTTCGAGGCGATTTTTTACGCCAACGGATTTAGCTGTTGGTAAGGTCAACATCATAATGCCACGCACGCCAGTAGGTGATTTAGCGAGAGGATCCCACATTGACTCTTGGTAGCTGACAGCTGCCAGTAATCGCCAGTCGAGATTACGCGAATATTGTTTAAACCAGTCTTTGTATTTTGGCAGTATATCACGCACCGCTTCAATGTAAGCTAAGGTATTGATGTAGTTAAACTGCCGCACATGGCCAAAGTATTTTTCTTCCAGATTTTGTAATAATCCAGTGGCTTGGGCATAACCAAAAAACTCGATGGTTAATGCATATAAACTGTCGTCGTCATTGCGTTTTAGCATCCAGGCTATCGGTTCTTCTCGGGTAACTGAAAATGCGATGCTTAGTTCTGGGTGGTAACGGCGAAACAACGCTAAGGTGTGTGAGTCGGCAATGGTGTAGTCAAATTTTCCATCAATGATGCCTTGCAGTAACTCAGCTTCATCAAATTCATCAGTTTCTACCCATTGTAAATTTTCAAAACTGTTTTTTGCTTTTAATAAACTTTCTGCATGGGCGCTTTTAGCTATTACTGTGACAGGGGCGTCGAGTTGTTCAAAATTACGCGGACGATCGCGCCCTTGCTTATAAACTAGCTTTTGGCTAATAGCGCGATACTCAGGTGCAAAACGGTATTTCGCTAAACGAGTTTTATTTAAGGTAAGTCCTGATGCGAGAATATCAATTTGCCCTTTTTCTAACTTATTGAGCATATCTTTGATGGAGAAAAAGGGGATGATTTCAAGCTCGGTATCAATATAGCTTGCAAATGCTTGAGCAAGTTCATATTCGAAACCAAGCTCACCATTTGCGCTAATGTAATAGGTGCTTTCGCCTGCAAGTGTGCCTATGCGCACTTTATCTTTTTGCTTAATTTGCCCGAGATGTGTTTCCGCAATAGGCTCGGAACACGCGGCCAACAAAAAAATAATTACTGAAATTACAACGCGTTTAAGCACTCGAATCCTAAAATAATTTGCCCCTACAAGCTTGTTATAACAGATAAACACGCGATCGTCACGAGGACTAATGTCCTATACATAAAAAATGAATTTACCTATTTTTGTCTATTTTTTGATTTTTAGTTAAATCTCGTCTCATTTTCCACTATAATGTGCGCCCATAAATCTTCGTTCAATCCTTAACCCCGGATGAAAATACCTATGTTGATCCTACGTGGTGCACCTGCACTTTCTGATTTTAAAGTTCAAAAGATCCTTAAAACCTGCGCTGATGCCAATTTACCAGTCACTGGTGTTTACGCTGAGTTTATGCATTTTGCTGATTTAACAGCAGAACTTTCAGAGTCTGAGTTAGACAAACTAAATAAGCTATTAAAGTATGGTCCGACCATTACTGAACATACGCCTGAAGGTGCGCTAATTTTAGTGACACCACGTATTGGAACCATTTCTCCATGGGCATCAAAGGCAACTGATATTGCGAACAACTGTGGTTTAGACAAAGTACACCGTGTAGAGCGTGGTGTTGCTTACTACGTGGAAGGTGATTTATCTGAAGCGCAATTAAATGAAGTTGCAAAGCTAGTACATGACCGTATGACTGAGTCGGTACACGCAAACCTTGAAGACGCAGGTCAATTATTCCGCGTTGAAGAGCCGCGCCCAATGTCATCGGTTGACATTCTTGGCGGTGGCCGCGAAGCGCTTGCAGCAGCAAATATTGAGCAAGGTTTTGCATTAGCAGAAGACGAAATTGACTACCTAGTTGAAAACTTCCAAAAACTAGGTCGTAACCCGAACGACATCGAATTATTCATGTTTGCACAGGCGAACTCTGAGCACTGTCGTCACAAAATTTTTAACGCTGATTGGACAATCGACGGCGTAGAGCAGCCTAAGTCGTTGTTCAAAATGATCAAAAATACCTACGAGACGCACCCAGAAAACGTACTATCTGCTTATAAAGATAACGCAGCGGTAATGAAGGGTTCTAAAGCGGGTCGTTTCTTCCCGAACGCGGAAGGTGAGTACAGCTACAATCAAGAAAACATTGAAATCTTGATGAAAGTTGAAACCCACAACCACCCAACAGCGATTGCGCCATTCTCGGGTGCATCAACGGGTTCTGGTGGTGAAATTCGTGACGAAGGCGCAACAGGTCGTGGTTCTAAGCCTAAAGCGGGTCTAGTTGGTTTTACTGTTTCAAACCTACGTATTCCTGGTTTTGAGCAGCCGTGGGAAACAAATTACGGCAAGCCAGGTCGTATCGTTGATGCACTAGACATTATGATCGACGGCCCATTAGGTGGTGCGGCGTTCAACAATGAATTTGGTCGTCCAAACCTACTAGGTTACTTCCGTACTTATGAAGAAAAAGTTAACAGCCATAACGGTGAAGAAGTACGTGGTTACCACAAACCAATTATGATTGCGGGTGGGCTTGGTAACATTCGTACTGAGCACGTTGAAAAAGGCGAAATCCCAGTTGGCGCTAAGCTAATTGTGCTAGGTGGTCCTGCGATGAACATCGGTCTTGGTGGTGGTGCAGCATCGTCAATGGCATCAGGTCAATCAAACGAAGACTTAGATTTTGCTTCGGTACAGCGTGAAAACCCAGAGATGGAACGTCGTTGTCAGGAAGTTATCGACAAATGTTGGCAGCTTGGCGACGCTAACCCAATCGCGTTTATCCACGATGTGGGCGCGGGCGGTATTTCAAACGCATTCCCTGAGCTTGTAAACGACGGTGGTCGTGGTGGTAAGTTTGAACTACGTAATGTACCAAACGATGAGCCGGGCATGGCACCACACGAAATCTGGTGTAACGAATCTCAAGAGCGTTATGTTCTTGCTGTTGCAGCAGAAGACTTTGCACGTTTTGAAGAAATCTGTAAGCGCGAGCGCGCGCAATACGCGGTAATTGGTGAAGCAACAGAAGAGCTACACTTAACTGTTTCTGATAGTCACTTTGAAAACAACCCGGTAGATCTTCCACTTGAAGTATTACTAGGTAAAGCACCTAAGATGCACCGTGACGTTGAGTCTAAGCAAGCACAAGGTAAGGTATTAGATACATCTGAAATCAATGTAGAAGAAGCCGCTAAGCGCTTACTTCGTCTTCCTACGATTGCAGAGAAAACATTCCTTATCACCATTGGTGACCGTACTGTTACAGGTTTAGTGGCACGTGACCAAATGGTTGGCCCTTGGCAGATACCAGTAGCAAACTGTGCAGTAACAGCTGCAGCGTTTGATACTTACCATGGTGAAGCCATGTCAATGGGTGAGCGCACACCAGCTGCACTTCTAAACTACGGTGCATCAGCACGTTTAGCTGTGGGTGAAGCATTAACAAACATCGCAGGTGCAAACATTGGTGGTCTTGAAAACATCAAGCTTTCTGCAAACTGGATGGCAGCAGCAGGTCACCCAGGTGAAGATGCAGGTCTTTACGAAGCTGTTAAAGCAGTAGGTGAAGAGTTATGTCCAGCACTTGGTCTTACAATTCCTGTTGGTAAAGACTCAATGTCAATGAAGACTAAGTGGGAAGAAAATGGCGAAAACAAAGAAGTTACAGCGCCGCTTTCACTTATCATTTCAGCGTTTGGCCGTGTAGAAGATATTCGTAAGACAGTCACACCGCAGCTTCGCACTGATAAAGGTGATTCAAGCCTAATCTTAGTTGATTTAGGTGCTGGTCAAAACCGTATGGGTGCATCAAGCCTTGCACAGGTTTACAAGCAGCTTGGTGACAAGACGCCAGACGTTGATAGCCCTGAGCTATTAAAAGGTTTCTACAACGCAATGCAAGCACTTGTGGCTGACGAGAAGCTACTTGCTTACCACGACCGTTCAGACGGTGGTTTATTCACAACAGTAGCTGAAATGGCATTCGCAGGTCGTACAGGTGTAACGGTAAACCTTGATAGCTTAACAGGCTCTGATATCGAAGCGCTTTATAACGAAGAGCTAGGCGCGGTAATTCAGGTTCGCAACTCTGACCTTGCAGCAGTTGAAGCTGTTCTTGCAGAT
>NZ_JBFKMX010000026.1:0-36116 GCF_041629635.1 Pseudoalteromonas sp. | reverse complement strand
ACCAAGGATAAGATTATTCAAACCAGCATTGCGTTGTTTAACCAACACGGTGAGCGTGCAATTACTACCAACCACATCGCATCAGAAATGGGCATAAGCCCAGGTAACTTGTATTATCACTTTAAAAACAAAGAAGATATTTTACGACATATCTTTGGTCTGTACCAAAGCCATTTAAAAGAAAATTTCACACCAATGGATAAAAATTTGGATGTGATGGCGCAGCTTGCAGGTTATCTCGATTCGCTGGTTGATTTAATGTGGCGATTTAATTTCTTCTATAACAACTTAACGGATATTTTAGGTCGCGATAAAGAATTAAAGGCGCAATACCTTGTGCATCAAGCGCAACTAGTTGAGCAAGTTGTCGCCGTAATTAACGGTTTAAAATATGCCGAAGTAATTGCCATTGATGATTGCGATATTGAAGAGCTTGCACATATGGTAAAGCTGACGGTAAGTTTTTGGACCCCTTATGTGAAAGCACACAGCAAAGATAGTTCGCTAACTAAACAAGATATTTTTGGTGGTATTGTGAAAGTTATCTTACTGTTCAAACCTTATGCCCGCGGTGAAGGGCTTGAACAGTTGAAAAAGCTACAACAAGAGTATTTGAATAAACAACTCGAAGTTGAGCAAGCAGTCGCTTAATCTTTCTTTCCAGTTTGGCAGTGATTAAGTAATTGCTGCCAAAATGAAATGCCTTTTTCTCTCGCAAGTTTGATATTCGTTTCTGGAATGCCTTCTGGATCAGGGTGAATATCAAGTACTCGCGCCATTGATGCTTCTCTGATTAAATGTAGCGTTGGGTAGGGCGCGCGGTTAGTGTAGTTAGCTGCATCACTTTCATCGCTATCAGCAAATACATAGTCTGGGTGAAAGTTGGCAATTTGAATAAACCCTTCATAGCCACTTGAAACTAACATGGCATTGGCTAAATCCACTAAATCTAAAAAATCGTCAAAATTTTGAAAACCTTTACTAAAAATGTGTAAGCAGGTTTCTATCTCGTCGTTTTCACGCATTTGCTGTATCAGTGACAGCATTTCAATCACCGCATCTTCATGCGATTCAGTTTGGCTATCGACATATTCAATGGTGTTATTTACCACTTCTTTTTTTGCAAATGGGCAAAAGTTGTAGCCAACAATAACTTGGCTAACCCAGCTTTTTGTTTGCTCAATGGGGGAGAGTGTCATGTGAAATCTCATTTTCAATAAGCGCTATAGTGTGTTTAAGTGCGCCGCGATTGGTTTCTAAAATTTGATATGCGTTGTTACCAAGTGTATGCCTTTTTTCAGCATCGTTGGCTAGCGACAATAAATTGTCAAAAAGTGCTTTTGATGAATCAACACAAATACAGGCATTGTTACTAATTAATTGTGGGTATACATGTAAAAAGTTTGTGTAACTAGGGCCTGTTAAAATAGGTATATTAAATGCGGCTGCCTCTAATGGGTTATGACCTCCACGCGCTATTAAACTACCACCAATAAAGGCGCAATCGGCAGCACCAAACAACACCAACATTTCACCCATGGTATCGGCAAGCAATACGCTTTGCCCTGTATGCTTTTCTTTAGAGCGCTGACTAAATGAAATGTTATTTTGCTTAAGGTAATCGGCAACCTTATTAAATTGCTCTGGGTGTCGCGGTGCTATAATTAACAGCGCATTTGGTTTTTTCTCTAGTAGTAATAAGTGTGCATTAATTACTTGTTCATACTCACCTGGGTGCGTAGAGCCTGCAACCCAAATAAAATCATGAGATGAAAGCTGTGGTTTGAAAGCGCTAATTCTATCTTCAATCTCGGTATTGAGTTCAATATCAAATTTAATTGAGCCAGTAATTTTACTATTTTTTGAAGGTAATCCTAGTTGTAAAAAACGTTCGCTATCTTCTTTGTTGTGAGCTGCAAGTAAGTTAATACTGCGCATAATTTGTTTGCTTAGTGGCAAAATACGTTGATAGCCTTTAAGAGACTTTTCAGATAAACGCGCATTAATAACACATACAGGTATATGTTGTTGCTGCGCTTTAATTATTAAATTTGGCCATAGCTCTGTTTCTAAAATAATAATGGCTTTGGGCTTTAAGGCTTTAAAAAATCGCCCTATTGCGCAGGGAAAGTCGAGCGGTAGGTACACGTGCTGTAAAGTATTGCCAAATTGCTTTTGAATTTCAGCTGAGCCAGTGGGTGTATTACAAGTAAGTGTAATTGAATAATTGTCTTTAAGCTGATGGATAAGCTTACTTGCAGCCATCAATTCACCTACAGAGGCACAATGAATAACAAGGCTATCAGGTTTAAAATGCGCGTTATAAAAAGCCAGCCTTTCTGCCCAACGTTTGCGATATTCAGGCGCTTTTTTTCCTCGTAGCCAAAGGTGTAAAAACACCAAGGGGGAAAGAATATATAAAAAAAAGCTGTAAATTAAACGCGCCATAGTTACCTCAACCAGTATCGCCGCGAGTTATAACATATTTATACAATTTTTGCTGCGATTAGTGATCGCCTTTTGTTATCATGGTTGCATAATTTTATAACTATTGCGCTTATGAAACTCCGTAATTTATTGTTATTTGTCAGTGCTTTTGTTGCTACTGAAAGCATGGCAAAACCTACCGTTTATTTACCTTTAGGCATTGATGCTCACCTCGAAAGTCAACTCGACCGCATGTTTGTATTAACTCGTGGTACGCCAATGCATAAACCTTATGCATTAAGCGAAGTGGATATTGCACTTAAGCAAGTTAAAAACAAAGATAGCCAGCTCTACCGTTATTTAGTTGCTGAACTAAAGCGTTACCGTGGCAATGATAAAATCAGTCGTTATGGCCTTCGCACAACTGTAAGTAGCGGTGATGAAATGCCAATAGCCAATCAGCGTGGTTTAACAAGCGATGAGTATGCACAGGGCTTTTTTGAGGGCGTTTGGCGACCTAATGATTTTATGTTAGCGCAAGTGGGTGTTGATTATCGGGTAAAAGAACAAGACTTAGTAGCGTACAACTCAACGTTAAGTATGGCTGCTGCTAATCTTCAGCTAGATATTGGCTACAAAGATCATTGGTATTCACCTTTTAAAAATTCGGCGCAAATTATGTCGAACAATGCACAAATGCCAATGAGTATTTCACTCAGCACAGTTGTGCCACTAAATAACTGGTGGAATCTAGATTTTGATTTGTTTTATACCGAATTAGACGAAGTGAAAGACGGTATTCAATATCAAGGCGAGTGGCATGATGGCAGTCCTAAACTGGTTGGTATGCATGGTTCAATTGAACCTTTACAAGGTTGGAAGATTGGCTTTAACCGTGCCATGCAATTTGGCGGAGGCCCACGCAAAACAGATATTAGTGATATTTTTAAAGCGTTTTTTGATCCATCAGGTAACGATAATGCGGATGGCGATTTAAGTACCGATGATGAATTTGGCGACCAAATGATCTCATTCACCTCAAGTGTGTATTTTGACTGGGGTATGCCAGTTGAGATTTACGCTGAATATGGTGCGGAAGATACACTGCATAACAGCAACTTTAAATTTGGCAATCAAACCATTTCGTTTGGTACATATTTACCAAAGCTTACGCATAACTCATCTTTAAGATACGAATACAATAAATGGAATACTCTTTGGTATGTGCACCATTTATACAAAAATGGTAACACCAACCAAGGATTCACATTTGGTCATTTTGGCGCAGATAATCGCAACTTTGGTGATGGCGTGCCTGCAGATGTCCACACACTTAATTACGACTATTTTGAATCAGTACTGAGCTCTTGGCAGTTTAAGGCAAGTACACAAAATAATGATGGTGAAGCATATCAGCGAGCTTATTCTTTATCGTTAACTAACAGCCGTAAAGTGGGTGAGTACCGTGTTGAAACCAGCTTAACCGGTGGTAAAAATGTGTATGACGAGGATTATGGTTATTTATCTGTAACTATGTTCTGGTAACAAATGGGTTAGGCTCAGTGCTTGCTGGGCCTAGCTACAATAATTGACTTGCCGCTTTAACAACTTCAGATACAGCAATATTATCCACTCGTTTCTTCCCTGTTAATACCTTACTTGCCTGCAAAGGGCGCCAGTTTGAAGCCGATTTTCTGATAAGCGCTACTTGCGGTAATGAAAGGCTGCTGGCTAAGTGCATTATGGCAGTTTCTACGGAAACCACTAAATCACACGCTAACATCATACTGGGTAGTTCAAAAAAATCGTCAGTTGCAGAAAAGGCAATTACAGCGATATCTTTTTGCTCTGCACACCAAGCCGTTACTTCATCTAATTTATGCGGTGGTGTATTTAAAACAAACAGTGTGTTGGGTGCTTGCTTTGTAAGCTGGTGGGCAAATTCGGCAAGTTGTGTATTTTGCCAATCACGCTTTTCATTTGTTGAAATGTGATTAATAAAAAGTGTATTGCCTTGGCTTAAACCTAGTTGATTTCGCCATAGCGCAATTTGTTGTTTGCTTTTTTCATTGAGTGTATCGTTTGGTGTTATTTCTCGTGAACGCAGTTGATCATCCAGCGAAACGGCAAATAACCGCGAAAACACATGATTATAAAAATCACTAATATGCTGACATTTTGAAAGAACGTTAGAATCAATAGCAACATTTAGCGCTTTAAATTGGCCGCGATAAAGTAAGCGTGACAGCGTATCTTTTGGTGTTGTGCCTGCGATTTGCGCATTAGGATTAATTGCTTTTGCTACTTTTAAATAAGCAGGCGCACGGGTTGTAGCAACAAATACAATGACATCGTATTGCTCTTTTGAAGCTTTTGAAATTAGTTCATTACGATGTTGTTCTGAATGCGCAATTGGGTAAATTGCATTGAGGTGACTTTCTTTGGTAAGCCACTGCTGCAGAGTAGCATTTCTGCCAGTATGCCATGATTTTTGATGACTTCGACAATCATCCATCCACACGTCAATTTGCACACCTGGATAAGCATCAGCAAGCGCTTTTAAAAAAGCGCCTTGATAGACATAATCACCCAATGCTAGGTGAGTCATATACAAGACTTTGCTTTCTTTAGTCAGCGTTATTTCTGGTGTGTGTGTGTTCAAATTGGCTAATTGCTTTGTGTAATGCACTTAATTCTCCCTGCGCATGAGCCTAAATTGTACCAAACAACCTAAGGGCAAGTGTAGTGATCTTAAAAATTTAACAAACTGAAGAGTAAGAAAAGGTAACAAACCTCGCCATTTTGAGTGGATTAGGTATAAAATGATGCCAATTATTCAAAAAAAGCAATTATCGAAAGGCCTATGGAAGCGATAACAAACTCATATTTAGCCAGCCTAGAACGTCACCGTAATGTGTTCGCCATTATGGAGCAATATCAACAGCAATCACTTTCTCTTTTACAAGCTTGCCAAGAGACGTTGGAAAAGGGTGGTAAAGTTATTTGGTTTGGTAATGGTGGCAGTGCAGCTGACTCACAACATTTAGCCGCTGAATTTGTAGTTCGTTATAAAAATGAGCGTGGACCACTCGCATCTATTGCGCTAACAACTGATACCTCAATTCTTACAGCGCATTCAAACGACTACCATTTTGATACCGTTTTTGAGCGTCAAATCTTAGCTTTATGTAAACCAGAAGATTTAGTGATCGGTTTAACAACATCAGGTACCAGTGCGAATATTAATCTTGCCTTAGCAGCCGCTAACAAAATTGGTGCTTATACTGTGGCACTCACTGGTCGTGACGGTGGTCAGGTAAAAGACATTGCAACATTGCCGATTATCATTGCTAACGATGAAACTGCACGTATTCAAGAAGCGCATATGTTTATTGGTCATTGGTTATGTGAAGCCATCGATATGCTAGTTGCACAAAAGAGCTAAGTACTGAATTATGGATTTGTCATATTTTAATCGATTATCAAACAGCAAAATTTTAGTTGTTGGCGATGTTATGCTTGATCGCTATTGGCATGGCGATACAGGCCGTATTTCACCCGAAGCACCAGTACCTGTTGTAAAAGTTAGTGGCCTTGAAGATAAAGCCGGTGGCGCAGCAAACGTTGCGAAAAACATTGCGCACCTTGACGGTAAAGTAAGCTTACTCGGTATTATTGGTGAGGATGATAATGGGCAAAGCCTAGAAGCTCTGCTGAAATCTGAAAATATTGACTCGCAGTTGATCCGCCAATCAGAAGCGCCAACAATCGCAAAAATGCGTGTAATTAGTCGCCATCAACAAGTAGTCAGGTTAGATCTTGAAGAGCGCTTTAGCGAAGTACATTCTCAGTTATTACTTGAACAGTTGAAAGCGATAATCACTGAATTCGATCTTGTTGTTTTCTCTGATTACAACAAAGGCTCACTGCACTTAATATCCGAAATGATCACAGTGGTTAAAAATGCTGGCAAAACGGTATTAGTAGATCCAAAATCAAAGCAACTTGCCGATTATCGAGGTGCAGACTTTATCACACCAAATCTTACCGAGTTTAAAGCTGCAGGCGGCGTGGTTGGTGATGAAGACATCATTACACAAAGCGCGCGTACCATTGTGGCTGAATGTGGTTTAGGCGCGATGTTACTGACTCGCTCTGAGCAGGGTATGTCACTTATTACACCAAGTGAAAAACATGATTTTGCCGCGCAAGTTCATGAAGTGTCTGATGTAACGGGTGCAGGTGACACCGTTATTGCAACACTGGCGGTAATGTTAAGTACTGGTATGCCAGCACCACAAGCGGTTGAAATAGCAAATATTGCAGCGGGGCTAGTAGTTGCAAAACTTGGTGCAGCAACGGTTTCACCTGAAGAGTTAAGTGCAAAATTAACTCAGTATTTACGCGATACCGGTGAGCAATATCAAGCACCTGCTGAAGAAGTGTTGCATCATATTGAGTTAGCACGCCAGCGCGGTGAAAAAATCGTATTTACTAATGGTTGCTTTG
This sequence comes from Pseudoalteromonas sp., assembly GCF_041629635.1. GTDB lineage: Bacteria > Pseudomonadota > Gammaproteobacteria > Enterobacterales > Alteromonadaceae > Pseudoalteromonas. The sequence goes on along the minus strand of NZ_JBFKMX010000026.1, from coordinate 29,180 downwards.
ATATTTTACATGCCGGGCATGTGCGCTATTTAGCGCAAGCCAAAGCGCGCGGTGATAAGCTGGTGGTTGGTTTAAATAATGATGCATCAATTAGCCGCTTAAAAGGGCCAACACGACCGGTTAACCCATTAGATGAGCGCGCCACAGTAATTAACGCATTGGCATCAGTAGATTGGGTTATCCCGTTTGGTTCTGAAGCGGAAAATGATACGCCAGCGAAATTAATTGAGCGTGTTAAACCTGATGTATTAGTGAAAGGCGGCGATTATAAAGTATCTGAAATCGCTGGTGCAGACTTTGTGCTTGCTAATGGCGGCAAAGTTGAAGTTCTTGAGTTTGTTAATGGTTGCTCTACTTCAAACGTGATTAAAAAAATCCAAAGCGACAGTTAATAACTACAAATTGTTAAGCGCACTAATCTGCTTTTAGTGCGCTTTTATATGCTTCTAAAAACACTTGCCAATCATTCTCTTGCCAATAAAAAGGGCTGTTGCGATATGCTTCTTTAGCAAATGAGCGCGCTAATCGCTCGATATTATTCTGATTACGTTTGGCATTAAATGCGCCCAATGTGCCTCTATCAAAATCAATTAAGTACACATTTTTGTTACTTATCAGAATATTATTAATGTTCAGATCGGCGTGATTCACACCATGGTTGTGGAAACTCGCGATAGTTTCAGCAATTTGCACTATCTCTTGTTCTAAAAGTGAACGTGTTTTTAGAATATCGAGTACGCTTTGTGCGTTTGGCAGTGCCTCAGTAATAATATCACCGCGATAAATTAATCCTCTTCGAGTGACTTTTGCCGCAATTGCACTTGGTACTGGCAGGCCTTTTTCTTTCATTTCAACAAGCAGTGCAAACTCTTTATAGGTTCGGGTATTTTTGAGACCAAAATAGGCATATTGATCGCTCAATAACTTGCCGATTAATCCACCGCGCCAATAGTGACGCAATACACCTATTTTTTCACCGCAATTGAAAAAGTAAGTTGTTGCACGGCCTTTTTTCTCGGCGCGAATTAAATCGTTACTGGCTAAGAAAGTGACATCAAACAATGAGGCATCAAACTCACCGTTAAATGATTTTGGTGTAATGATTGATGTTGAACCTAAATGTTGAATTGAAAGCATGGCGAATGTGTTTAAAAGTGATTGCGTGCAAAAAGGGATTATACCAAGTTTTAATTTACGTTAAACTGCACGCATCTATTTATATGTTTTTAGGTAAATTGTGAGTTTACAGGGCCCATTTAACGATATTTGTATTTTGCGTCTTTCGGCAATTGGCGACGTGTGTCATGCCGTCTCTGCGGTTCAGGCTATTCAGAAGCACTATCCAAACGCTAAAATTACTTGGGTGGTAGGCAAAATCGAGGCGATGTTACTGGCAGATTTACCTGGTGTTGAACTGGTTGTATTTGACAAAAAGCAAGGTAAAGCGGCGTTTCAGACTCTTAAACAGCATTTTAAAGGCCGCAAGTTTGATGTACTGCTTCATATGCAAGTCGCACTACGTGCCAATTTAGTTGCACGTATTATTCCTGCAAAAGTGAAAGTAGGTTTCGATTGGCACCGTGCCAAAGAAGGACACTTTTTATTTACCAACCACCGTATTGAGGCTGAAAAAGAAGCTCATGTACTCGAGGGTTTTCGTGGTTTCGCAAAAGCCATAGGTGTACCGCATTATGAGCCATCATGGCAGATGCCTGTAACCCAAGAAGACCGAGACTTTGCTGAACAATTATTATCGCCACTTGGCGCTAAAGTACTGGTGCTTTCGCCTGCGGCAAGTAAAGCTGAGCGCAATTGGTTACCTGAGCGTTATGCTGAAGTGGCAGATTACGCGAAAGAGCAAGGTTTTAGTGTGGTAATTACTGGCGGCCCTACTGAACTTGAAATTGCCCTTGCAAAGCAGATTGAAGCAGCGATGAAATCGAGCGCTCTTAATTTGGTTGGCAAAACTAATTTAAAGCAGCTGTTATGCGTATTAGAAAAAGCGTCGTTGGTTATAGCGCCAGATACGGGGCCCGCACATATGGCGGTCACTATGGCGACCCCGGTAATTGGGCTGTATGCACATTCAAATCCTGCGCGCACAGGTCCGTATTTATATCAAGATTATGTTGTTGAGGTATATCATCAAAACTTAAAACAACAAACAGGCAAGACTGCAGAGCAACTGCCTTGGGGTACGCGCGTTAAAGGTAAAGAGCTCATGCAGCAAATTAGTGTCGAAAGTGTAATGCAAATGTTTGACCGTGTAGTAAAAGAAAAGGCGTTGTAATGGGTAATAAGGCTGTTTTCCTTGATAGAGATGGTGTTGTAAACGTAGATCACGCTTATGTATATAAAATCGAAGATTTTGAATTTATTGATGGTGTATTTGAGGCATGTAAGCAATTTCAAGCATGTGGCTATCAAATTGTTATTGTAACGAATCAGTCTGGGATTGGCCGTGGTTACTATACGGAGCAAGATTTTGACCTACTGACAAAGTGGATGGTAGAGCAATTTAAACAGCACGAAATAGAAATCAGTAAAGTGTATTTTTGTCCGCATCACCCAACAAAAGGTATCGCCGACTACCAGCAAGATTGTGATTGCCGTAAACCGAAACCTGGAATGTTATTGCAGGGGATTAAAGAACTATCTCTTGATGCTAGAGAGTGCATTATGTTTGGCGACAAAGGTTCAGATATGTTAGCTGCAACTGCTGCGGGATTTAAAAAGAAAATTTTAGTTAAATCAGGCCAAAGCTTAACTGATGAAGAGCTTTCCTTAGCAGATGAAGTGTGGAATTCACTTGATTGTGCGAGTGAAAAATTTAGTGAAAACAACTGAGAATAATTGTCGCAATATTTAAAATGCAGTTTTTTATACTGTATTTAATCTTTATTTTGGATTTATTCACTTTTCTAAATGCATTTACTAGTAATAAGTGCATTTATCTACCTAACCTTTTACAATTACACTCCTAAATTTAAGCTACAATTTTAAAGCTTAGCGTATGTTTTTTGCACGTTTTGTGCGTAAACACATTTCCGCAACCCGTTCTATTAGGCATTGGAGACTTTGGATGAGAGCATCTGCATTTTTTGATCAGCTTAAGCAACAGATTGACCAAGTAAAAGAAGATGGATTATATAAAAGTGAGCGTGTGATCACATCACAGCAGCAAGCTGAAATTCAAGTTGCTTCTGGCGACTCAGTAATTAACTTTTGTGCAAATAACTACTTAGGTTTAGCAAATCACCCAGAGTTAATTAATGCCGCAAAGGCAGGTCTAGATGATCATGGCTTTGGTGTTGCGTCTGTTCGTTTTATCTGTGGTACACAAGATATTCATAAAACGTTAGAAGCGAAAATCAGTAACTTCTTAAAAACAGAAGATACTATTCTTTATTCTTCATGTTTTGACGCCAACGCTGGTCTTTTTGAAACGATTCTAGGCCCAGAAGATGCCATTATCTCTGACTCATTAAACCATGCTTCAATTATTGATGGTGTGCGTTTATGTAAAGCAAAGCGCTTCCGTTATGCTAATAACGACATGGCTGATTTAGAGCAGCAATTAATCGCAGCTGATGAAGCAGGCGCAAAAACTAAGTTAATTGCAACTGACGGCGTGTTTTCAATGGACGGTGTTATTTGTAACTTAGAAGCGTTATGCGATTTGGCTGACAAATATGATGCACTGGTTATGGTTGATGATTCTCACGCTGTGGGTTTTGTTGGCGAAAATGGTCGTGGTACGCCTGAGTATTGCAATGTAATGGATCGTGTTGACATTATCACGGGTACATTAGGTAAGGCACTTGGTGGCGCTTCAGGCGGTTACACATCTGGTAAAGCTGAAATTGTCGAGTGGTTACGTCAGCGCTCTCGTCCATACTTATTCTCAAACTCATTAGCACCTTCAATTGTTACGGCTTCAATTAAAGTGCTTGAAATGCTTGCAGATGGTAAAGCGCTTCGTGATACGCTTTGGCAAAATGCAGCTTACTTCCGTGAGCAAATGGAAGCGGTTGGCTTTACCTGTGCCGGTAAAGACCATGCAATTATTCCTGTGATGTTAGGCGATGCAAAATTGGCTTCTGAAATGGCCGATAAGTTACTTGCCGAAGGCATTTACGTAACAGGGTTCTCATTCCCTGTGGTACCAAAAGGTCAAGCGCGTATTCGTACACAAATCTCTGCTGCGCATACGCGTGAGCAATTAGATAAAGCAATTGCTGCATTTACCCGTATTGGTAAAGAGTTAGGTATTATTTAATTTGATATTGGCCTGTTTATAACAGGCCTTTTTTGTGAGTAAAAAGATGAAAGCATTATCAAAGCTTAAAGCTGAACCAGGGATCTGGATGACAGAAACGGCTAAACCGGAAGTTGGCCACAATGACTTATTAATCAAAATCCGTAAAACAGCGATCTGTGGCACGGATGTGCATATCTACAAATGGGATGAATGGTCGCAAAATACTATTCCAGTTCCTATGGTTGTTGGTCACGAATACGTTGGCGAAGTAGTGGATATGGGCCAAGAAGTACGTGGTTTTAAAGTAGGTGATCGCGTATCAGGTGAAGGTCATATTACCTGTGGTCACTGTCGTAACTGTCGTGCAGGTCGTGTTCACTTATGTCGCAACACAACTGGTGTTGGCGTAAACCGCGAAGGTGCATTTGCTGAGTACTTAGTTATTCCTGCATACAATGCGTTTAAAATTCCTGACAACATCCCTGATGAATTAGCATCAATCTTTGACCCGTTTGGTAATGCTGTGCACACAGCGCTGTCGTTTGACTTAGTGGGTGAAGATGTACTGATTACCGGCGCTGGCCCAATTGGTATTATGGCTGCAGCAGTTGCTAAACACGTGGGTGCGCGTCATGTGGTAATTACTGATGTGAATGAATACCGTTTAGACTTGGCACTTAAAATGGGTGCAACACGTGCCGTAAACGTCGCAAATGAAAAGCTTGAAGATGTAATGAAAGAGCTTGGCATGACGGAAGGCTTTGATATTGGCCTTGAAATGTCAGGTGTACCGAGCGCGTTTAACAGTATGCTAAATAACATGAACCATGGCGGTAAAATTGCCATGCTAGGTATTCCACCATCAGATATGGCGGTTGACTGGAATCAGGTTATTTTTAAAGGGTTAATCATTAAGGGCATTTATGGCCGTGAAATGTTTGAAACTTGGTACAAAATGGCAAGTTTAATTCAATCAGGCTTAGATTTATCGCCAATTATTACCCATGAATTCCATATTGATGACTTCCAAAAAGGCTTTGATACCATGATTTCAGGCCAATCGGGCAAAGTTATTTTAAATTGGGATTAAGCTATCGCTTGATGATATTATAAAGGGAGCATTTGCTCCCTTTTTTATTGAGGTATATATGTCATATAAACATATTTCAGTGTCGCAAACCGCGGCATTATTATCGAATGACAATGTTGTTATTGCCGATATTCGTGACCCGAATAGTTTTCAATCTGCGCGTATCCCGGGCTCAGAACGTTTATCCAATGAAAACTTGGGGCAATTTTTAAATGAAAAAGATTACGAACAACCTATTGTTGTAGTTTGTTATCACGGCATCAGTTCTCAAACAGCTGCAAGCTATTTGGTAGAGCAAGGCTTTGAAGATGTTTACAGTATGGATGGTGGCTTTGCCGCATGGGGTACTGAGCAAGTAGACAACGTTGAGTCAGGTGCGTAATCATAGTGAAACAACTTGCCACGCTAAGTAATGTGAGGGCTGCACAAGGTTTTTGTGATTATCTTAATAGCATTAATATTCACTGTGAGTTAAAACCCATAAGCAGTGAACAAGTGACTTTGTTTGTATCAGATGAACAGTTCGATAACGCTTACAAAGAGCTTGAATTGTTCCTCGCGGATCCTAATCAAGCAAAGTACTATGAAGCGTCTTGGCAAGTTGGCTCAACCAATAATGGACTGAGCTATGTGGGTAACTCACTCAATTTACTGCCGCGCTTTTTCAAGTTGTCACTGCTTATTCAGGGTGTTTCGATACTGTCTATTTTCGTTTATGGCGCCTTTATACTAGGTGGCTTTGAATGGCTGTTTCCTTACTTACAATTTTCGCCTGTTAAAATTTACTCGTGGCTCACGCCCACCATAATGCACTTCTCGGCAATGCATTTGATTTTTAATTTGATGTGGTGGATGTATCTTGGCGATAAAATCTCAGAGCAACTAGGAAAACGCTTTTTAGTGTTGGTATTTATTGTTACTGCGCTTGCGAGCAATTGGCTTCAGTTTTCCCTTGAAAATGCAAACTTTGGTGGTCTCTCTGGCGTAGTTTACGGCTTACTCGGTTTTTGTTGGTTGTATGGGCATATTGCAGGCAATACTAAGTTAGCGATTAGCCCATCTATTGTTGGCTTTATGTTGGTGTGGCTAGTACTAGGCTTTGCTGATGTGTTGTTTATCAATATGGCAAATTGGGCGCACTTAGGTGGGCTTGTTGCTGGTGCATTATTGGGTGTTTTCGTTGCGAATAGCCATAAAAAAAGCAAAGTTAATTAACTTTGCTTTTTTTCACATGATTAGTGAAATTAATAATATAGATATTTAGTAAACAGCACATCATGAACAATTTCTTGTCCTGTTTCTTCTTTAAGCAATTCTTTTACTCGCTCACTGCAGCGTTTACGTATTTCCTCGCGGCCTGTTAGCGATTTAACGTGCTCTTCTTGCTCTTTACTAATAATTTCTACAATTGCATCACGCAATAATGGTTGATGATGCTCTACAACTTCTAAGTTACCCATATCTTTAATCATCAATTCAACGGTAACTCGCACATAGCCAAGTTTTTTATTTGATGTTGCAATGTAGTTGGTAATTATGTCCGGCTCGAAGCCAAAATAGCCAAAGTTTGATGCAGCTAATGCCTTAGGCGTTGAAAGTGATAATAAAAGTGTAATTAGAAATATCGATAGGCTACGCATTGCGTGACTAACACCTTGTTTTTCCCTTAGTAACTAATCAATAATAATACTTGATTATGAGCTTTTTACTAGTCACTTACTGGGAATTTAATGGAAAATTTAATTTCTCATTTAGCTCATTCCTGAGCAGTGCTAAAATGACGCGTTATTTTTTTGCAGCAGGTTATTGTGTTAACTTTTCCTTTAGATATTTCATCGCAGTGGCATCAGAATTTTACAGAGTTAGATAGCTCGCGCAGCGAGTGGTTATTGGAGACTGGATCGCTTACTGCAAAATTAAAGCAAACATTTTCTGAATTTAGCGTAAAAGTGCTTAGCGAAACACGGATTATGTTGACTGAATCCCAAGCAAAAATTATGGGGATAGAGCAACAAACGGCACTTTGTAGAGAAGTGATTCTATATGGTGATAATAAACCACGTGTCTATGCGCAAAGCTGGATCCCGCTTGCGCCGCTTGAAGAGAACAGCCTGTTTCTCTCTTTAGGGGAACGTCCACTCGGTGAGTTCATCTTTCAGCATCCTGACTTAGTTAGAGAAAACTTGATGATTACTGATTTTACAAAGCACTCGGCGTTACAAGCACTATTAACGAGTTTAGCTATTGAAGCGAGTTATGTGTCAGCAAGGCGCAGTATTTTTCACTTAGCAGATTTAAAATTAATGGTGTGTGAAGCCTTTTTGCCAGGAGTATTTGACTCACTATGATCCAGTTAACGTGGCAAAATCGAGATGCCTATAAAGCATTAATGCGAACCGATAAACCTATAGGTACCTTGTTATTATTATGGCCAACTTACTGGGCATTATGGCTAGCAAGCTCTGGGGTGCCTGATCTCGGTATTTTAGCAATTTTTACTGCTGGCGCGTTTGTTATGCGCAGTGCTGGTTGTGTGATTAATGACTTTGCCGATCGCAAGGTTGATGGTTTGGTTAAGCGCACCCATATGCGTCCATTAGCCTCTGGTAAAGCAACCGCAACTGAAGCAATTCAACTTTTTATTGTGTTGATTATATGTGCATTTATTCTGGTGCTGTTTTTAAATTGGCAAACGATTCTATTGTCGTTTGGAGCCTTGGCGTTGGCGTTTTGTTATCCCTTTATGAAGCGTTATACCCACTTGCCGCAGGTAGTGCTTGGCGCTGCATTTAGCTGGTCGATTCCGATGGCTTATATGGCTGTGCTTGGTGAAGTGCCCGGGGAAGCATGGTTGCTGTATTTTGCCAATCTCGTTTGGACTGTGGCATACGATACCATGTACGGTATGGTCGACAGAGATGATGATTTAAAAATAGGTGTGAAATCGACCGCTATTTTGTTTGGCCGATTTGACAAAATAGCAGTGCTGTTGCTGCAAATCGTATTTTTACTGACCTTAGTATTTATTGGCTTTAACCGTAATTTGCCGTGGCCATTTGACGTCGGCGTGCTGTTATCAGCATTTTTGTTAGCCCATCAGCAAGTTAAAATTAAGCACCGCGATCGCGATGCATGTTTCTGGGCATTTTTAAATAATAACTATGTTGGTTTATTTGTCTTTATGGGAATAGCAACTAGCTTTATACCAATTCACTTAAGTAGCTGAACATCCTAGCGGACTAAATATCATGTTAACTGCTTTAGAATTTATCAATGTAGAACAACTACATAAGAAAAATTACGCCTTGTTAGCATTTCATTTATCCAGCGCTATTCTTAATCACATACTTAACAGAATTGGTATTATTGGCTAGGATCAACGAAGTTTGCGCTCGAATTATTCTTCCTAAACCATCCGGCAATCGAATAGCGAGTACTTGCAGCTGCTAATACTTCGTGAGGAAAACGCTCGCTTTCAAAACAAATGAGCGTGCCCGCTGTTGGTGAGACTTTCGCTAATGGCGCTTTTCCCTTTTCAGGGTAAATTAATAATTCACCCCCTTCTACTGGGGTGTTTAAATAACACACTGTAGTAAATACACGGTTAGATTTCCCTTTAAACGCATCTAAATGCTTTTTGTAAAAATCACCTTGCTGATAAATGGCAAAATGACATTCGTAATCAAATAATCCAAGAAAAAAGTTTTGATTGATGGTAGTTCTAATTTCTTCCATTAATGCAAGGTAATCTTGCTCTGCTTTGGTCGTGCCATCAAACCATTTTGTTTTGTCACTGCGTATAGTACTGGCTTGTTGTAAGTCTTGATGACGTCCAATTTTGGCAAATTGAAATTGGTCAGATTGGGCTTCACATTGCTTTTTAAGGTCAGAGATAAGGTGTTCGGGCAGGGCATTTTCAATAATGCTATAACCATGTTTAGCTATGTCATTTAGCAAAGAATCGAAAGAAAAAGCAAATTGTAGTGTGTTAGACATAAATAACGCCAATTAAATAAATTGGCGTTATTTTAATGGACAATTAAGCTGTTAGAAAGTTGCTTTTGCAAGCGCTATTTCTGGACGTGTATTTGCCTCTAAAGTAATAAAGTTGAGTAATTCAGACACATTAGGCGCACTTAAGTTATTTTTAGCAACTTGTAGCTCTAAAGTCAGTATGTTATTTCGCTCCATAGATGAACTTAGATTAACCAATGACTGATCATTGGATATCTTTTGCATCATATCTAATGTGGTGAGGGCAATATGCTTACAATCATTTAGTTTGCTAACGATTTGCTCAAAAGTGCCAAGACGTAAAGAATCTAACTTATTTAGATTACTAGCAGCTTGATTTATCAACTTACTAAGCGCTTGGTTTGTACACACTGTTGCTAATATTGGCAGTTCAGTAAGTTGAGAAATATGGATTTTTTGGTTTTGTATTATTGGGTGATTCTTATGACAAAATAGCACAACTTGCTCGGGCAGATTGATAAAACAGCCAGTGTTTGGGTTCATTGGGGAGTTTATTGCTAAGTCAATTTGCCCGTTACGCACATTTTCAGTCAATGTATCAGTATCTTGCAATTTCATTTCAATTGAAATATTTGGAAACTGCTGCATAAATTTACCGCATGCCTGTGGCACCAAACCTATGGCTTCCGGACTGTAGCCTATTATGAGCTTTTCGTTCTTATTATTGCTAAATTTGCGCAGCTTTTGTTGAAGTAAAGCATGGTTATCCAAAGCTTGTTGGCAGTATTGTAAAAATACCTCACCTGCGGCGGTTAATTTAACAGAGCGTGTTGAACGAGTTAGCAAGTTACAGCTTAAATCAATTTCTAAGGTTTGAATGCTTCTTGTTAACGCCGAAGTGCTTAGATTACATACTTCAGCTGCCTTGCGAAAATGTTGATGATTGGCAAGTGCAATAAATTGCTCTAATTGTTCTAAACGCATTGTTACTCCTGTAAACTAGTCCATGTGTTTATTTATAAGAACACAAAAATGATACGAATTCCATTGCTAAAATGTAATTGATTATGTTTTTAACGCATATAGTTTTTGTGGTTAATTAGACTGATATTAATCGGGAAATTGATCTCTGATGGCAAGAAATTCATCAAGGTTTTCAATGAAGATATCAATTAATTTAGGATCAAACTGTTTTCCTTTTTCTTCTTTTAATAGTGCTAGGATTTTTTCGAGTGGCCAAGCTGGTTTGTAGCAACGCTCGCTGCCAAGGGCATCAAATACATCAGCCAATGCCGTTATTCGACCAGAAATATCAATATTTTCACCACTCAATCTTTGCGGATAACCATTACCATCCCATCTTTCGTGGTGTTCGTGGGCAATAATCGACCCTTGCTTCAAAATTTCATTAGTAGAACTTTTAAGAATGTCATAACCAATTTCAGCGTGAGATTTCATTATTTCCCATTCTTCTGCATCATGTTTTCCTGGCTTATTGAGAATATGATCTGGAATCGAAATTTTGCCAATGTCGTGTAATGGAGATGCAAGCTTAATTATCTCAGCCTGATAGGATGTTAGACCATACTTTATGGCAAGTAAGTGACTAAAATGGGCGACTCGTTTGACATGACTTCCCGTTTCTTTACTGCGTTTTTCCACAGCCTCCCCTAGAATGTAAGAAAGCTCTTTTTGTGATTCTCTAATCAGTTCGCGCAAGCGCAGATTATCGTAGGCTAACGCAATGTTATTAGCAAAGAACTCTAAAAGTTGGTGGTCTGAATTATTCAGATCGGAAGATTTACTCACATAAAGCATAGTTTCTAGACCACCTTTGGTGGGGAAGTAACCAACATATTCTTTTTGATTTTTGAATGATGATTTGGTGTTGTGTGCTTGCACAAACAGGTTGCTAACTTCGTCAGGAACTTTCCGACCACTATTCTCTGTCCCAGAGCAAGCTAATAATTTAAAGTCAGTGGCATTATCTGTCTGTGAATTGACTGCTGCAGCACAATAGATTTCTTTATCACTGTGACCCATCACACCAGAGACATGCTCTAATATTGATGAAGCGAATTCATTTACAGTTTCGCATTCTAAAAATTTAGCTGATGCATTAATTATATTTTCAAGGCCGAGTTTATGCTGTTCAATAATGCATATATCTCGATAAGAGCGTAGGGCAGAATAGAGTAAGGTTTTTAATTTAATGGCAGTTAATTCAGTTTTATTTTTATAGTCATTTATATCGTAATCACGTATGACTGACTCTTCAGGTGCCTCGCCGGGTTGTCCTGTGCGTAAAATTAGGCGAATATCATGATTCTCAACATCTTCACGAATATAACGAATAAGGTCTAGACCCGCGTGATTGGTTTCCATCACAACATCAACAAGTGCAACAGCGACTTCTGGTAGCCCCCTAAGCATATCCATTGCCTCGGTAGCAGTGTAAGCGTGATGAAATATCAGTCTTTTATCTTCAAATGTGAAGCCATTAAGCACCAACTTAGTAACTTGGTGAATATCTTCTTCATCGTCAACAACGAGTATATTCCAGCTTTCATCATTTGAGGCACATCTAATTTCATCAAATTGCTCTTCAGCAAACAGAAAATCAGTCACAGTCACCACTCTTGTTGTTTCATTTGTATTAAAAGTATAGAAGTAAAAACTAGAGTAGTGAAATATTGCAAAAAATAATCAAGATAAGATAAAAGCGCATTCTGCTTCAAAGATATAGAAGTTATTCTTGATGTTCATCAACCACAGGTTTATTTTCAATATTGGTTAACTCGATTTCAATTGCCTGACAAGAAATGTGTATTTCATAGAGTGACAGTATTAAAGAATATAAAAGGCAAGCAAGACTTAAGCCGAATAAACCGGTTCCAATTAAATTTTGTGTTAGAAAAACAGCAAACATGGCCGCGGTGCAGAGTAAAAAAGATAACACGCCAAAAAATTGCATGCGACGGATTAAATTTAGGCGGTTTCGTAAATTAGAAATTTGCGCCTTTACCATTGCACGTATTTCATGTCCATTTTCACGCGCATTCAATTGTCTTATCAATTGAGCGAGAACCAAGAAGCGATTGGTATAAGCTAGTAATAGCAATGAAATTGCAGGGAAAAGCAGTGCGGGTGTTGTTAGATTTAGTGCCATTGTCATCAAGGTTTTAAATTTTTTGTTTTAAGAATAAATACTTATTTTTCTAATTTTATAATCAGGTTATTCCATCCTACTATATTGTAAGCTAGACTAATGCGCTAAAAATAACACAATTAAATCTTGCTGCAAGGTTAAGCATCGTAAGATTTTTTGTCTACACTTATCTTTGGCATTTGCAATTCATCATCTTGAATGAAGTCAAAGAAAGTTATTCAGTAAATTGAATTACATTCCGAGCAATAATAATAAAATAGCTCAAAAGGGGGATACATGGGTGAAAATAAGAGCAAGCAGTTAAATGAAGTGCTGAATGCTTTAAATAGTTTATCGCCTAGTGATGTGTTTAATCTTGCCGCAGATAAGGTTGATGCGAGCCAAGAGAGTATTGAACAACAAGTTGCTGATGCAATTGAGTTCGAACATCCATACATTTCTGAGTTAAGTCAAAAGTTTACAACTAATATCGCACCTGTTTTACAAGCCTTATTGCTGAGCGCTAGTCAGCAAGCGCTTGAAAAAGGTCATCAAGCGGCAATGGTGCAACATCAAAATGATGAAGATGAGCATATTCAACAGCTTGAAACCCAATTGACGGAAATTAAAAAGCAGGTGAGTCAGCTAGAGGTTGATAATCAATCGCTTGAGGATGTGATCTCAACAAAAGAAGCTGAACTTGAAAAAGTGAGTGAAGAACTAAGCCGTCAATCAGAAGAAAAACACGGTGAATTCAGTGAGCAAATTAACAAGCTAACTGAGAGTTTAGAAGCTGCTGAATCTCAACTAAGCAAACAAAAAGAACAAAACGAAGCGCAGTCAAATAAGCTTAAACAGCTAATTGAAGAGCGTAGAGCAGAGCATCAAAATCAAGATCAAAAATTAGTGGAAGTGAAAAAAGTATTCACTGATGAAATTGAGATGTTGAAGCAAGAGTCTGTAAGCAAAGATGATGTGATTGCTGAATTAAAACAACAGCTTGATAAAGTAAGCGGCGAATTAAGCTCAGTGCATGAACAACATCAGTCGTTCTCTCAAGAAGCGAATAAAGACAGCGAAACATTGCGTTCAATGCTAGAAGATAAAGAAAAGTCATTACAGCAATTTGAGAAAGAAAAAACGCAATTAGAAAGCCAAGTTAAAGAGCAAGGCGATATTGCTGGTAAGCTAGAAGAGCAAAACAAACTTCTGTCTTCTAATATTGAAGAGTACAAAGCTCAAGTGAGTGAGCTTTCAGAAAAATTAGCTGTAATTAGCAAAGAAAGCGAAGGCCGCTTTAATGATCTTAAGAAAGATTTAAGCCAAGAAAGCAGCGCTTTAAAAGAAAAAGTGAAAGCACAAGCTGACGCACTTTCTGAAGAAACAGCTAAAAACCAAGAGCTGCTTGAAAAATTAACATTACTTGAAAATGCTAAGCAAGATGACCACGATTTGATTTCGCAATTACGACGTCAACTTGAAGCTCAAGACACTGCACTTAACAGAGAACAAGGTCGTAACTCAAGCTTGTTAAGTCGTTTAGAAAAGGATTCACAACAGGCTCGAGGCGCTTATGAGTCTATTCGAAATGAGAATATTAGTTTGACCGACCGTGTAGAAGAGCTTGAAGCCAAAGTTACAGAATTCAAACTAAAGTTTGAATATGCACAAAAACAGTTAAATCAAGGATAACTGTTTAATTGATAACAAGGCGTGCAAATCTGCACGCCTTTTTTATGTGTTTTATACAGAAACTTGCTACAATTCGGCTAATTGCAGATAAGACCTATCAAAAATGAAAAAACCTAATAATTTTCAACGTATTCGAGAACTGAACTATTTACAGCAAGCGTCACTAGCAGCAGCAATGATAGAGCGTATGCTTCCTAATTATGTGCTGTTTAGTGAGGCACTTGAATTTGGTAATGCAGCGGAATTGCGCAATGTATTAAATTCACTTTGGGAAAAATTGCTAATACCAAAAGCAAAAATTAGCCTTGAAAAACTTAATGAAAAAGTTGAATTAAATACACCAGATTTAAATGACTTTGATATGTTTGGTGTTTACCCTGCAATTGATACCTGCACAGCTTTGATTACCTTGATTAATGGTATGCAACAAAAAGAAGAGGCTAACTTTGTCGATGTTTGTAAGATTTCGCAGGCCAGTGTTGCCAAATTTATTGAATATCAGCTGACAACTGAAGGTGAAGTTGCTGACAATTCAGCACTTAGAGCACACCCATTAATGAATTACGAAATGGATGTGTTGGCTGAACTAATAGATAAAGTAGAATCATGTCAACGTATTGATAAAGACTCTGCGAAAGAGTTAAAACAACTAGCGCTTGCTGATGGTCAAAGTAATATTGGCATTGAGTGCTAGAAAATATCTGAGCTGCTTACCTTTGCAGTAAGTAGCTCGTTACTTGTCCAAAATTCTTCTCTTTTAAAATTTGCCAGTTTAAAGGCAACTCAAGATTGGTTAATTCTTTTTCAACTTCAAGATAAATAACAGCATCGTCAGCTAATAATTGAAGTTCTTCAAGTAAATGGCATGTGCTTGAAGCAAGATCTTTTCTAAATGGAGGATCGATAAAAACCAAATCATAGTTGCCAGTCAACTTAGGTAATACTTCTAAACAATTACCATTAAACAATTGTGTATTGTCAGCGTTTAGTAGTTTGATATTTTCTGCAAGTTGACGATGCGCAAGATTATCTAGTTCTATAAAGGTCACGTTTTCGGCATAACGAGACAATGCTTCAAAACCAAGGCCACCAGAGCCTGCGTAGCAATCTAACACATTCGCATTACTGGTGTAAGGCATTAACCAGTTAAAAACAGTTTCTTTCACTCTATCAGTAGTCGGTCTTAAACCTGCTACATCTAATACTTTTAGCTTTCGAGAGCGGAACTTACCACCAATAATTCTAATTTGACCAGAACTCATTGTTGGTTTGTTTTTGGACTTGTGTGATTTCATTAAAAATTTACTTACAGAATTAGACTAAAAAACCAATATGATTTTTTTCATTCATCGGTGAAAGTGATACCATATTGGGAATTGTAGTTTATCAGAATTTTGTGATTGGTATTTAACTTAAATGGCAAAAAATAAATTTTTATCTTGGCTTGGTTTCGGAAAAAAAGACGAGCAACAGCAACAAGAAGAAGCCCGTTTAGCGGCAGAAGAACAAGCGCGATTAGAAGCGGAAGAAAAAGTACGTTTGGAAGCTGAGGCGGAAGAGAAGCGTCAGGCTGAAGAAGCTGCACGTTTAGAGGCTGAAGAAAAACGTCAAGCTATCGATGCTGCTCGTTTAGCCGCTGAAGCGGAAGAGAAGCGCCAAGCCGAAGAAGCTGCTCGTTTAGCAGCTGATGCGGAAGCAAAGCGCCAAATAGAAGAAGCGGCTCGCTTGGAAGCAGAGGCAGAAGAAAAGCGCCAAATAGAAGAAGCGGCTCGCTTGGAAGCAGAGGCAGAAGCAAAGCGTCAAGCCGAAGAGGCTGCACGTTTAGCAGCTGAGGCAGAAGAAAAACGCCAAGCA
Source organism: Pseudoalteromonas sp. (assembly GCF_041629635.1). Lineage (GTDB taxonomy): Bacteria > Pseudomonadota > Gammaproteobacteria > Enterobacterales > Alteromonadaceae > Pseudoalteromonas. The sequence continues at coordinate 13,160 of NZ_JBFKMX010000026.1, read as the reverse complement.
GAAGAAGCAGCCCGTTTAGCAGCTGAGGCAGAAGAAAAACGTCAAGCCGAAGAGGCTGCCCGTTTAGCAGCTGAAGCTGAAGAAAAACGCCAAGCAGAAGAAGCAGCTCGCTTAGCAGCTGAGGAAGAAGCAAAACGTCAAGCAGAAGATGCTGCACGTTTAGCAGCTGAGGCGGAAGCAAAACGCCAAGCAGAAGAAGCTGCACGTTTAGCAGCTGAGGCAGAAGAAAAACGTCAGGCCGAAGAAGCTGCTCGTTTAGCTGCTGAAGAAGCTAAACAAAAAGAACCTAAATTAGGCTTTTTTGGTCGATTAAAGAAAGGCTTACTTAAAACAAAGCAAAATATCGGTGCTGGCTTTGCTAACATTTTTAGCGGCAAAAAAATCGATGATGAGTTATTTGAAGAGCTCGAAACTCAACTACTTACGGCAGATGTGGGTGTTGATACCACATTAAAGTTAATTGATAGCTTAACTGATGCAGCTGATCGAAAGCAGCTTAAAGATGGTGATGCACTTTACGGCTTGTTAAAAGAAGAAATGTCGTCAATGTTGGCAAGTGCCGATAAACCGCTTGTTATTGATAATAGCGACGGCCCATTTGTTATTTTAATGGTAGGTGTTAACGGTGTTGGTAAAACAACGACCATTGGTAAACTAGCTAAGCAATTTCAAGCTGAAGGTAAATCAGTTATGTTAGCAGCAGGCGATACATTCCGTGCGGCTGCTGTTGAGCAATTACAAGTTTGGGGTGAGCGTAACGACATTCCAGTTATTGCGCAGCATACCGGCGCTGACAGTGCATCTGTGGTATTTGATGCGCTTCAAGCTGCAAAAGCGCGTAATGTAGATGTATTAATTGCCGATACAGCTGGGCGCTTACAGAACAAAGATCACCTAATGCAAGAGCTTGAAAAAATCGCACGAGTAATGAAAAAGCTCGATGTGAATGCGCCGCATGAAGTAATGCTTACCATTGACGCAGGTACAGGTCAAAATGCGATTAGTCAGGTGAAGTTATTTGACCAAGCGGTTGGCTTAACTGGCATCAGCTTAACTAAATTAGATGGTACTGCAAAAGGTGGTGTTATTTTTGCGGTAGCAGATCAGTTTAACATTCCAATTCGCTTCATTGGTGTGGGTGAAGGTATTGATGATTTACGTACCTTTAACAGTGCTGATTTTATAGAGGCACTGTTTAGCGAAGAATAAAAAAAGACATAATTATAATAATGATAAAATTTGAACAGGTAAGTAAAACATACCCCGGCGGTCACAAAGCCATTGAAAAAGTAAGCTTTCACTTACAACAAGGTGAGCTTGCTTTTTTAACTGGCCACAGTGGGGCAGGGAAAAGCACACTGTTAAAGCTAATCAGTCTGATGGAACGACCATCAGCAGGAGAAGTCTATATTAATGGCGTGTGCTTGAATAAAGTAACGGCCAAGCAAGTGCCTTATGTTAGGCGAGATATTGGCGTGATCTTTCAAAATCACCGTCTGCTAGACCGTTATTCAGTATTTGATAATGTGGCTTTGCCGTTAATTATTGCTGGTAGCCATCGCCGTGATATTGAAAAGCGCGTTCATGGTGCACTTGATAAGGTAGGGCTTTTAAATAAAGCCCGCTGTGCACCAGAAACCCTCTCAGGAGGTGAACAGCAGCGTGTTGGTATTGCACGTGCCATTGTTAACTCCCCACCTATTCTACTGGCCGATGAACCCACGGGTAACTTAGACCCTGAACTTTCTGTTGAAATTTTAAAGTTATTTGAAGACTTCAATCAACACGGCACCACAGTGCTAATTGCAACGCACGATCTTGGCCTGATTGCCCGCATGAAATATCGCAGTTTAACTTTAAAAGCAGGTAACTTAGTGGTTGATCCATTAATGGGAGATACGCTGTGAGTTTATTATTTAAAGGACGAAAAAGTCAGGGCGAACAAGTAAAGCATTCATCTGTCATGGGTTTGTATTTTGGCTTTATGAATACTATCCGTCAGGGCGTACAAAGCCTTGGTGAACTGTGGCGTACGCCGGTTGCATCATTGATGACCATTGCAGTGCTTGGCCTTAGTTTAACTTTACCAACCACTCTTTATGTGGTGGTTAAAAATGTGCAAAAGGTAAGTAGTGGTTTTGATAATGCTGCGGAAATCTCACTTTTTTTAAAGCAAGATATTTCAGACAAAGACTCAACCGCACTGGTAAAGCGTTTATCACTTTATAAAGAAGTAAAAGAAGTACGTTTTATCTCAAAACAAGATGCGTTAGAAGAATTTAAAGTGGCATCTGGTTTTGGTGAAGCGCTTAACTATCTTGACGAAAACCCGCTACCGAGTGTTGTGCTGGTAACCCCAAATAGCCAATTTACCAAACCGGAAGCCGCGCGAGAGTTACTCGATAAATTAGAGCGTGAGCGAGATGTGGACTTTGGTAAACTCGATATTGAATGGCTTGAAAGGCTAAATGCCTTATTAAGCCTGCTTCGAGAGAGTGTATTAACTATCGCTTTCTTACTTTTAACCTCAGTGGTACTGATTGTTGGTAACACCATTCGTTTATCCATTATGGATAAAAAACAAGAAATACAGCTTATGAAGCTTGTTGGTGCTACTAACCACTTTATACAAGCGCCATTTTTATGGACAGGCATTTGGTACGGCATTGTTGGCGGTTTTATTGCCTTTCTTGCTGTATTAATGATGATACTTTGGCTTGATAATGCAGTAACCCATGTAGTGGGTGTTTATAATGCCAGCTTTAATTTGCAAGGGCTTAACTTTAGCGAGTTCTTAGTACTGCTAGGATTAGCGATTAGCTTGGGGTTATTTGGCTCGTTTTTATCGGTTAAACGCTACATTGATGCCATAGAACCAAACGAAGTTTAGCTTTGTTTGGTCTGTTGCAAAGAATATATCTATTTAAAATTGTCTATATTTCATGAGATTAGTTTTTTCTTACAAGTTTCATGGAACTTTAACTTGAATTCCTGCTCAAAACCTGTAAATTCAGATTAGCACTCTGGTTAAGAGAGTGCTAAAATTGAGAAAGTTTGTTACTCCACCTGAGGTGAAATATGACAAAAGAGATGAATGCCCTAACACTTAGTATGCCGCAAAATGCAGGTAGCATCGAAAGCTATCTACAAGCTGTAAGCACTATTCCTATGCTAAGTGCGGATGAGGAAAAGGCATTGGCAGAGAAGCTACAGGATAGTGGCGACCTTAATGCAGCAAGAGCGTTAATCATGTCACACCTTAGATTTGTTGCACATATCGCGAAGAGCTATTCGGGTTATGGTTTACCGCAGGCAGATCTTATTCAGGAAGGAAACGTTGGCCTGATGAAGGCTGTAAAACGTTTTGACCCAACTGTAGGTGTACGCTTAGTATCATTTGCTGTTCACTGGATTAAAGCAGAAATTCATGAGTATGTGCTTAAAAATTGGCGCATCGTTAAAGTTGCAACAACAAAAGCGCAACGTAAATTATTCTTTAACCTGCGTAAAAACAAAAAGCGTTTAGGTTGGTTTAATCACGAAGAAGTGCAAACGGTTGCTAACGAATTAGGTGTATCTGAAAAAGACGTACGTGAAATGGAATCGCGTATGAGCAGTCAAGATATGGGCTTTGATTTAAATGCGGACGAAGACGAAAGTATGCCGCAGTCTCAGTTCTCGCCTGTTCAATACTTAACAGATCAATCGTCAGACTTAGCAGAAACGGTTGAAGAAGAGCAGTGGCAGGATAACTCAAACCAGCGTCTATTCTCAGCGTTAAATACGTTAGATGAGCGCTCACAAGATATTATCCGCGCACGTTGGTTAGCAGAAGAGAAAGAAACACTGCAAGACCTAGCTGCTAAGTACCAAGTATCAGCAGAGCGTGTTCGCCAGCTAGAAAAATCCGCAATGAAAAAGCTACAAAACCTAATGGCGTAATTGCTATTTTCAGCCAGATTAAAAAAGCCGCATCAGCGGCTTTTTTATGCATTGTCACTATCATCTCTATAAAAAACGTCTATGTTTTCTGCTCACCCTTTGTGCTTGAAAAACAAACCCTAATAACTGTTTGTTAGTGGGAGTATAACTCTGCAAATTATTTAAATTTCGGAATTTCACAACTTAAACTTTTTATAGTGGATTAGCTGGTTTGCGATTAAACCTTGCTAAATAAAAACTTTAATACAGTGTTACTAGCTGAAAACTTGTTAAAAATTTGAGCAAAGCTAATATTTTTAAATAGCTTAAAAATCATCATAGGACATAATATGACGCTTCGTCAGTCTTTACGAACTACCGAACATGACAGTAGTCAGGTAAATGAGCATATTAGTTCTATTTTAGTCATTGAAGATCAACAGTACACATCAAACATGCTTAAAAGCATGTTAGGTAGCCATCACCGTTTCTCTATAGAATGCGTAGCTAATTATCAGGAAGCTAAAGCAGCACTCAGCAAAAACAGACATAACTATTTGGTTGCCATTTGTGATTTGAGTTTGCCAGATTCACCAAACGGTGAAATTATTAATTTGGTTAACCGCTCGGGAGTAAGAATAATTGCGCTAACCGGTTTGGGCAAAGAGTCTATACAGAACTATTTAAATGTACCTAAATTAATTGATTATGTATTTAAGAGTGCCCCAAACTCTATTGAATATGTTGTCAACTTGGCGGTAAGACTTCATAAAAACCAATTTATTAAAGTGCTGATTGTTGATGACTCAGAACTCAGTTTATCGTTACTGAGTGAAGTCATGAGTTTATTAAACTTCCAAGTGCTTAAAGCTAAAAATGGTCACGATGCTCTCCAAATTATTAAGGAAAACTTAGATATAAGGTTATTAATTACTGATCATGAAATGCCGGTTATGAGTGGTTTTGATCTAGTTGTTAAAGCAAGGGAGATACGTGCAAAGGATAATTTAGCGATTATTGGAATATCATCTTCACAAGGTGATTTAGGTATTAGTTTTATTAAATATGGTGCAAATGACTTCTTGAATAAACCTTACTCTTTTGCTGAGTTGTCTTGTCGCATAAATATGAACTTAGAAGCGCTTGAGCACTTAGATCACATTCACGAGCTCGCTAATAAAGACGCTTTAACAAAACTCTACAATAGACGCTTTTTATTTGAGCAAGGCAGTCAATTGTTGCAATCACTAAGTTCCAATAATAGAGCTGTTTGCGTGCTTATCTTGGATATTGACTTTTTTAAGAGAATTAATGATACATATGGGCATGACTGTGGTGATTATGTGCTTAAGTTATTTTCAAATATATTGATTAAGTATTTTCCAAATGGACTGTGCGCTAGGCTTGGAGGTGAGGAGTTTGTTGTAATTCAGGAAGTAGGAGAAGATAGCGATATTAGCCAACAGTTAGATGAGTTTAAAACTGAAATACAAAATACTACTTTTAAATGGGATGAAAAAAGGGTGAGTTTTACTGTGAGTATAGGTGCATTAGTCTCGTATGGTATTGGATTAGAGAATGCATTAAAGCATGCTGATAAAAACCTATACCAAGCTAAATCAGATGGAAGAAATAAGGTTGTTTTGAACAGTGTATAAAAGTTTTGTTTATGATATTGGTTGAGTGAATTTAACCCACAGCTTTTATGTTAAGTAAATCATCTAACTCATTACAGCAGAGTCTTTAGGATACAATTATAACTACTGTCTACATATATGACTTATCTAGCGTGAAACACCACTTATTAGGATCTGTGTATCTAAAAACACGGACTATGAGTGAAAAAATATCGATATAACTAATAAACTATATTGTGTAGGTTAATTTAGCTAGTAAAACCGACTTAAAAGCCGCTTATGCGGCTTTACCTTGAATAACTGAAAAGTTTTATAGTATATCTTCAGGGGCACCAAGGGCTGTAATCAACGCTTCAAGCATTTGCTTAATTTCATCGCTTGAAAGTATAAAGTCAGCGTCTAGTTTTACCGCCATATCTTCTTTTGGAATATCGGCGTTTTCTTCTTTTAACAGCTCGGCATAGTTGACACGTTTAATTGAGCCATCTTCATGTAACATAAAACGAATTCTCTCCATCCAGTCAAGGGCAAGTTTTGTAACTACTTTGCCGTTGTCTAAATGGCTTTTTACTTCGTCAGAGGCAAGATCGTGTTGTTTAAGTACGACTTTGGCACCGTTTTCTTCTGGTTCAACAAGCTCTGCATCTAGACCAATAGTAAATTGCTCTGGCGCCGCATCTTTTGCAAGCCAACTTGTTAAAAATAAACTTAAATCGTAATTAACAAACGCCGGTACCACGGGCAATGAACCGAGTGACTTACGTAGTAGTGCAAGTAGTTCTTCTGCTTTGTTAAAGCTAGCGCTGTTAACTACCATCCAGCCTTTTTCTAAGTCGATAAAGGCAAATTGTAAGCTTGACTTTTTAAACGCCTGAGGTAATAACGAGTGGATTAAATTCTCTTTTAACTCGTCTTTTTCTTTTTTCTTAACAGGGCGGTTTTCGCTATTTTCAATTTGCTCCACTTTTTCTGCAAGAAGGTCATTGATCACAGCAGGCGGAAGTACTTTTTCTTCGCGTTTAGCACACAGTAGAATGCTCTTTTTGCTAAAATGCGAAAGCATTTGTCCATGTTTTCCTAACGCTTTAGTCCAGCCAAATGTGCTTAAATCTTGGCTGCTACAGGGACGAAACTTGTCTTGTTCGAGTGCTTTTTCAAATTCGTCTTGATTGTAATCAACTTCTTGTTTGAAGCGATAACAAATTAGGTTACTAAACCACATGAAAGGATCCTTGAAATTGTATTGGCAAAACCAATTTCTTTAATAAATTCAGCTAAGACTATCAGGGATGGAAACAATAAAAAAGCGCCTTAAGGCGCTTCTTTTCTATTTGTTCATTTAATCAACCAAAGGCGATGAATCAGGACTTGGCATATCTTTAGGGAAAGTGATTTTATAGCATAAACCTTTACCAGGCTCGCTGGTTGCAGTGATGTCACCTGCAAGGGTTTGCTTCACTAGATTAAAAGTGATATGCGTACCAAGACCGCTGCCACCTTGTTCTCGGCGAGTTGTATAAAATGGGTCAAATAAGTTTTCAAGTTGTTCAGCTTCGACACCGCGTCCGTTATCTTTGAAGGTAATTGCTACCTCACCACCTTGTTCTTGGATATTAATGTCGATGGTGCCAGCATTTATGCCTTCAAAACCATGAATAAGTGAATTCATAATCAGGTTGGTAAAAATCTGACTGATCGCGCCAGCAGGCAAGTTGAGTAATAAGTCTTCAGGACAATGAATATTAATCTTGTGCATTGTCTTTTTAAGTTTAGGGTGAAGTGAGCGGATAATTTCATTCAAATATTCTTTTAAGTTAATTTGACGAACAGCTTCACTCGCTTGGTCAACCGCAATTTGTTTAAAACTGGCAACAAGTTCAGATGCACGCTCTAAGTTAGTGGTTAAAAGGGATGTACTTTGTTTTGCATCGGCAATAAATTCTTCAAGCGCTTTAGGTGAAAGAGTTTTCTCTTGATAAGCGGCTTCAACCTGTGCAAGACGCTCTTGTAAAAAAGAGGTGGCAGTCACACCAATGCCAACAGGAGTATTTATATCATGTGTTATACCAGCGACTAAACCACCTAGGGCGGCCATTTTCTCAGAGCCAACTAAACGTTCTTGAGCCATGTTAAGTTCGTCAACATATTTGGTGAGTTCATCTTGTTTAGATAGCAACTCATTTTCGGTCATTTTACGTCGATCTACTTCTTCGGTAAGTACTAACTTTTGTTTTTCTAGTTCGTACTTTTGTTGCTGTAAATCCATCATGGCTTGACTTAAATTGGAAGTTTTACGAGCAACCTCTTGTTCCAAAAGAAGGTTTTGTTGGTCGAGCTTTTCGTTGGTTTGTACTAATTGTTTTTGGGTCAATTCTAATTGATCTTTATAACTCACCACTTTATCAATTAACTTATTGAACGAATGTTCCATAATTTTTAATTCGTTATGCTCAGTGGTTTCAATGCTAACGCGCGCACCTTCTAAGTTATCGAGCTCTAATTCTTCAATTTGTTGTGTTAAATCAGTCAATGGCTCTGTAAGTAAACGCCTAAAAGCCATGAGAAATAAAATAATAAGAAAGGTAGTTTTAATGAGGGCGTTACCAACTAAAAAGTAAAGCGACACCATTATACGGCTAAATACTACTTCACGGCTTGAAAATAGTGTTACGTCACCCACTTGAGTTGCACGGCCTGAAAATTCAAAAACTAAAGGGAAAGTATAACCAAATAAACCTGAAGTAGTGTGTTGAACTAGAACAGCTTCTTGTACTAGTTGTGATTCATAGCGCTCGATAATATCTATGGACTGACCAATTTGCGAAATAATTTCACCATTGTCATCGCGTACGATTACGCCTTCGATAGATGGAATTGCTAATAAACCCTCAGCAATAGTGCGTGTTTGTTGTGTATTTAACTCCCAAATAGCGCGCGTTAAACTACCTGAAAAGGTTTTTTGTAACGTGGAAAGTTCATTTTGTATGTGATCTTTAGAATTATGGTACTCTGCGATGACCTGACCGCAAGTTACGATAAATGTAAGTACAAAATAAACTGAGAGTACGCTGGTTAACAAGCGTTTAGAAAGACTTTTGCTTAACATTGAATTAACCAGATCCTCATTATTGTAATTTTTTTTCATATACCTCATTAAAGTTAGCTAATTTTAGCTTAAAAATAAATACGAAAGTGGTTAAATAAATTGAATAAATAAAAGCTTAGTTCATTTTGTTATGCTGTTCTTGGAATTTTAATAAATATTTGACTTAGATCCTGAGTAATAAGAAGTAATTTGCATAATTGTTGCAATTACAGCGTTTACTCATATTATGAGTATATTGCAGTTTTATTAGGTTTTTATGTTGTGACTAGTACATTTCCGGTACTTGTGTGCGATGATTCGCTTGTAGCGCGAAAACAAGTTGTTCGTTTTTTTAAAAGTCACGATGACTTTGTGGTCAGCCAAGCCCAAAATGGACAAGAGGCATTAGATTTATTGCGCCAGCAAGAGTTTGGCTTGTTGTGCCTCGACCTCACTATGCCTGTAATGGACGGCCTTGGGGTGTTAGCTAATTTAAAAGCTGAGAATATCCATCTACATACGGTTATTATATCGGCCGATATCCAACCTGAAATGAAACAGCGTGTAGCTGATTATAGTGTGCTAGGTTTTATTGAAAAACCATTTAAAGATGATGCGTTTTCATCGCTTTTGCATAAATTTGGCATACGCTGATTTATTATAGAGCTAAATGGAATAAATTATCTTTTTTTATAGTTGACATTACTTTTGTGATTCGGCAGTCTAGTTCCCATGAAACAGATTTATTTAGTACTTACCACGATTACTACAACCATTATCCTAACTGGATAGTGGCATAGGTCTGTACGCAAAATTTAAAGGCCTGTGCTCACTAAGAGCACAGGCCTTTTTCGTTTTTGGAATGGGGAAAAAGAATGAAAGTATTAAAGTTTGGTGGATCTTCACTTGCCGACTTTGCCTGTTTAAAGCAGGTGGCTGAACTTGCCAAAGGTCAGCTTGAAGACCAAATGTTGTTAGTTTTATCTGCACCAGGTGGTATGACAGACAGCCTTGTTGAGTTATCTGAACTTGCTGAAAAAGGGCAAGATTATTCAGCTGCATGGCAAGCACTTGTTACGCGTAGCGAAGGCTTAAAATCTCAGGTGTCAGATGTTGCAGCAGTAACAAATTGGCCTAATTTTGCTGAGTTAAAACAAAAACTCGATGGTGTTGCGCTGCTTGGACATTGCCCGTCGCAAGTAAAAGCGTATGTCATTAGCTTTGGTGAGCGCGTCAGTGTATCGCTGATGCAAGCGTTGTTAAATGAGTTATCGCCTGTTTACCTTGAAGCAACTAAGTGCATTGCATCTAATAACAATTATTTAGATGCAGAAGTTGATTTAACACAATCAAAACAGCAATTTGCAAAGCAATTAGCAGAGCAGCCAAGCAAGGTTTATATTATGCCGGGCTTTACTGCCGCAAGCGAGCAAGGTGAGTTAACAACCCTTGGTCGTAATGGCTCTGATTACTCAGCAGCGATAGCCGCAGCCTGTGTCGATGCTAAAATCTGCCAAATTTGGACAGATGTAGACGGTGTTTACAGCGCCGACCCGCGTTATATCAAATCGGCAATGAAAATTGATAGCTTAAGCTACAAAGAAGCCATGGAGCTTTCATACTTTGGCGCTAAAGTACTTCACCCTAAAACAATTCTACCGTGTGCAAAATATGGCGTGCCGTGCGAGATTAAAAATACCCATGATCCTGATGTACCAGGTTCGCTTATCAGTGCGCAGTCAAGTTCTAACGGTGAGCTTGTAAAAGCGCTTTCGAGTTTACAAGATCTTGCAATGATCACGGTTTCAGGACCTGGCATGAAAGGCAAAGTGGGCATGGCATCGCGCGTATTTAGTGCATTAGCGCAAGATGAAATCTCAATTGTGTTAATTACACAGTCATCGTGCGAATTCAGCATTAGCTTTTGTGTTTATCAAACTGATTTAGCTAAAGCCACAAATGCACTTGAGCAAGCGTTCTCGTTAGAAGCCCAAGCAGGCCTGATAGAACCATTCCAAATCGAACAAAATTTAGCAATTGTGACTTTAGTTGGCGACAACATGAAAGCCCATAAAGGCCTTGCGGCTAAGTTCTTTGCATCACTTGCTCAAGCACAAGTTAACATTGTTGCGATTGCGCAAGACTCGACAGAAAGCGCGATTTCAGCGGTAATTGATGGCCAGTCATGTAATGATGCAGTTAAAGTATGTCATGAAAACTTCTTTACCCATGTGCCTTCCATCGATGTATTTTTATTAGGCTGTGGTTTAGTGGGTAAAGAGCTGGTTAGTCAGCTACAACGCCAACAAGAATGGCTGCAAAAACGTAATATCAAACTAAATCTGTATGGCGTTGCAAACTCGCGTCAAATGCTACTTGATAGCGACGGCGTAGATTTTGATAACTGGCAAATGCAACTTGCTGATTCACAGCAGGGCTTTGATTTAAAAGCGGTTGAGCAATTTGTTAAAGAAAACCATTTAATTAACCCTGTGCTTGTTGATTGCTCATCATCGCAATTCTTAGCAGATAAGTATTTAGACTTTATTAATGCAGGTTTCCACGTGGTAGCTGCAAACAAAAAAGCAAATACGAGCTCGCAGTCATATTACCAATCTTTAGTTGCAGCAACACAAAAAACAGGTCGTAAATTCTTATACGAAACAAACGTAGGTGCTGGCTTACCTGTGCTTGATAATTTGCAGCTGCTGTTTGGTGCAGGCGATAAATTACTTAGCTTTAACGGTATTTTAAGTGGTTCGTTGTCGTATATGTTTGGTGTAGTAGAGGATGGCTTAAGCTTAAGCGCCGCAACCAAACAAGCAAAAGAGAATGGCTTTACAGAGCCAGATCCGCGTGATGATTTATCCGGTATGGATGTGGCACGTAAGTTACTTATTATTGCTCGTGAGTCAGGGTTACAGCTAGAGCTCGATGATATTGACGTTGAACCTGTGGTATCACCAAAATTTGCTGAAGGGTCAAGTGTTGATGAGTTTATGGCACGACTACCTGAACTTGATGCTGAATTTACGGCGCGTGTTGAATCAGCAAAAGCGGATGGCAAAGTACTGCGTTATGTTGGTTCAATCGAAAGTGGCAAATGTAAAGTAGGTATTCAAGCAGTAAGCAAAGAAGATGCGCTTAACTCTGTGCGTGATGGTGAAAATGCACTGGCAATCTTAAGCCAATACTATCAGCCAAAACCATTTGTCATTCGTGGTTATGGTGCAGGTGCAGAAGTAACTGCGGCAGGCGTATTTGCCGATATTTTAAAAACACTGCCGTAGGAGAGGGTGATGATTGAAGTTTATGCACCCGCATCCAGTGGTAATTTTGCCGTTGGTTTTGACTTACTTGGCGCAGCACTTGCGCCAGTAAGTGGCGCTTTGCTTGGCGATATTGTTGCAATTGCAGCAAGCGACTCAGGCCAAGACGAATTTGTATGTAGTGGAAAATACGCTGAAAAACTGGCAGGTCCAAAAGAGAATAACCTTGCTTATCAGTGTTTAGTGCATTTCCGTGAACATGTTTCAAGCGATATGCCAACATGTAAACTGGAATTAAAGAAAAACTTACCGGTTGGTTCGGGCTTAGGTTCAAGTGCCTGCTCTGTGGTTGCTGCATTTGCGGCACTTGATAAGTTTGCTAATACTAACCTTTCACAAAAACAGTTATTGGCATTAATGGCTGATTTTGAAGAAAAAGTCAGTGGTGGTCGCCACTACGATAACATTGCACCTTGTTATTTAGGGGGGTTGCAATTGTGCGGTGATTTAGTACCAAATAATTCACTGGCGTTACCAACAGATGAAAATTGGCAATTAGTTGTTGCCTACCCAGGCTTTGCACTGAATACCGCAAAAGCACGCGCTGTGCTGCCAAAAGAAGTCAGCATGCACACTAGCATTAATTATGGCCAGCGTTTAAGCGCGTTTACTGCGTTATGTTTTAGCGGGCAATTTGATAGCGCAATAGCCCTGATGAAAGACGAACTTGCTGAGCCATATCGCCAATCATTAATCGCAGGCTTTAGCGAAGCCAAATCGGCATTACCAGAATTAGGTGCAGAAGTAGTTGCCATTTCTGGCGCTGGTCCAACGCTTTTGGCTTTAACAAAAAGTGAAGCGCAAGCACAAGCGATAGACGCTTGGTTAAAAGAAAATTATTTGAATGAAAACGGTTTTAGCCACATTTGTAAAATAGATAACCGTGGCACACGTGTACTAGAAAAAGGAGAAAGTGATGTTATTGCATAATCTAAAAGACGCCGAGCAGAAGGTATCGTTTGTAGAGGCGGTAAAAGTAGGATTAGGCAACAATCAAGGTGTCTTTTTCCCAAATAGCTTAGTGCCGCTAAGTAATGTTGATGAGTTACTTGATCTTGATTTTGTCGCGCGTAGCAGCAAAATTTTATCGCATTTAATTGGTGATGAACTACCAGAAAGTACCGTACAGCAAATGGTACAAAATGCCTTTAACTTTCCAGCTGAACTGGTAAAAGTTGAAGATAATGT
>NZ_JBFKMX010000025.1:0-38342 GCF_041629635.1 Pseudoalteromonas sp. | reverse complement strand
TATCGCAATTCGCCACCAAACAGGCAAAGGTCACTTAGCTGAAGTGACAAAACGCTATGAAAAGCTGAAGTTAAATGCTGATGTGAGCGAGTTTATCCATGATATGGATAAAGCATATGCATGGGCTGATATTGTTGTATGTCGTGCTGGAGCGCTTACTGTAAGTGAAATTGCTGCTGCGGGGAAAATGGCGGTGTTTGTTCCATTTCCGTTCGCAGTTGATGACCATCAAACAGCCAATGCAAATTATTTAGTAAAGCAAAATGCAGCATTGCTGATTCAACAAAAAGACATGTCGAAAGACAGCTTAGTTGATTTAATAAAACCTTTTGTTGTTGATAAAGCGCTGGTTAATGAAATGGCAGGAAAAGCGAAAGCTGCTGCTAAGTTAGATGCAACACGTGATGTTGCAAATTTATGTATCGAATATAGTAAGTAGAGAAACACATTGAAAAAAGATAATTTACCTGCAATGAGACGAATCAACACTATCCACTTTATCGGGATTGGTGGAGCAGGTATGGGTGGCATAGCCGAAGTGTTATTACACTTGGGCTATTCAATCACTGGTTCTGACATTAATCGTGGCGCCATGACTGAACGTTTAGGTGCTGCTGGTGCGACCGTATTTATTGGTCACCGTGAAGAAAATGTAGAAAACGCAGATGTCGTTGTTGTTTCAAGTGCAATTGACGATAGCAACCCTGAAATTACCTATGCAAAAGAGAAACATATCCCAATTGTTCGCCGTGCTGAAATGCTCGCAGAGTTAATGCGTTTCAGACAGGGCATTGCCGTAGCTGGTACCCATGGTAAAACAACCACTACCAGTTTAGTGGCGAGTATTTTTGCAAAAGCAGAGCTTGATCCTACGTTTGTGATTGGTGGTTTATTAAATAGTGCAGGCACAAATGCCAAGCTTGGTAGTGGTCAATATTTGATTGCTGAAGCGGATGAGAGTGATGCAAGCTTTTTGCACTTAAACCCAATGATCAGTGTGATTACAAATATTGAAGCTGATCATATGGATACTTATCAAGGTGACTTTGAAAATATGAAAGACACCTATATTGAGTTTATTCACAATTTACCATTTTATGGCTTAGCAGTAGCTTGTATAGATGACCCTGTTGTGCGTGAATTATTGCCGCGTTTTAGCCGGAAGTTTGTGTCATACGGTGAGTCAGGCGATGCAGATTATCAGTTGATTAACTTCTCTCAATTGGCGAGTAGTAGTACCTTTGAAGTCGTGCTGCCTAATGGAGAACCACTTGAAATAACGTTGAACTTGCCAGGTAAACATAATGCGTTAAATGCGACAGCTGCAATTGCTGTTGCGAACGAAGAAGGCGTTGATGAAAGTGCAATTAAAGTTGCACTTAAAGAGTTTGAAGGCATAGGTCGACGTTTTCAGCATTATGGTGAATTTAACAATGAAGTTGGCTCAATAATGTTAGTCGATGATTATGGTCATCACCCTTCTGAAGTTGCAGCAACGATTAAAGCGGCAAAACAAGGGTGGCCAAATAAACGCTTAGTTATGGCTTACCAGCCACACCGTTTTACACGTACACGTGATCTATACGAAGAATTTGTTGAGGTACTAAGCCAAGTAGATGAATTATTGCTACTTGAAGTTTACGCTGCGGGTGAAGAGCCAATCGTTGGTGCCGACAGTAAGAGTTTGTGCCGAAGTTTAAGGCAACGTGGTAAAGAGCCAAGATATGTTGCAACACCAAATGAGCTTTTTTCAGCACTTGCAGATGCGGTGAAAGACAATGACTTAGTGTTAACGCAAGGGGCCGGTAATATTGGTCAATTGGTTAAACAAATTGCAGAAACAGAAATGAATATAACTAAGCTAAAGCAGGTAGCGCAATGACCCAAAAGCAGTATGGTAAAGTCGCCGTTTTATTAGGTGGTAATTCAGCGGAACGTGAAGTGTCGCTCAATTCTGGTAGTGCCATCTTAAATGCTCTGCTAGCAAATGGGGTGGATGCTATTGCATTCGACCCAAAAGAAAGAGAACTTGCTGAGCTAAAAACGCTTGGTATTGACCGTGTATTTATCGCGTTGCACGGTCGCGGTGGTGAAGATGGCACAATTCAAGGAGCGCTTGAGTTTATGGGCCTACCTTATACGGGTAGTGGTGTACTTGGCAGTGCCTTAGCAATGGATAAAGTGCGTTGTAAACAGCTATTTATTGCCAATAATCTGCCAACCGCGAAATTTACTACGGTCAAAAAAGGCGAAGATTTTAATACACAAGAAATCATTGCTGAATTTGGTGCAGTGATGGTTAAGCCAAGTCATGAAGGTTCCAGTATCGGCATGGCGAAAGCAAGCTCTGCAATAGAGTTAAATAACGCGCTTGAAAATGCTTTCATATTTGACGATGAGGTATTGTTAGAGCAGTGGATTACAGGTTCTGAATACACAGTTAGCATGTTGAATAACCAGGCATTATCTGTGATCGAAATGCGTACGCCGCGTGGTTTTTATGATTACGAAGCAAAATATAAAGCTTCGACTACAAGTTATCATTGCCCTGCAAATTTAGCGTCAACTGAAACGGAATACTTACAGCGTATTGCATCCCAAGCGTTTGCCCTAGTTGGCGCCAAAGATTGGGGGCGTGTTGATGTTATGCGTGATGAAAATGGTCAATTTTATCTTTTAGAAGTCAACACAGTACCAGGTATGACAGAAAAATCGTTAGTGCCAATGGCTGCGAAAGATTCCGGTAGAAGTTTTGCTGAACTGGTATTAGAAATTTTGGATTCGACACTATAAATGAAAGAAAAAATGCTCACTGTTACAGATTTAGTAAAGCGATTGGTTGCTGCAATCAATTGGACTTTACTGTTTGGCGTGAGTTTTTTTGTTTTCACTTTATTTTTTACCTGGCAAGGTATTAGTGCATTAACTGATTACTTAGCAACTGAGAAAAATAGCAAGTTGAGCAAAGTACTGGTACATGGAAAGCCTGTCTATACAAGTGAGCAGGCGATAATTGCAAAAATTAAGTCACTAAAAGTTAGAACATTTTTTGATGTCGATGTAAATCAAGTACAAGAGAAACTATTAGAGCTTCCTTGGATTGCCAGTGTATCAGTTCGCAAACAATGGCCTGATACATTGCGAGTATATGTTACTGAGCATCAAGCTGTAGCAATTTGGAACCAAGATTTATTATTAAATACGCAGGGTGATATTTTTCAGGCTCAGGCGGAACAATTTTTTAATAAGCTACCTATGCTGTATGGTCCCGAAGGCAGTGAAAGTGAAGCTTGGAAGACGTTTAAAACCTTTAAAGAATTGTTAGCGCTAAATGAAATTGAGCTCAGTAGTTTGGCTCTATCTGAGCGTTTTTCGTGGCAGTTATGGCTTAAAGACGGTGTGAAATTGAATTTAGGGCGTAAAGATATTGCGCTCAGAGTACAGCGGTTTATCGATTTATATCCAGAGATAAAAAACTCATCGGATAAAGAGGTAGAGTCGATAGATTTAAGGTATGATACGGGATTGGCTGTAAGTTGGCTGCAGCCCGCAGAACAGCAATCTAAAAATAATAAGGTATAACTAGGGTATGACCAAGGCAGTTGAACGTAATCTCATAATCGGCTTAGATGTTGGTACATCTAAAGTGGTTGCTGTTGTTGGGGAAGTAACGCCTGATAATCAGTTGAGTATTGTTGGTGTTGGCAGTCAGAACGCAAAAGGCATGGATAAAGGTGGTGTAAACGATCTAAATCTTGTCTCCGAATCAATTCAGCGTGCGCTAGATGAAGCTGAACTGATGGCGGATTGTCGTATTAGCTCGGTTTACCTTGGTATTTCCGGCAAACATATCCAATGCCAAAATGAAAATGGCGTAGTGGCAATTAATAATGCTGAAATTACCCATGATGATATTGATAATGTCATCCATATAGCTAAATCAGTGCCTATTTCAGCTGAACGCAAAATGCTGCATGCCTTGCCGCAAGAATATACCGTGGATATGCAAGAAGGCATTCGTAACCCGCTAGGTATGAGTGGTGTACGAATGGAAGCTCGCGCTCACATTATTACGTGCTCAAACGACATGGCAAAAAACATTGAAAAATGTGTTGAGCGATGCGGTTTACATGTTGATCAGTTTATTTTCTCTGCGCTTGCATCGGGCGATTCAGTATTAACTGAAGATGAGCGAGAACTCGGTGTGGCAGTTGTTGATATTGGTGGTGGTACAATGGATATCACTATCTATACACAGGGCTCATTGCGCCACTCAGCAGTATTACCTGTTGCGGGCAATCAAGTTACAGGCGATATTGCGAAAATATTTCGTACTCCTATCTCGCATGCAGAGGCAATTAAAGTACAATATGCCAGCGCGTTAAGTCGCTTAGCGAGTCAAGAAGACAGTATTGAAGTACCCAGTGTGGGTGGTCGACCTGCACGAATCATGTCGCGTCATACTTTATCGGAAGTCGTAGAGCCGCGCATGAGAGAGATATTTGAGTTGGCGATGAATGAGATTCGCCGTTCAGGATTAGAAGAACAAATAGCTGCAGGCATCGTGTTAACTGGCGGTACAGCCAAAATGCAAGGTGTTGTTGAAGTAGCAGAAGAGATTTTCCAAATGCCAGTGCGCGTTGGTCAACCGGTAGGGATCGCTGGGCTTACTGATTATGTGAATGATCCGTCATTTGCGACTTCAGTTGGATTGTTGCAGTATGGGCGAACGATGCAACATAGCCAGAGCAACCGCACCACAGAATCGGGTAATGGAAATTGGTGGAGCCGTTTGACAAAATGGTTTCAAGGGGAGTTTTAAGCTTTTACCTTTTGAGTTTTCATTTGGTAGTTAGTCGGAGAGTTAAACATGTTTGATTTAATGGAACAACACGGTGAAGAAGCCGTAATTAAAGTAATCGGTGTCGGCGGTGGCGGTGGTAACGCTGTTGAACACATGGTTAAAAAACAAATTGAAGGCGTTAAATTTATTGCGGCCAATACAGATGCACAAGCGTTACGTAAGTCATCTGCAGATGTAACAGTGCAATTAGGTACGCAAATTACCCAAGGTTTAGGTGCTGGGGCAAACCCAGAAGTGGGGCGTGACTCAGCCGAGGAAGATGCTGATACGATTCGCAATAGCCTAGAAGGTGCGGATATGATTTTTATAGCTGCAGGTATGGGTGGTGGTACAGGTACTGGCGCTGCACCTGTGGTTGCGCGTATCGCGAAAGAAATGGGAATTTTAACTGTTGCTGTTGTAACACGTCCTTTTGAATTTGAAGGTAAGAAACGTGCAGCTGCAGCTGAAGATGGTATCAATGAGCTTTCTCAACATGTTGATTCATTAATTACAATTCCTAACAATAAATTGCTAAAAGTTTTAGGCAAAGGTACGACATTATTAGACGCATTCGCAAAAGCAAATGACGTTTTATTTGGTGCGGTGCAAGGTATTGCGGAGTTAATCACTCGCTCTGGCCTAATCAACGTGGATTTCGCCGATGTACGCACTGTAATGTCGGCTATGGGCACTGCAATGATGGGTACTGCATCAGCAAAAGGCCCTGATCGAGCGCAAGAAGCCGCTGAAGCTGCAATCTCAAGCCCGCTACTTGAAGATGTCGATTTAACAGGTGCTAAAGGCATTCTTGTTAATATTACTGCTGGCATGGACATTGCGATTGAAGAGTTCGAAACTGTCGGTAACCATGTGAAAGCACTTGCTTCAGAAAACGCAACCGTAGTTGTAGGTGCAGTAATTGATCCTGATATGTCTGAAGATCTACGTGTTACAGTTGTTGCAACTGGTTTAGGTGGTGACCGTAAACCTCAGTTTGGTATTGTAGGCACTGATTTCCAAAAAGTATCAGGCTCTGATACCAACCAGGTTACTAGTATGAAAACGAGCGGTACATCAACACCTGGTGTGTTTGTGCCAAGTTTTGCGCAATCAGGCAATGTGGATGCTCCTCAGACAGTTGAACCAAACGTTCAATCTGAAGTCAAAGAAAGCGCATCACAGGACAAAAAGCAAGATAAAGCGGATTACTTTGATGTACCAACTTTCTTGCGTAATCAAGCTGATTAATCGCTCGACTGTTTAAGTATTGTGCACAATTTGGCAGCTGGTCTTATCTGTGGTAAGATCGCCGCCCAATTTAATGAGTAAGTGGATAGCCTATGATAAAGCAGCGTACCATAACTGAAAAAGTCAGTGCCGTAGGTGTTGGATTACATAAGGGTGAAAAGGTATCTATCACTCTCCGACCTGCTAGTGCGAATACGGGGATCGTATTTCGCCGAGTAGACCTTAATCCTGTTGTTGATTTTAAAACAACACCTGAGGCTGTGGGCGATACTCAATTATGTACATGTTTAATCAATGAAGATGGTGTCCGCTTGTCTACGACTGAGCACTTAATTGCGGCAATTGCTGCCTTAGGCTTAGATAATCTGATTGTTGAGTTGGATAGCCCTGAAGTACCTATTATGGACGGTAGTTCATTGCCATTTATTTACCTCATTCAAAAAGCGGGTATTAAAGAACAAAATGCAGCGAAGCGTTTTGTTCGTATTACCGAAAAAGTGCGTGTAGAAGACGGTGATAAATGGGCTGAAATTGAACCTTACGATGGTTTTCATATCGACTTTGAAATTGCGTTTAACCACCCAGCAATTAATGAAAGTCGCCAACGTATAGGTTTAGATATTACAGCGAAAAATTTCATTGAGCAGATAAGCCGTGCCCGTACCTTTGGCTTTATGCGTGATATCGAATATATGCACGCTAATAATCTAGCATTAGGTGGCAGCATGGATAACGCGGTAGTGCTTGATGACTTTAAAGTGCTTAACCCAGATGGTTTACGCTACCCAGATGAGTTTGTTAAACACAAAATATTAGATTGTGTTGGCGATCTGTTTATGGCAGGTCATAACCTGTTAGGTAAAGTAACTGCATATAAATCTGGTCACGACCTCAACAATAAGCTACTGCGCAAGTTAATGGCTACGGAAACTGCATGGGAATGGGCAACATTCGAAGAGTCAGTTACTATGGCCGCACCAGGTTTAGAAACTGCAAAAGCATAATAGTTTAAAACATAAATTTGAAAGCGCGACTTAGGTCGCGTTTTTTGTTTCTAAATTACACATAATTCATTTGATTGATGAGCTAACACATAAAAGTTAAATCATAAAGATTTTAATGACTTAGAACAGTGTTTAAGTGAGGGGTGGTAAAGTCTTTATAAAAATTTTGTAGAGAAAATTACAGATGAATAAAGAGTGGGGCGACTGACGAGACTTGAACTCGCGACAACCGGAATCACAATCCAGGGCTCTACCAACTGAGCTACAGCCGCCACAAAAAAAAGGTAACACCTTGCTTGGTGTGGCGCGCATAATACATAAAAAAACAAACAATGGGAAGAGTTATGTTATGCTTTTGCTAAATAAAATATTTTGTACGGTTTGAGAGTGATAAAAGTAGCTGTGATCCGCTCATTTTGGTTGTTTATTGGCTTAATGAGCTTGTCCCTGGGCATTCTTGGGGTATTTTTACCTCTATTACCAACGACGCCCTTTGTCTTACTTTCAGCTTTTTGCTTTTCGAAGTCTTCAACACACTTGCATCGTTGGCTGTTGAATCATAAATTATTTGGTGACTTGATACATGATTGGGAAAAGTATGGTGTAATTCGCACTAAGGTTAAAATCATCGCAACAGCTTCTATGGTGTTGTTAATCTCTTACCCACTAATATTTATGCCATTCGTATATTGGCTAAAGGTGATAGTTATTGTTTGTATATTTGCAGTTCTGTTATTTATTTGGACAAGACCATCAATACCTCTCGAAAAGTAAATTATAATTATCGAGCGCTTTTAAATAAAGTGACGATATATTAAAAAGTCTTTATAATTCTGAAGATTACCTAAATCAACTACAAAGGATGGAAAATTATGGATTCTGCAGTTAATTGGTTAAATGAAAACTCAGATATGCTCTTACATTATGGTTTACAGGCCATTATTGCAGTTATTATCTTCTTAGTGGGGATACGTATTGCAAAAATGGCGGAAAAGCTGACAAAAAAAGCGATTGAAAAACGCAAAGTAGATAAAGCAGTTGGTTCGTTTTTAGCCAACATTGTTTACGCATTAGTTTTTGCGGCGACGGTGCTAATGGCGCTCTCTCAAGTAGGCATTGAAACAACTTCGTTTATTGCTATTTTGGGTGCTGCTGGTTTAGCTGTTGGCTTAGCGCTTCAAGGATCACTATCAAACTTTGCATCTGGTGTATTGATTATTATCTTACGCCCGTTCAAGTCTGGAGAATTTATTGAGGCAGCAGGTCATTCAGGTAGTGTGTCAAAAATTGAAATTTTCTCGACTGAATTACTAACGCCTGATAATAAAACAATTATCGTTCCTAACTCAGCTATTATGGGTGGTGCTATTGTTAACTTCAGTCGTCAGGAAAGACGTCGTGTCGATATTATGGTCGGAGTGAGTTACGACTCATGCTTAAAAGAAACACGTGAAGTACTTGAAAGTGTGATTAAATCAAATGATAAAGTGTTAAAAGATCCTGAGTTCTTCATTGGTGTGCACTCTTTGGGCGATTCAAGTGTTAACTTTGTAACACGCTCATGGGCAAAAACTGAAGATTACTGGGCTGTGTATTTTTATCTACAAGAAAACTTTAAACTAGCGTTGGACGAAGCCGGTATTACAATACCTTTCCCTCAAATGGATGTGCATTTAAATAAAATTAGCGAGTAATAGGCTCTAATAATGAAATTAAAATATTTAGCGTCACTAATGGCACTTACACTAACTAATGTAGCTATTGCAGAAGATAAAACATGGCAAGCAAGCAGTGAGTTAGGTGCGATTATCACCAGTGGTAACACAGAAACGACAACGTTTAAGTTTGGTGCCAATGCTAAGCATGATCTCGGTCAATGGACCAATGAATATAAGCTGAATGCACTTTATAAAGAAGATGAAGTGACTTTAGAAAGTGGTTTAAAAGAAACACAGCGTACCAATGAAAAATACGGTGCAGCGATTCAAGCAAACTACAATCTAAGAGAAAAGCATTCACACTTATTTGTTGGTTTAACCCACGATAGTGATTATTTCGGTGCTTATCGTCATGAAACTGTTCTTTCTGGTGGTTATGGTTTCCGTTTAATTGATGAATCCGATATGACGTTGAGTGTGGATTTTGGTCCAGGTTATAAATATTTTCAGTACTCAGAAAAAAATAAAGACGTTTTCAAAGATGGTCGTCCAAAAGCGGGCGAGCGTGATGATGAATGGATTGCATTAGCGAAAGCCGATTTTAGCTGGACAATTAGTGATAATGCTAAATTTACGCAAGGATTTAAAGTTGAATCGGGTAGTACTAACACCAAGAGTATCTCTGAAACCGCACTATTAACCAAAATTAATGGTTCGCTGCAGATGAAAGTAGGGTTTAATGTTACTCATAACTCAGAAGTTGATGCTGAAAAAGTAAATACAGACACTGAAACTGTATTAACTCTAGTTTATAGCTTCTAAGTTTTAGCTTAAACAAAATTGTAAAAGAGCGTTCAACGCTCTTTTTTTTTGCCCATGAAGTCAGGTAGAATTGTGGGTTGTATTTGAACTTGAATTTTAAAGGGATCCTGTGCGTTATCTTAAGCTTTTTCTTTGCTTGTTAGTCGTTTCATTTATTCAGCCATCAATGGCCATGACTCCAACACCACAGCAAATTGAGCAATTTAAAAAATTGCCAAAGTCGCAGCAAAAGGCTCTTGCTAAACAGTATGGTATCGACTTGAACCAACTTGATAAATCAAGTAAACAAGTGGAAGAAGCATTACAAGACGAATCATTACTCGTACAACCCCGTTCTGAAGAAGAAGAAAAGAGCGAAGAAGAAAAGTTCAAACCGCAAATGGAAGAATTAAAACCATTTGGCTATGAGTTGTTTGCTGGTGAGCCAATGTCGTTTATGCCAAGTGAAAATGCGGCTATTCCTGACTCTTATTTAGTTGGACCTGGCGATGAGTTTCAAATCAATTTTTACGGAAAGGAAAGTGATAGTTTTGAAGTAGAGGTTGACCGTGAAGGTCGTTTAACCATTCCCAAACTAAGCCCCGTTAATGTAGCAGGTTTACAGTTCTCAGAAGTTAAAAAGTTAGTAAAAGCGAAAATTGAGCAGGAGATTATTGGTGTAGAAGCATTTGTCTCTATGGGGCGCCTTCGCTCTATGCGCATTTTAGTATTAGGTGAGGCATATAAGCCGGGGGCTTATAGTGTGTCATCGCTTGCATCAGTTACCCATGCCTTGTTTGTAAGTGGGGGGATCACTGAAATAGGCTCGCTGCGAAATGTTCAAGTAAAAAGAGCTGGCAAAGTAGTTGCTGCACTTGATTTATACGACCTGTTAACTAAAGGTGATAGCTCAAACGATATTGTGCTGCAATCAGGTGATGTTGTATTTATTCCATCGGTAGGTAAGCAAGTCACTGTTTCAGGTTTAGTTAAACGCCCTGCAATTTTTGAGCTAAAGAAAAATGAAACCGCAGAAGACTTAATCCGTCTGGCAGGTGGGTTTAAAGCAGAAGCTTTCCCACAAAAAACAGTTATTGAACGTTACGCAGGCAACAGTTTTAAAACGGTTTTAACTAGGGATTTCTCAAAAAGCGAAATTAGCTATCAACCGCATGATGGTGATGTCATTAAAGTGCAGGGATCGAGTGAAGAATTAGAAAATGCTGTGACTATTATGGGTGCAGTATCACACCCAGGTAATTACCAATGGAAAGCAGGTAAACGTATTTCAGACTTAGTATCGTCTCTAAAGTCAGATGTCTTACCCATTGCGGATTTTGACTATTCACTGATTGTGCGTGAAAAGAACATACGTGGTGATATTGAATTACTCCAATTTTCATTGGTAGATGCGTTAGAAAATAAGGCGTCCAATTTTGAATTAAAGCCGCGTGATATCATTATCATATTTAGTCGCTTTGAAGAAAAAGCCGAAGAAAAAAGATTGTTAAGTGATCTCGCTCTCAGTGAGAAAGAAATCGCACATCAGGCAAAAGTTGAGCAGTGGCAAAAGTTTGAAAACCGAAAATTTTTAGAGTTTATTGGTGAAGAGGTTGAGGAAGAAGAAGAGGAAACTACACAGTTAGATAATCTAACAAAGTTACTTACAGGTCATACCGAAGAGTTAGATGAAGACGAGTATTCTGTATTTAGTCGAAAAAAATTACTTGCGCCTGTAATATTAAAGCTGCAAAAACAAGCATCTGCATTTGAAGATGTCGCCCTGATTGCGGTTAATGGGCGTGTACGTTACCCTGGGGTTTACCCTTTAGTGACAAATGCCTCTGTTAAGCTTGCAGTTAATGCTGCTGGTGGCTTACTTGAGTCTGCTTATATGCAAAATGCCGAAGTAACACGGGTTATAAAGGGTGAGAATGCAAGTGTTGAACATATTTCAGTGAATTTAACTGAAGCTATGAATCAATCAAGGCAGTTTATATTGCAAAGTAAGGATTCATTAAATGTTTTCCCAACGCCAAATTGGTCTGAAGAAAGAACGGTCAGCCTTTATGGTGAAGTGCGTTTTCCAGGTACTTACTCAATTAAGCGCGGAGAAACCTTAGAGAATGTATTGGAGCGTGCTGGCGGTTTAACTGACTTTGCAGCTGAAAATGGCGCAATTTTTACTCGAGAGTCAATACGCACAAAAGAGCGGGCACAATTACAAAAACTCTCTGACGATTTACGTCGTGAAATTGCCTCAAAAAGCTTTTCTAACTCGGTAACAGATGCATCATTAAGCTATGACGATACTGATAAGTTGTTAAAAGATCTAGCTAAGGTACAAGCGTTAGGACGTTTAGTTATTGATTTGCCTAAGATTCAATCTGGTGCAATTCCCCTTGAATTGGAAAAAGGAGATGCACTCTATATTCCGGCTAAACAAAGCACGGTGAGCGTTATTGGTGAAGTGAATGTCTCTACCTCGCACTTGTACAGAGACAATTTAACTGTTGATGATTATTTAGAGTATAGTGGTGGTTTAAAGCAGCGAGCAGATGAAGAGCGTATCTATGTTATTAAGGCTAATGGCTCAGTGTATATTCCTAACGATGCTAGTTGGTTTGCTGTTAACGAATCGAAGAATCGTTTAGAGCCAGGCGATACCATAGTTGTGCCACTCGATGCGGAATACATGAATCAGCTAACTTTATGGAGTACGGCAACTCAAATTATTTATCAACTTGGCCTAGCTGCAGCTGCAATTTCGGCACTTTAATTTTTTGGCCCTAAAATTTTTTAGGGTCAGCTCTTTTTTTAACTTTGGAATACTCTTTTGATTGCGTTTAAAAAGTTTATAAAGAAACTGATCCATAATGCGCAAAAGTGTTGCTGGCCCGTTGCGGTGCAATCTCGCTTTTTGACCAGATTGTATTACTGTTTCTTTGATAGAAGCTTTGGGTATGAGCAGCAGGCTTTATTAAAAGCTAAGCTTGCTTATTTTCGAAATGGCGGAGTACAAGAAAAATCTAGCTCATTATTAAGAAGAAATATTCATCGATTGGAAAAAGGCTTAATTATGGAGCCAAGGCGAGATTTATTTGCATTAGATTATATTCAAGAAACCGTAGAAACTTTTGTCAAAGCAAGCAAGTCAGAGGGGTTTTCAACGAGTGAATTAAATTGGGCTTTTTCTGTTTTAACTGCATATTTTAATGCTATCAAACTGTCAAATAGCATTGTAAAAAAAGCTCAAAAAATCTTTTTGTCTGTTGAGTCGTTAGAGCGTGATAACTGTAAGCCCTATTGCAGTGAGTCTCGGGTAAATCACGATGTAAGTTATGATTCATTATTGGCTTTATCGAAAGCGAGAAGATCAACGCGTTGGTTTTTAGATAAGTCTGTTGAAGCTGAAAAGCTTGAAAAAGTAGTTTCTGTTGCGTCACAAGCTCCCAGTGCTTGTAATCGACAACCGTTTGAATTTGTGGTTGTTGAAGGTGAAAGTTTTAGAAAAAAAGTTGCAAAATTGCCAGGCGGAACAGTTGGCTTTTCAGATAATATCCCTTGCTTAATTGCTGTCGTAGGTGACCAATCATACTACCCAATGGATCGTGATAGACATGTTATTTATATTGATTCAGGCCTTGCAAGTATGCAGTTTATGTTAGCTGCAGAAACCCTTGGTTTATCAACATGCGCAATTAATTGGCCTGAACTTGAAAAATTGGATGAACAAGTTAGTAAGTTACTGAAGCTTCCTCAGTACAAGCGCATTGTAATGTTCATTGCGCTTGGCTATGCAAAGCCTAAGGGAGGAATACCATTTTCTGATAAAAAAACAGCAGAACAGTTAATATATTACGTAAAGGAGAATGATTAGTTGCTAAATATTGAAATTAAAGGTGTTCAGTTCTCAAACAAAGGGGCTGAACTAATGTTAGAGGCAATATTACAGCAGCTTGATAAGCATTTAGGTGAATATCAACTTACGCTCTCACCTGGCCGTAATTTACCATATATTAAACGAGCTAAACTAGGTGCATGGCAAAAACTCAGCTTTCGTAGAGGGAGTTTTGACTTAACCGGGGTTTTGGCAAAGTTGCCAAAGAAAGTTCGAAAATTATTAAAGCGATTTGGCATTGTAACGGAAGCGGATGTAGACGTTATTTTAAATGCCTGTGGGTTTGCGTATGGTGATCAGTGGCCATTGACTGATCTCAGAAATACAGCAAAGGAAATTAAACGCTTTAACAAGGCCGGTAAGCCTTATATTATTTTGCCTCAAGCATTGGGTCCTTTTAATCGACCAGAATTAAAAGAGTTTGCAGAGGTATTGATTAATGATGCTTCCATTACATTTGCTCGCGATGATATCTCTTTTCAAGAATGTAAAAAGTTAGATAAAAGCAATAACTTGTTCAAAAGTCCAGATTTTACGGCATTGCTTGAAGTACTGCAGGTTGGAAAAACAAACGAAAACACCATTTGCTTAATTCCGAATAACAAAGTTGTGTCTAAATATCACAGTGTAGATGCAATGCAACAAAAGAAAGCGTATTACGACTTTTGGATTAATTCAGCTCGGTTTTTCATCGACAAAGGTTATTTTGTTGAAGTGTTAAATCACGAAGGCAAAGAAGATAGAGAAATTTGTGAAGCGATTATAAATACCTTAAACAACAAACAAATAGCGCTTGTAGATGGTTTAAGTGCTACTGAAATAAAAGCTTTAATTGGTCGTTGTGATGCGGTGGTTAGCAGTCGATTTCATGGCTGTGTTAGTGCGCTTTGTCAGGGAGTACCTTGTTTGGCAACGAGTTGGAGTCATAAATATGAGATGCTCTATGGAGAGTATGGATTATCTGAAA
This sequence comes from Pseudoalteromonas sp., assembly GCF_041629635.1. Classification (GTDB taxonomy): domain Bacteria; phylum Pseudomonadota; class Gammaproteobacteria; order Enterobacterales; family Alteromonadaceae; genus Pseudoalteromonas. The sequence goes on along the minus strand of NZ_JBFKMX010000025.1, from coordinate 23,917 downwards.
ATGTGATTGATTTCCAACTTGGAACTGAGCAATTAAAAAATAAATTGAACGACTTTTTAAATGATTTGACTAATCAAGCAAGCATTAGCTTATCGCACGCAAAAAAAGTAAAAGAACAGAATAAACAGATGTGGCAACAAGTTGTTGCAATCATCAAATCGTGATTTATCGACATCGACATTGGGCCTTGATAAACTGCCAAGTCGAATTTATGGGAGTTGTAAAAATGAAGAAAATGCGTGGTTTCAGCTTAATGGAGCTGATGATTGTGTTAATTATTTTAGGCCTATTAGGGTCGCTAGTAGCGCCTAAATTATTTTCAAAAGTAGGATCATCTAAAAAGAAAGCGGCTGTTGCGCAAATGCAAATGTTCGAAGCGGCAATTGATACTTATCGTCTCGATGTGGGCTCTATTCCCTCTAATCTTGAAGAGTTGCGTTCAAGTACTAAAAGGGGTTGGGATGGCCCGTACTTGCCAAAAGCAATTCCTTTAGATCCTTGGGGAAATTCCTATGTATATACTGTTCCCGGAGTAAATGGAAATCCATATAGCATAAAAAGCTATGGTCTAGATGGTCAAGAGGGTGGCTCAGGTGAGAATGAGGATGTTATTCACCAATGATTGAACCAGAAGAAATCCTACTTAAGTCTTTCTCAGTTAGTCACTCTGATATAGAAAAGGCTAAATCATATCAAAAAAGGTATTCTGGTAGATTAGAGCAAATTCTCGTTAATATGGGTAGTTTGACTGAAGATGACCTATGTAGCTTTTATTCTCAATTGCTTGGCTATCCTATTTTTGTTCAAGAAGATTGGCATGATTGGTCTTTGCCTGCGGATAATACCTCCGAAATAAATACTCTTATTTCGTTTGACACTGTACCTTTGTCATCAAGTAATGATGCATTACACATTGTGACTAAAGATCCTTTATCTTTAGGTTTAATTGAATACTTAAATGGGTGTGGTAAATCAATTGAAATTGAGGTTGCAACCGCCTCTCAACTCCAACCTTTTTTTTATGAAATACAAAACCTGAATAGTTCGAGTGATTTGTCAAATGAACTCTCCGGTGATGAAGAGGCTCGTTTAAGAGAGCTTGCGTCTGAAGCGCCAACAGTTAACTTACTAAACTCACTTATCACTAAAGCGTTGGCCCGTGGGGCATCTGATATGCACTTAGAACCCTATCAAGGTCGCTTTAGAGTGCGTTATCGTATAGACGGTGTACTGCATGAAGTAGACTCGCTTGCACCTAAAATGCAATTGCCAATTACGACACGTTTAAAAATATTATCTGGTATGGATATTGCCGAAAAGCGTCGCCCTCAAGATGGCAAAATTGAAATGCGAATTGCTAATCAAGAGCTAGATATTCGTGTCTCGGCACTGCCTTTGAACGAAGGTGAAAGTATTGTTTTACGTTTCTTACGTAAAGACTCAATTCGCTATGATATGTCGGTGCTTGGTTTGTCAGGCGATACGCAAACGTTAATTGGCGAAGATCTTAAAAAAACCACAGGGGTAGTTTTACTAACAGGCCCAACAGGTTCTGGTAAAACAACCACGCTTTATACCTTCTTAAATGAGCTTAACAACCCTGATGTAAAAATTATTACACTTGAAGACCCAGTGGAATACCAACTTGAAGGCATTAATCAAGTTCAAGTAAACAGTGAAATCGGTTTTGATTTTGCGGCAGGACTGCGTTCAATTGTTCGTCAAGATCCTGACATAATAATGGTTGGTGAAATTCGTGATAAAGAGACCGCGCAAATTGCTCTTCAATCGGCTCTGACTGGTCACCTTGTATTTAGTACTGTGCACACTAATGATGCTGCAAGTGCTTATACTCGTTTACTTGATTTAGGTGTGGAAGAGTTTTTACTTAATGCGGCACTTGTATCTGTAGTAGCACAACGACTAGCTAGACGTTTATGCCAGCACTGTGCGGCACCAGACGAAAGTGCGAACGAGTTATTAGCAAAATACCCGCTTCAACGAGTTGCCGAGAATGCAGGCATTCAAAATTTAACTATCCAAAAAGCAGTCGGATGTGAGCATTGCAATAATTCAGGTTATAAAGGCCGAATAGCAATTAACGAATACCTGCGCTGTGATGATGATATTAAAGCAATGCCGAAAAACGACCAGTTTATTCCAAAAGCGCAAGCACATAATGCAAGCCTTAAACGTCGTAACCTTATGGAAGATGGCTTTTATAAAGTGGTTACAGGTGTAACTACCATTGATGAAGTGCTAAGGGTTGCGGGCTAATGGAATTTGAGTACAAGGCAATAGACAATTCTGGCGCGCGTCATCAAGGCACCATCGAAGCGAATGATAAACCGCAGGCTCAGCAAAAACTTGTCGCTGATGGGTTACACCCGATAGAACTTAAAGCGATTACGTCAGGAACAACAATTGCTGAACTATTTGGTGAAAAAGTTACGCTTGATCAGCTAGAGTTTTTCACCAGCGAGTTGTCGTTACTGCTAGAAAGTGGTGTGCGTGTTGATAAAGGTATTGATATTATTCGCCAATCAAACGCCCACCCAGCGCTTAGCCGCTTGCTCAATCAAATTGCCAGCTCACTTAAAAAAGGTGAATCATTAAGTGATGCATTTGCTAAACATGAAACTCTGTTTGGTCCACTATACATTTCACTATTAAAAATTGGTGAAACATCGGGTAATTTACCTGAAGTTCTTAATCGTTTAGCCGCTGATTTAAAGTTTCAAAAAGATCTCCGCACTCAAATTAGTACCGCACTGACTTATCCGTCGGTAATCTTTTTTGTGTGTATTATGGCGGTATATTTTGTTTTAACCTTTATTGTGCCAAAAATGGCGGGCATCTTTACCGATCTTGAACAAGCACCTTGGTATACGCAAATGATCATCAATACCAGTAACTTCTTTATTGATTATCAGCTACTTATTGTCGGTGGTATTATTGGTGGCATTGGTTTGCTCGTTTATGCCTTACAAAAGCCAGAAGTTAAAGATTGGTTTTATGTAACGGGGTCAAAATTGCCACTTGTTGGAAATGTAATCATAACTGCAGAACGTATTCGATTTGCACAAAGTATGTCTATGATGCTAGATGCAGGTTTGCAATTAGATACAACGCTTGAACTGACGTCTGAAACCTTAAAACATCCAGACTTTAAACGTGATGCGAAGCAAGCACTAAAACAGTTAAAGACAGGTAAACAACTCAGTTTTGTACTAAGTAAAACACGTATTTTCCCCGATTTCTTTTTATCGATTATTAAAGTAGGTGAAGAAACAGGGCGTTTACCACGAGTATTTAGTGAGGTTGCCAACCGCTCTCGTAATGACTTAGAGCAAGTAATTAAAAAGTTAACCACTATGCTAGAACCTATAATGTTATTATTCATGGGAGCATTTGTGGGTGGTATTGTTATCACAATGCTGATGAGCATGGTGTCTATTAATGATGTACCGCTTTAAATTTTCGGGATTTTCTCTCATTGAACTGATGGTGACAATGGCTATAGCGTCATTATTACTAGCTTTAACAGGAGGTTTAGTGATTAAAGCTGTCGATCAGCAAGGCGCTTTAATAGAGCAGGAAAAAGTCCAACAACTATTTAAACAGTTGTCTTATGATGCCTTTTATTCTGGACATAATATTTCATTGCAAACTGAAGGGCATACGATAACTATTAACAAAAATGAATTAAAAAAAAATGTTAATTTTAAGTACTTAAACTTTTCTAAAAATGAGTATGTAATAAATACGAATGCACACGTTAAACCTGGATTTTATGAATTCCAATTAAATAATGGTTTAAAGAAAGAAGTGTTTATCAAACCTATGTTTCAATTGTATGAACAGCAATAAAGGCTTTACTTTGATTGAAGTGTTAGTCGCTTCGTTAATTCTATTTGCTTCCTTAGCATTAATCGCTGAGCTTTTCGGTTCGTCTTTTTTAACATCTCATAAAGCAAGTTCTACCACTAGGCTTTATCAGATTGCACCTATTGCTGTTGCGGGAGTCAAAAGTCAATTAAGATCAGCTGAAGGGTTGTCAAGTCAATCAGACGTGTCAGGCACATTAACAGTACAGGGAGTGCGGTTTAATTGGCAGGCAAAACTACTAGATAGGGTGCAACCACCGGAGTTCCTTGGTGATGTCGGTGAGAAACCCAAACTTTATGGTCGATACCATATCTCTGTTGTCGCATTAACTGAAACGAGAGAGGTTCCGTTTGATTTTGAGGTTGCAACTTGGTAGCTGTTAAACTTAAAAAATCTGGTTTTACCCTAATTGAAACTCTACTCGCAAGTTCGATCTTAATGATGGTTTTATATGCTGGTTATCTAGGATACGCACAATATTCTGAAAGGTGGGATAAAAGGGTTGAATACTTTTGGAAGCAGGCTGGAAAAAACCTAGGATTATCCTCATTAGTGCGTGTGATAGAATCTACCTCACCTTATATTGTCACGTTAAATGGCAATAAAAAAGGAATCTACTTTCAGGCAAGTGAGCGAAAACTATCATTTGTAAGTGATTCTCCGATTTTTTCAAACAGATCGGCTTTAGTGAGTGTAGAGGTTGTTGATGAAGATGATTTTCAAAAAATTGTTTATAGAGAAACAAGCTTATCATCAATTCTTTTTATCTCTGCTGAGCAAAATGTTTTATGGGAATATGAAGTAGTGATTGCTGAGAAACTTAAACATGTTCGATTCAGTTTTTTAGGGTGGGAAAGTCTTACGGCAGCTATTGAAGCTAAACAACCAGAACAAAAAGTTAAAGCTTTGCCTATTTGGTATAACACCCATGATTTGGCAAAGCGCCAAATACTCCCAATTACTGTTAAAATGGAGTTTTTAACTGAAGAAGTCTTTGCGAGTGAATATCTGATTGACTTGCCAGCAAACTCTTATCAAGTTCTAGTTAGCTATTTAAGAGAAGATAGTTAATATGCGTTTTGAGCGTGGAGTAGCGCTTGTTCAAGTGCTTATAATATCTTTAATTTTGACAACTTTAGCAGTGTTTGTTTCGCAAACTGTTTCTCAACAGGTAAAAATAGGAGAAAAAGTCAAAAAAGCATTTGAATTACAGTTAAAGTTGGAAAGAGGTGAGGCAAGGTTGTTGCAAAAACTATTGTCAAACCAATTTGTACGGCAACCTAACAGTCTTGATGCTTTTGTTAAAAATTGGAACTTTCATGGCGAGCCATTTAATGTAGGTTCGGATGTAACCTATGAAATTCAGGATCTATCATCACTTATTAGTTTGAATAAGCTTTATGTGCCTACCGCTAGGCAGGTTCTTAGGGAGTTAAATGTAGGTGAGCAACACTTAAATACATTCGTCTCTTCCGTCATTGATTGGGTTGATAAAGATAATAATGCACAAACAAATGGAGCTGAATATACATTTTATAAAACTCAAGGGCGGAATGGTCCTAGAAATGGATACCTTCAATCCTTTGATGAGATTACTTTTATTCAAGGTGCTGAACATTTATCTCTGAATAGTTTAGAAAAGTATTTTTCTATTGAATTAACAGCAGGGTTTAACCCTTTGAATGCACCTGATATAGTGCTTAGCGCATTTGTAAATAATGAATCTGTAGCAAAACAGCTCATTGAACTTCGAGAAGAAGGAAAGTTAAATAGGTACCAGTTCTATTTGCTAACAGGAAGAGATGACGATGAATTTTTAACCTTTTCACCAGGTAGAAAGTTGAGAATCAAAATTAGTGTTACAAACAAAGAGCAAATGATAAGCAAACAGTTTATAGCATCATTCACACCTAGAAACTATCGTCAACCGGTCACTATAACGAGTGTTAAGTGGAACTAAATAACTATTGATTAGGAATAGTAGTTTTTGAAAACTTTGTTTAAAAATATAATACCTAATAAATTACTAAGTAAATTTATCTGTTATTTTGCAGGTCGTTATTATCGGCTGGATACTTCAAATGGTTTTGTCAATTGTGATAAAGCAAGCCGAATTGTGGTCGTATCTAAAAAGTATTATCAAGAAACCTGGAAGACATATCCAGCAATTTCAAAAAGTGAACTTAGAAAACTATTGCAGTTAACTAGGAGTTCATCAAACGCCCGTGCCTTAGTTGAAAAAATATACGATAACGACAGTGTTGATGGTTTTGACGTTAAAACCATTCAATTTAGCAAAGAGTTGGACGAACATGTTTCTGCGGGAGCAATTTTAATTCCAGAAACTGAATTAATGTCAAAAATTTTAGGTTTAGAAGGTGATATTGCTTTTGAGGTAGATTCTCCTAGTGGGCAATTTTTTATTGCTCAAAAACAAAATCGTGTAATATCGGCATTTTCAGGGGGGTTATTAACAACCTTTTACCACTTTTATTTAAGTGCCGGTATTGCAAATACGGTAAAATGCAAAAAGTTATCTCAAAAGGAGTATGCGAAGGCTCTTTTACAATTAACTGAGGGTCTTTCTTTCCGAGAGTTTATTCAAGAAACATCTTTTGATATTTATAAAATATTTACAAAAAAACAACTTCACTCTTTGTATTTATTTCCAGCTTCGACTGCTGTGATGATTACATTGGCCATATACATATATAGCCATATTCAATTGTCTAATTTAGAAAATAAATTAGAAGCCCATGGGGATTTAGTAAATAGTCTGCTTAACACTCAAACGGAAATCCAAGAAAACCTATCATCAGCTAATAGCATTGCGTCTAGTTTACTATCCGTTGAAAATTATTATAGTCATTGGGATATAATTTACGAATTAGTTGAAGAAGGGATGTTTGTTCAGCAGTTCATTAAGAGAGATGATATGTTCAATGTGAGAGGTAGGGCGCAAGATGCCTCTAAAATTCTTGAAAAGTTAAGCAAGTTAGATAATGTCGTTAATGCATCTTTTGATGGTGTAGTGAGAAAGTCAAGGGGTGAAGACGCCTTTGTTTTACAGTTTAGAATCGAAATGGTACATCGTGAAAACAATTCAAAAATATAAGCACCACTTAATTATTATTATAGCTTTATTGTCGATTCGTTTAATTGTAGTTCCTACGTGGGAAGTGATTGACTTGAATGCAGAAAAAATTAGATCTATCGACAGTCGTTTAGTTCGAGTTGAGCATCTCGTTAGTATAAAAGATGAATTACAAAACACGTTAGTTAAATCACAAGGAAACTTGGCTCAAGTCTTGCCATATGTATATAACATTTCCGACGAATCTGAATTCAAGCTAATCGCTCAAAGAAATATTGAAAAAGTTTTGTCTGAATCAGGCTGTAAAACCGAGCAAATAGGTTGGGAAGGTTTTACTGAAGTGAATGAAAATCTAAAACAGTGGCGTATCCAAGCGAGCTTCAAGGGGTTCGCTCAGTGCTTGGTAACAAGCATGCGTGTGCTTGAATCCTTAAAGCCGATCACTCGAATAGACACTTTCTTTTATGGTGGTCAAGAAATTAATCGTGATATCAATAGAGAAGTTACAGCGCGTCTTAACCTCCTTGTATGGCAGTATGGTTTGGAGCAACAGCCATGAAAACACTTGTTTCGCTTTTGAGTTTGCTAACTGCATGGTATTGTTTTACTTTGATTCCTGATTTTGAGAAACCATCGAGTAATACGTCCAAAGATTTTCTTGCATTAGACAGTTATATAATTCCAATGCCAAAAGGAATCTCTAAAGCTGAAAAATATTGGGTTGAAGAGAAATTGAGGGAAGAGGCTGATGCGGCAAAGCTTAAAGAAGAGGTTAAACAGCAAAGCAATTCAGTTGCGGAATCTCCTAAGCCTAATTTTCCTACGCTATTAATAAATGGAATTGACTTCCGATTGGTAGGTATTTTTAGAGAGAACAATAATCGTTTTGTGATTCTACAAAATCCTGATAATGAAAGTAAACGGGTTGATGTTGGTCAGTCTATAATGCCAAATGTTGAATTACTTGCTGTATCTTCAAATCAAATAACTCTTAATAACAATGGCAAAAGAGTAGTGTTCAATTTATTTAAACGAAATGAAAATGTATAGAATGTTTAATAAACGTAAAATAGCCTTAGCTTTAGCAATTACAATATCAGTACAGGGTTGCTCAATTTTATCAAACCCTAATACACATGTTAAAGATGGGGGGATTACAGTTGAGCAATCGTTCTTAGAAGATGCAATTGTTGAGCAAGATGAAAAAATTAAAGATGTTGAGTTCGAATCTGAGGTCAACAGAGGTGGTTTAACAAGAGTCGCTAGTGCTGAAAAAAATCGTTTTTTATCAAGTGATAACATCGACTTGTCAAAAAAGTTTTCGAGTAAGAAACAGTATCAAATTTCAGCTAACGCAATGCCTCTAGGTGAGTTTGTTCATTATTCTTTAGGCGAATTACTTCAAGTGTCCTACCTTCTCGAGCCAACCGTTAAAGATAATAAAATTCCAGTTACTCTTGAATTAAAGAAAAATGTGAATGGTCAACGTCTTTTCCAGTTAGTGACACAGATCCTAAGGCAGAATGGTATTAACATCAGTTTGAACGATGATATTTTCTATGTTCATCCAATATCTTCTGAAGGTAATGCGAGCCGGTCTTTTGGATTTGGCAGAAAAGCGAGCGACGTTCCCGATGTTTCAGGTGAAATTGTTCAGTTAATTCCAATTAAATACGGCTTTGAAACCACTGTTCAGCAAACGTTAAGACAGCTTGTAAATGCAGTGATCAAAGTTGATGTAGTTCAAGGTCTTGTTTCAATTGAAGGTAAACGTGAAGCTGTTCTTAGGGCTTTATCACTTATAGATTTATTAGACAGCGAAGCTCTCTATAAAAAATCTATTGGTTTGATTAGCTTTAATTATATTGACTCTGCTACTTTTGTTGAAAAGCTGACCTTACTTCTTGCTCAAGAGGGGATTAAAGTTGGTTCAAAGTTTGTTGGGCAGGGGAGTGTTAACTTTGTTCCAATCGAACATTTGGGGCAATTAGTAGTCTTTACATCATCGGATACTATTTTAGAAAGGGTTGAATATTGGTTAAAAGAGTTAGACCAACCTGCAACTGGTGCTGAGCAGAGCTTTTATATTTATCACCCCAAGTATGCCAGAGCAGCTGATTTGGGTAGAAGTATTGCTCCGCTAATCGGGGGAAGTTTATCTTCTTCTGGGACAGTTGGAGCAGGCCAAGCAGTTCAGCAATCAAGAGATAACAATCAGCAGAAAGCTGCAGCGACGGCCACAACTACTCAGAGTGTTGAAGGCGATAACATGCGGTTAGTCGTTGATGAAAGAGCAAATGCTTTAATTTTCTATTCTTCTGGGCAGTATTATCAAGAGCTTCAGCCAATTATCAAGCGATTAGATGTAATGCCAAAACAAGTGATGCTTGAAGTGGTTATTGCTGAAGTGAAGTTGACAGGCTCATTTGCCAAAGGTGTTGAATTTGCTCTTAGCTCTTCCAGCGATGTTACTCAAACTAATCGCGATATTGGATTTAGTAAAAAAGGTGGCTTTAGCTATTCAATTGTAGGTATTGATGGCAATGTAAACTTAAACCTCAATCAAACAGATGGTTTAATTAATGTACTATCGCGACCAACATTACTTGTGCGAGATGGAGTTGCAGCTAATATCAGTGTAGGTGATGACATCCCAACTATTGGTAGCACTACAAGTGATCCTATTGCAGGGGAGCGTCAGACAACAGAAATTGTGTACCGTAAAACGGGTGTAAATATAGATGTTACCCCAACGATTAACGCCCAAGGCACAATTATTATGAATATTGCTCAGCGGATATCTAATGTGTCTGCAGCTGGTGGTTTAGAGGGCACCCCAGCGATTTTTGAAAGAACAATCAATACTGAAGTGGTAGCTGCGAATGGACAATCGGTTTTACTAGGAGGTTTAATTAGTGAAAACCGCAACTCTAGTTCTTCGCAAATACCAATGTTGGGCAGTGTTCCAATCCTGGGTCACTTATTTAGAAATGACTCAGAAGAGTCAGATAAAACCGAGTTGGTTGTATTAGTGACACCAAAAATTGTGTCAAATACTCAGGATTGGGAAAAAATACGAGCACAATTTGTTAGTGAGCTTAAGAATTTAACATTATAAATTTGTAATCAATATGTGAATGGTCTTTTCATGCATTGAGTATCAAATGACATATAATTTAGCCTAATAAGATCCTTGATCAGCATATATAGTTGGTTTAGAATGAGAAAGATTGGCTCTAAATGCTAATCTTTTTCATTAAGAAGATATAATCTTCTGCAAAAAGTTAATGAAAAAGTAAACCTTTTTATTAGCTTTTGAAAACGTGCTCTAAACATAACGGTAGTTTGTTAATAATTAACCAATAAATCATTACTATTATTGTGTTTAAGCTTGACTTGAAAGGGAATACCCCTTAAATTTCGAACGTAATTCGGTAAACTCCTTGCCGAGTTATAAAAAATTCTTGGTGAAGGGTAATTGTACTCTTTACCAGTTTCATGAAACTTGGAGAATGGAAATAATGAAACTATTCAAAAAAGCGCTAGTAGCTACTGCTGTAGTTGGTACATTTGCAGCTCAAGCTGTAACTATTGCACCTAGCACTAAAATTAATCTTTCATCTGAAGGTGTTGCTCTTAAAGTAGCTCCAGTTGCAGCAGATGTATCTTTCAACGTTGTAGTTGAAAAAGATCACCCAGCAACAACTTCAATTACTTTAACATTCGACAAGAATGTTGATTTAAATGGCTTACTAGGCGGTGCTTGTGCTGCTGTAGGTGGTACTTCAGTTAAGTGTGGTGATATCACATTTGATTACGGTAACGGTAACTTTACTTTCAACAACGTACAAGTTAAAGAAGCTACTAAAACTGGTGATGTTGATAAAATCATGTTTGATGTGGGCATTGGTAACCCAATGAGCGCATTATCTTCATTTGGTGTTACTCTTGGTGGCACTAAAGTTAAGATTGCTGGTGCAACTAACCTAACTTACGATTCAGTATTCAATTCAGCAGCTGTTGAATCAGGTACTTTCGAACTAGCTACAGAAAAGAGCCAGTTCTCTTACACTGTAACTACTAAGCTTGATGCTTTAATCGAGCGTGAGTCTCAGTTAACTTTTGCTTCAGGTACAACTGATCAGCTTAAGTACACTCTTGTTAATGACCAAACTTTAGGCCTAGCTGTTGCAGCTGCTAACGTAGATGTTATTGCAACAGGTAACTTTGCTGATATCACTTCTATGACTGGTATCGCTGGTGCAGTAGTTACTCCAGTTGCATCTAAGTCTACTGGTGCAAAAGAGTTCGATACACTTACAGCAGATTACACAGCTTTCTCTGGTTCTACTAAAGAAACAGTTAAAGAGACTTGGACATTCACAGCGCCAATGACAGGTGCAGGTAATGTTATCCCTCAAACTGGTAATGTTGTTTCAAAAGCTGTAGTTAAAGCTTCTTCTAACGCTACACTACCTACTGGCGGTTACGTTATCGCGTCTAACGTTGATTCAGGTAAGTGGGCTCTAGATGCTACTATCATCAACGTACCTTACTTCCCAGTACTTTACACAGGTACTCAGTCTTCTGTGCATATCGCTAACGAAAGTGCTAAAGACGCTGACGTGATCGTATCTGCTATCGATAACAACGGTACAGCTCATGGTCCACTTAACCTAGGCTTCAAAGCTAAGGCTAAGACAGTAACTAAAGTATCACAAACAGCTATTGCAGGTTTGTTTGGTATTAAAGATGCAACTAAGCTAAGTGTTACATTTAACCTTGACGCTGATAAAGGCGACGTTTCAGCACACGCGTTCACGCAAAATGCAAACGGTCGTTCTGAAGTTTCTAACTCTCAGTACAAAGGTAAGTAATTAATATTTAATTACTTTCAGTAATTAAAAGCCCAGCACTTGCTGGGCTTTTTGTTATCATAAATAGTTTTTGAGGTTTTAAATGACTAAAAAGTTAGTGCTGTTTACATCTGTGATTCTGTTATGTTTTTCAAGTATTGTTTCTGCAAAGTGTGATGCTACTGCTGACTTTGTAACACCACCAAAAACGAAAAGGCAATCGCTAGATTTAGCTGAAGGTGTCACTCTAAAATTAGCGCAAACGATTTCTACTCAAATCAAAAGTAATGCAAAGATTGCATCGAATGTAATTTGCCAAGTACTTGAAGGTGCCAGTTATACTGGTTCAGAAGAGGAATGGCAAGGCTTTATAAATTCAGCAGCGAATGGATTAATAGCCAAAGAATACCAAAATGTCACTCTTACCCTGGTTGGTGAAATGGATGCGACATATAAAGGTAAAAAACAAAATAAAGAGTATGTGTTCACAGCAAAAACACCATCGGGTGTTCAGCATATACATAATTTAGCTGTACTTGATAAAGAAAATAACACATTTTACACCTTATCAGTAAGCGGTGATGAAAGCATTAAAGACGAAGTGATTAAAGAGTATAAGCGTTTGGTTGATTCGTTTTCTTTATAAATTTACGTTCAAATATATAAAAGAGGGCTAAGTAAAATAGCCCTTTTTTGATAATGTAGCTCGAAACTTTAGGTTACTTTTAGTTTTAAAATAAGTTACGTTGAACAACCTTTAGTTTTCAACACCTAGTCTTTGTGCGATTAGTTTTCCTAGTTCGTTATTAGGTTCTATTGCTAACCCTTGAATAACATATTCTCTTGCTTCAGAAAACCTTCCTTGCTTAGCCAGTACAAGTGAAAGTGAAATCAGCGAACGCGACTGATTAGGGACAATCCGAATGGACTCTCTCAGATACTGCTCTGACATCGTTAAGTCATTCATCTGAAGCTTGATGTCAGCTAAACTGTCTAGCAGATCAATTTTAATAAATGGTACATCAGATACCTTATCAAGCCATTGAATCGCAATTGCTTCGGCTTTTAATAATTGTTTTTGAGAAATAAGAAGAGAAATATAATTAATAACAAGTTGTGGGTTTAAACTTTGATTAGATGAATTATGCAAACACTTTTCTAAAGTATTGGTTGAGCGGGCGATATCACCTAATTTTTGGTATTCATAAGCAAGGTTTCCGAGCACTCTGCAGCTTTTAGGTGAATAAGTTAGCTCGTTTTTATAGAAAGTAATGGGGTTCTGCCACTGAATATTTCTTTTGTAGGTTAAAAAGCTGAGGAAGAGAGTCAATATAACTAAAAAACCAATTGTTGTGGTTTTATATTTTGGGATGGAGCATAAACTGAAAAGCAATAAGCTTAGCAGCAGGCACAAGCTGTAATTTGGCAGATAAGTGCGATGCTCAAAGATAAGATCTTTAATTGGGATGAAGCTGGATTCTATGCTATGAGTTGTATAGAAAAGAAATATTAAAAAAGAAATTAATGGCTTTTTTTTGCAATTTAATATGGCAAATATAATAAACGCAAAATGGAGAATTGCTGAAATTGAAGTTAGTAAAAGGGAAAATGAATTAATTGTGTAGTCATATTCCAACCTAAGATTAAAAGGCGCTATAAACTTTAAAACGTACAGCCATAGTATACTTAGTTGTGCCAGAAAATAGTCAATCCTAGACGTCATTAAGTCTTCTCTTGTAAGACGATCTACTGCTTGAAGTGCACCCTGAAACTCAGTGCTGAAAAGCCCTAAAACGATTATTGAACTTATAACTAAAAGACTCCCAAGTAATGTCCTTTTGATATTTAAACTGTTAAATAAGGCAAACTCTACCAAAATAAAGGCAATTAAAAGGGAGTAAGTATTTTCCTTTGTAAAAAGGGCTAGCAGTGTGGAAGAGAAACAAAGAGAAAAATAACTAGCTTTTTGTAGTGTTGAATTGGAACTCCTAAAGCACATATAGAAAAATAAGCTGGCCAAATAAAATAACGCTGCTAAAGAAGCAGTACGCTGAATAATGTAGGTCACCGCTTGGGTTTGCAATGGGTGGATAACAAATAAAACTGCTGCAAAAAGAGAAATGTAACTAATTTTTGATTCACTTAAATGTGGATAAGCTTTTCCAATTAGTTTTGTAGATAGTAAGTAACTAAATAATCCTGCGAGAAGGTGGATTACTAAGTTAGTAATATGAAATTGCTTAACATCATCATTGAACTTCAGATCTAACCAGAGTGAAATATAGGTTACAAAGCGCCTACCTGAAGATTCTAATACTTGTGCCGCAGAACCTGTGTGTAAAATTGTGTTATCAACTATTGAGCTATGATCATCAAGATAGAAAGGCACAGTCAAACTCGGGAAGTAAATTATAGTTATCAGTGTGGTAAGCAAAACAATTAAGAGTGTTAAATGCTTGTTTTTCATTGTCATTATAATAACTTCCTTTTTTCTATTTCTGAGCTTTTTGACACTTGAAATATTTTAAATATAAAAGTCTTGGTTCTATTAAAAAAGAACATAAACCCAAAGCTGGCTGCAAAATAAGCAGCTACACTCGCGATAGCAGCACCTGCACCGCCATATATTGGGATAAGCAAATAGTTTAACCCGAGATTGATTATGACGCCAAATCCATGACTGTATAAACTATATGGGTAATTGTTTGATAATATGAGCCATTTACTAATAAAAGCGCGATTAAAAATAAATAAACACCCCAAAATATGTATCTGTAATATCGTGCTACTAGGCGCGTAACCATCTCCGAATAATAAATGAATTATGTAAGGGGCCGCAAAATAGGTAATTACTGTTAGTGTAAGCGCTACAGTTGAAAGGGTGAGAAATAGTTTTCGTTGTAAATGCCAGTAGCCACCTTTATTCACTTTATATAGGTTGACTAGTTTTGGCATAAAAACATTGGCTAAAAGTACGGGGAATATGTACCAAAACTCTGAAAGTTTAGCTGCCGCCGCATAGTACGCAACATCTTGACTCGATAGCATGACACCTAACATCACCTGATCGATTTTTAAATATAACACTGCTGCGATACTGGATAAAAAGAGCCATTTAGATTTTTTGAATAATCGTTTGCAAGTACTGAAAAGCCGACGATGACTGTCATTTAGGTGAATGTCATCTTTAATATAAATCATTATATAGCTAAGAGCTATTAGAAGGTATTCACATCCTATAGCAAGTATCCAGTATATTATTGGTAATTCGTTTAATACCGAAAATAGAAGAGTCAGTTTTGCGATTAACCTGCAAAATACACGTATAGTTGTAGGTTTTAAAGCATGTTGATTTGCTAAGTAGACAAATTCGATAAGTGTAAAAATATTAAACCACTGCAGTGATACCGCTAAAACAACTAATGGACTAAGCTCATCATTGAAGTAGATTTTTGCAACGAAGAAAGTTATTAAAATTGCCAATGAAGCAAAAATGGCTCGTATTATTAAAGCGGCCTTTAAGTAATGGTGGCTATTTTTTGGGTATTTTATAAAATATTTACTGCAAACGTTATTTAGCCCAATAAGTGTAAAGGGCAAAAATAAGCTGGCCGTCGAGACAATAAAAGCAAAGTTTCCAAAGAGCTCTTTTCCAGCATATCTTGCTATAACTAAGGTGTTTACTAAGCCAAGTGCCAGTATGATGAACTTTTCGATAAATAATAAGGCGCTATTGAAAATGATTTTATTATTCAAAATGGCGCTCTTTTGCTATTAAGTAACTTTCTTTTTCAACACTGCAAATTTTTTCTAAATGTCGTTTGGTGCTCTTGTCATCAAAGAATTGTCTGAGGTCATCCAGCATTAGTTGCTTTGTACCATCAACTAAGCGACTTGTAGCATTATGCTTTTTTATGCGTACATCTTTTTGATAAGTTGCATAAAACTGTTTTTTAAAACTAGGTAAATCTTCTAAAAATCCAACTAATTTAAAATGGTTTAAATTATCAATAAAAGTGCTTTGTAATTTTTTTGCATCATCTAAGTGTTTAGGGTATTTTCCAGCAATAAATGCAATTTGCGTATTAGCCATTTGCCATCCTCTTCTACCAAACACAATTTCCTTAGCCTCACTTATTACTGAGTCGGTATTAATGTTATTTGGTGGCATTATCTTAAGTGAATTACTTAACTTATTAAAAATGTAATTAGATTTTAAGCGACTCTCTGGATCCCTAAGCACTGTAATGAAATCTCTTTTATGAGCATGTGCTTTAAGAATTTCGCTGTTTACTCCCCAATGCCCACTTATGAAACTATGGTTTGACTGGGCAAAATATTTTAAGACATGTTGTAAGTGTAGTAAGTGGTGTTCACTAAAGTCACAACAATCCTCCAGCGTTTCTATTGGTGATTGGTAATTTGCTAAGCTACCAGCAATTGAGGTTTCTCGGCATAAACGTTTATCGCCTGGTTGAGCAAAAACAGCACGTAATGCGTTATCAATGGAGATTCCGCCACATTTCGCAATATGAATAAAAGCCACTTTTTCTTTTACTGGCTGTTTTGCGATAGGTGCTAGTTGGGGGCTAAAACCAAATTGTTTAAAAAGCCTTTTTATTGAAGACGCTAGCATGATTTTTAAACTTGTGTTTACGAGAACGTGAATAGTAGCATTTTACATGCTTTGCTGCGAATGGGCATGTTTTCACTTAACATCTGCTTTTAAAATAGAGCTGCGTCTTTAAAGTTAAAGTGTATTGATGTAGGTCTTTTAAACACATTAACGGGCTACTCTCTACGTATGATTGATTATAACCGAGATTAAAGGGTATAATTTGCGCCGATTTTTAACCTACAACGCGCAATTTAAGGTAAATATGAGAGTTTGGATCGATCTTGTAAACTCGCCGCATGTTATTTTCTTTTTACCCATCATTAAAAGGTTAAAGCAAAGTGGAATAGAGGTTGAGATCACATACAGGGATTTTGCTCAAACAGCACAACTTGTAAAGCAGCATAACTTAAATGCAACTTTAGTAGATGGGCATGGTGGTAAAAATAAACTTGCTAAAGTGTTTAGCCTAATTGCCAGAACAGTTTCACTTTTTCGTTATGCTAAAAGCAAAAAGTTCGATGTTGCGCTTTCACACAACTCTTACTTTCAATTAGCTGCAGCCAAACTACTTGGTATTCCTAGCCTAACAAGCATGGATTTTGAAGGCCAGCCAGCAAACCATATCGCGTTTCGACTCGCCAGTATTGTAAGTTTACCTACTGCGTTTCCACAGCAAAGTGCATTAAAGTTTGGTGCTAAGCAAATTCGTCGTTACAGCGGATTAAAAGAAGATATTTGTTTAGCCGACTTTAAAAAAGTAGATGATTACTATTCAATTATTCAAAATGCATTTGGACTTTCTGAAAGTGAACTAAAAAAGCCGCTTGTCGTTGTAAGGCCACCGCCAACGCTTGCGCTTTATCATAACAACGATGAATCATTTTTTGATTTATGTTTAACACGTTTGAATGAAATTGATGTGACAGTGTTGGTACTCCCTCGTGTAGAATCGCAAAAAGTGGCATTAGAAAGCAAGTTCCCTAATTTTAAGTTTTCTGAGCGCGTATTAGATGGCCTTCAATTAGTCAATTGTGCTGATGCCGTTATTAGTGGTGGTGGTAGTATGAATAGAGAAGCCGCTTGTTTAAATACACCGGCGTATACTTTATTTTCGGGTGAATTACCAAACGTAGACAAACAGCTTGAAAAACAAGGGCTGTTGATTGCGTTAAACAATGAATCACAGATTAAAAGTTTAGATATAAAGAAAAAAGAAACCGTTAGAAACGCTGCAAATCAACAAGCAATTTCTGACTTTATGTCACATATCAATGAATTAAAACAGGCAGGATAAAATGACAACAGCTTTTATTCACCAAACTGCTGAGGTAAGTCCAAAAGCGCAGTTGGCAGACAATGTAAAGGTTTGGAACTTAGTACAAGTTCGTGAAAACGCGCAAATAGGTGAAAACACAATTTTGTCTAAAAATGTTTATATTGATTTTGATGTTTCGATTGGCGCTAATGTTAAAATTCAAAACAATGTTTCTGTTTATAATGGCGTTACTATTGAAGATGACGTATTTGTTGGTCCTTCAGCGATTTTTACTAATGACTTTCGCCCGCGAGCAGTAAACCCTGATTGGAAAGTGACGCCTACACTAATTAAAAAAGGCGCATCTATTGGTGCTGGCGCGACGTTGGTATGCGGCATTGTAATAGGTGAGTACGCCATGATAGGTTCAGGCGCTGTGGTAAATAAATCAATCCCGGCACATGCACTGGTTGTTGGCAATCCGGCCAAAGTTGTTGGCTTTGTGTATAAAAATGGCGAACGCGTGTTATCAGAACATATCACTGA
This sequence comes from Pseudoalteromonas sp., assembly GCF_041629635.1. Classification (GTDB taxonomy): domain Bacteria; phylum Pseudomonadota; class Gammaproteobacteria; order Enterobacterales; family Alteromonadaceae; genus Pseudoalteromonas. Next base: position 5,660 of record NZ_JBFKMX010000025.1, on the reverse strand, counting down.
TGTTGCTAAAGAAACACAATCTATAGAGTTTACCGAACCCACAACGCAAGAAGTCTTATCTCTTCCTTTAAGCGCTATTAAAGTTTTACCAGTTTTTTAAATTATTAAGTGAGTTTTCTATGATTAATATGGCCAAGCCTGAAATGGGCGAAGAAGAAATTAATGCCGTTGTTGACGTGATGAAGTCGGGGATGATTGCAACAGGTGCAGTAGTAGCCGATTTTGAACAAAAATTTGCAGATTACATTGGTATGCCTTTTGGTGCTGCTTCATGTAATGGTACAACCGCGTTACATATTGCGCTTCTGGCACTTGGTATTGGCGAAGGTGACAAAGTTTTAACAACCCCATTTACCTTTATTGCATCAAGTAACTCAATTCTGTTTAATCGCTCAGTACCGGTTTTTGTTGATATTGATCCGCAAACCTTTACGTTAGATTTAGATAAGTTGGAAGCTTATCTGGAGTCTAATTATGACGAATCCATTAAAGCCATTATGGTTGTCCATATCTTTGGTTTAGCATGCGATATGAACCGCTTGCAACAAATTGCAGGGAAATACGATTTAAAAATCATTGAAGACTGTGCTCAAAGCCATGGTGCTTTAGTAAATGAACAAAAAGCAGGTAGCTTTGGTGATGCATCATGTTTTAGCTTTTATCCAACAAAGAATATGACCACCTCAGAAGGCGGTATGACTTTATTTAAAGATGAAGCAGTTGCCGCACTTGGTCGTAAGTATTTGAATCATGGTCGTGTTGATCAGTATGAGCATGATGTTTTAGGTTATAACTATCGCATGACCAATATCGCCGCTGCAATTGGTTTAGAGCAGCTTAAAAAGCTTGATGGTATGAACGATTTGCGTCGCCGTAATGCAGCGATTTATAACAAAGAGCTTGCTGATAACCCGTTTATTAAAACGCCATTAGAGCCAAATGGATTTAAACATGTGTATCATCAATATACAGTGGTAATTGAAGGGATTGAACGTGCTGAGGTGCAAGCTTTATTAGCTGAAAATCAAATTGGCTCAGCAATTGTTTATCCATTTAGTATCACTGAGCAAGTATTTTATAATGATAAAAGCGTTAACGCAGGCGATGAAAATGCTCGCGCTTTATCAAGAAAAGTCTTATCATTACCTGTTCACCCGGCACTTTCAGAAGAAGAAGTGCTAAAAGTTTGTAGTGTATTAAATACCCTAGCAAAACAGGTATAAGAAAATGAATTCACCTAAAAAAACGGTTCGCATTGGTGTTGCTGGCGCAGGTTCAATGGGCCGCAATCATGTGCGAGTAGCAGTTGCTAATCCACTTGTAGAGTGTATTGGCTTGTTTGATCCCAATGAACAACAGGGAAATCATGTTGCAAATGAATTTGATTGTAAATACTTTAATGATTTCCAAGTATTTCTTGATTCAGTCGATGCTGTTGTTTTAGCTGCGCCTACTACTTTGCACTTTGAACTTGCTAAAGAAATTTTATTGCAAGATAAGCATTGCTTAATTGAAAAACCAATTACGGTTAAAGTTTCGGAAGCTGAAGAATTAAAAGCAATTGCGGAAGAGCGTCATTTAACCTTGGCGGTTGGCCATGTTGAGCGCTACAACCCGGTTTACCCTGAGCTACAGAAGATTCTTGAAGATAAAGAGATCTTAGCCATTAAAGCTAATCGTTTATCTTATAATACCAGCCGTGCCAATGATGTTGACGTTGTTTTAGATTTAATGATCCATGACATTGATAATGTGAATTGCCTTGTACCGGGTCAGTTAGAGCTAGTTAGTGCCGTTGGTGGTAACTTTTACACTAACAATTCAGACTATGTTACTGCAATTTTCAAAGGGGCAAACGGAATTGTTTGTGATATTACAGCAAGTAAAGCGTCACAAACAAAGCAGCGCACAATTTTAATTTCATGCGAAAACTGTTTTATTAATGTCGATTTCTTACGTAAGGAAATTGAAGTTAATCGTTATGCACAAGGTGCGTACGTTTCTTCAAATAGCGATATTAAATATAAGCAAGAAAGTTTAGTTGAACGTGTTTTTGTTCCTAATGTTGAGCCGCTAATGGCTGAGCATACAGACTTTGCTGAAGCGATTCTTTTTGGTAGAGCACCAAGAGTGACCGCACAAGATGGAATCGAAGCATTAAAAATTGCAATTGGAGTGCAAGCACAATGCAAAAATTAGCAATTCGATTATGTGACATAATCTTTGCTTTTTTAGCTTTATCGTTGTTTTTTCCAATATTGCTAGTATTAGCAATATTGGTTGCCATTAAAATGGGGCGACCTGTTTTCTTTGCGCAAAAAAGACTAGGTCTTGGTGGCAAGGTAATCACAATTTATAAGTTTCGCAGTATGCTTAATGAAGCTGTGGTTGATGACAGTGAACTTGAAAAGGTTAATGAGTACACTATTAAGTATAAAAATGACCCAAGGATCACACCCCTAGGCTCTTTTTTACGAAAAACCAGCTTAGACGAGCTACCGCAGTTATGGAATGTGCTTGTTGGTGATATGTCTATTGTAGGGCCTCGACCTTGGGTACCTGAAGAATATGAAAAACTACCAAAGGAATGGTTTAAAAGATTAGATGCAAAACCCGGTATAACAGGGCTTGCACAAATTAATGGTCGCAGTGATTTACCTATGGATGAAATCGTTGCAAATGATGTCCTTTGGGTAAATCAACAGACTATTAAGCACTACATATCACTTATTTTTAAGACTGTTACTTACACATTTAAAATGAAAAACGTTTATTAATTATGAATGTGTTGGTTGTATCAAATATGGGGCCAAAAAAGAGCGCCCCTGTTTTGGGTTCGTTTGTAGATAATCAGGTTAAACGCTTAAAGAGTAAGGTCAGTAATTTAGACTACTTTTATATGCGCTGGAATGGTGACTCGCTTTTTCACCGATTATTTAAATATCCGTTTTTTTTCATAAGCTTCTTCTTGAGCGTTATTTTAAATCCTAAAAAATTTGATTTAATCCATATTCATTATTATTACCCAACCATTTTAAGCGCATGGTTATATAAGTTATTACGCAATAAACACGTTAAGGTGGTTGTAACCTGCCATGGTGGTGATATTTATTGCTATAAAAACCCAAGTCAAACTTATAAAAAGCTGATAAGTATTGTTGATCACTGGATTTTCACATCTAAGCGCTTGCAGCAAAGCTTTTATGCTCAAAGTATTACTTACTCTATTTTAAGCGCGGGCTTTAATGAATCGATTTATTTTCAACAACCAGAAATAGAGAAAAAATTTGATGCCGCTTTTGTTGGGTGCTTAGATCACAACAAAGGGACAGACCGTCTAGAAGCCTTGATTAAAGCATGCCCTGATAAGCAGTTTATTGTGATTGGTATGGGCCCGCATCTAGCGCACTTTTTAACACTTGCAAAAACACACAATAACGTAACGGTAACAGGGGCACTTGCCGCAAATGATGTTGCTAAGTATTTAAATCAAAGCCGAGTTTTAATAAGTTTGTCACGTAATGAATCATTTGGTCTTGTGATGACTGAGGCTATGGCATGTGGCACGCCTGTAATTGCAACAAAAAATCATGGCTCAGAAGAGCAGTTAACTGGTTCAGTATATTTAATTGATCAAAACAATGAATCTGAACTAGTTTCAAACTTTACCAAGGCACTGAATTCGGTTTTGTCGGCAGAACATAGCGAATATCAAAAGCTGTCCGAGAATGCTTTAGCTATTGCAAATAAATACAGGTTAAAATCGATTTGCCTTGAAATAGAAGCGATTTATCGTGATTTGGTGGCTAAATAATGACTCATAAACTGTTAAGTGTGGGCATTTACATACCATCGAAAAATCGCCTAGAGCTATTAAAAAAAGCGATAGACTCGGTGTTGGCGCAAAGCTATCAAAACTTTAAGATTTGTGTTGTTGATGATGGATCAACTGATGGCACGTCCGAATATCTAAGCAATTTAAATAATCCCAAAATTACATTTATCCGAAATGACCAATCCATCGGTGCATGTGCTTCACGCAATAAAGCAATTGAAAATCTTGATACTGATTTAGTAACAGGTTTAGACGATGATGATGTGTTTTTACCAAGCCGTTTAGAGGACCTTCTGAAAGTATATGATGATAAATATGCCTTCGTTTGTAGTGGTTATTTCTGGGATTATGGCACTCATAAAAAGTCATTGTTTTCAAAAAATAAGGTGATATCACTATCTAATGCGTTAGATTTAAATCAGTGCTCTAATCAAATTCTCGTAAAAAGGGAACGTGTTTTAGCTGTAAATGGTTTTGATGCTAATTTACCGGCCCTGCAAGATCATGATTTATGGGTGCGTTTGATTGCAAAGTTTGGTGATGCATTTAGGCTTGGTAAAGAGCTTTATATTGTAAATGATGATCGTGGTTTAGAGCGTATATCGTCCGTGCAAAATAAGTTACGCGCGATTGATTTGTTTGAAAATAAACATAGCTCGATAATGTCAAAACGAAATCGAGAGAATTTCTCTTTTTATCGCAAGAAAATTAAAGGTGATAAAATTTCGTTTTTAGAGCTTTTAACATCGAGCAAGTACGGCTTATCAAACTTGAAAATGCGCCATGCATTCTCCCAATCATTAGAGTCACTTTCTAAACATCGATTGCAATATATGGCGCATGGCAAAGTTGAAAATACCAAGCTTAACTGGCTTTTGACGATTTTTGCGCCGTTGTTAGCGACTGGTGGACCGGGAGCTTCGAGAGTTATTTTGCTTTCTTCGTGTATTTTCTTTTTAGGCGCAGGGAATACGGCATCGTTTGGCAGTGACTTTTTCATTTTAATGCTGCTCAATACTGCATTTAGTCAGAGTTTTGGTTTTTTTGTATTAAAGCAAGAGTACTTAGGTAGTTTTAAAAGTGTTGTTAAACAGTCCATGTTGGGACTATTTAGCTCGAGTGCGATTTTAGTCGGTCTGTTTTTTGCTGGAATAATTGCAAATATCTACTTCACACTAATGTTACTTTGGATATTGCATTTTTATTATATTTACCGATTTAAGCGCATCGCTAATCATGGGTTTGTTATTTTGGCTGTTTCAGAGTGTTTAATCGCTTTAGCTTGCCTTGTTATGCCATTACTTATGAGTTTAAACGGTTTTGAACATCCAAATGCACCTTATTTTGTTTATGTTGTAGCTTGTTTAGTTGGCTTAGCAACTGTGATGATGCTAGACGATGCTTCAAGTAGCCTGGAAACGAAACATATTCCATTAAAAAGCGTTGCAAACATTGCTGTGTCAACAACAGCCAGTATTTTTGCTGTTTTTTGCTTTCCATTTATCTCAAAGGAGATTTTTGAACCTGAAACCGCGTCTTATGTTGCCTTAGCTATTTCGTGTTTTTCGATTGCTATGTTAATCCCAAGAACTTATGCAAATAAATCAATGAAAATAATGGCAAATGACCAGCTTAATTGGGTGCAACTGGCAAAAATTAATAAAGTCTACAGCAAGATAATCTGGTTAAGTTGTATCGGTGGTTTAGCTTTTACTGCTCTTTATTTAGCTGCGCTTGGAATTGAGTGGCAAATGTCAATTTCAATACCTGCGATGATTATGTTTGTATTTATCTGCTCGCAATATGGGTTCGCAAATTTAACATC
>NZ_JBFKMX010000024.1:0-38797 GCF_041629635.1 Pseudoalteromonas sp. | reverse complement strand
TTGAAAATTGGCCATCGTGGATGATTTCGACACAACAATATGGTGTCTTTGATGCCATTGTTTTAGGTGTTGATAAAACAATTCAATTAATAAAAGTAAGTTTTGCAACAGTGGTAAATTTGATAACAGGACAAGTTTCTGTTGCTAACTTAAGTGGTCCGGTAGGAGTGGCAATTGGCGCCGGAGCCAGTACCAGTAGTGGCTTTATGCCATTATTGGAATTCTTAGTATTTGTTAGTGTGAGCATTGGTTTTTTCAATTTGTTACCGTTGCCAATTTTAGATGGCGGTCATTTAATGTATTACATCATTGAACTTATCAGAAAAAAGCCAGTCTCTGAAAAGACACAAGAATTAGGTTTTAGGATTGGCGCGCTAATCCTTATATTGTTAACTTGCCTTGCGCTGTTTAACGATTTTACGCGGTTATAAAGGAAATCAAATAATAACATGGCTATAAGAAAACAATTGGCTGTAATAAGTTTATTGGGAGCAAGCTTTACAGCTCTCGGCCAACAAGACTCCTTTATTGTAGAAGATTTAAGAGTTGAAGGATTGCAACGTGTTGCACTCGGTGCTGCATTAACGCACATTCCTATTAACATTGGTGATAACCTCGACAGTTACACAATTTCAAAAACGATTAAAGCTCTCTATGGTTCGGGTCACTTTGACAACATTAAAGTGGTTCGTGATGGTGACACCGTTATCTTTCAAGTAACAGAAAGGCCAACAATCAGTGTTATCGAATTTGAAGGCAATAAAGATATTAAAGATGAACAATTAAATGACAGCTTGGAGCAGCAAGGGATCCGCAAAGGAGAGCCGCTCGATATGGTTGTTGTTGATGGTTTAGAAAAAGGCTTAGTGGAATTTTTCCACGGCATCGGTAAGTATAATGCTGCCATTGATGTTTCAGTAACACGTTTACCGCGTAATCGGGTAAAACTGAAACTTGAATTTAAAGAGGGCGATGCTGCTTCTATTCGTCAAATCAACATTGTTGGAAATGAGTTATTTTCTGATGAAGAATTATTAGCACTTGCTGAATCACGTCAGGATTTGCCTTGGTATATGTTTATGTCAAATGACAGGTACCAAAAGCAAACGGTTCAAGGCGATTTAGAGAAAGTTCGTAGTTATTACCTTGACCGTGGTTACCTTAAATTTAATATTGATTCTACCCAAGTATCAGTAAGTCCAGATAAAGAATCTGTATATGTGACGGTAAACGTAACCGAAGGTGAGCAGTTTACTGTTAAAGAATTTGATTTCATGGGTGATTTACTTGGTCGTGAAGAGCTTATTCGCGCGGTTATTCCTCTTAAAACGGGTAAATTATACAATGGCTCAGTGGTGACTGCGTCAGAAGAGTTTATTAAAAATTATTTAGCACGTTTTGGTTATGCCAACGCCGAAGTGCGAACCATTCCAGATATTGACGAAAAGAACAAAGAAGTAAAACTAACGTTATCGGTTGACCCTGGTAAACGCATTTATGTCCGCCGTATTAACATTGGTGGTAATGAAATTACTTCTGATGAAGTCATTCGTCGTGAAGTAACACAACTTGAAGGTGCATGGCTTTCTAACAGTACGCTTGAACGTTCTAAGTTACAAATTCAACGTTTAATGTATATGGAAAACGTTGATTTTGAAGTTTCACCTGTACCTGGTAAAGATGACCAAGTTGATGTTGATTTCACTGTAAAAGAGCAATCAGCGGGCAGCTTTAATGCGGGTCTTGCATACGGTTCATATAACAAGCTGCAGTTTAATATTGGTATCAGTGAATCTAACTTCTTAGGTACTGGTGACCAAGTTGCATTTAATATCAGTACGGCAACAGGTTCACAGAACGTGAGCTTATCGCATACGGACCCATATTTTACAAAAGACGGTATTAGTTTAGGTAACTCAATTTTCTTCCAGAATTTTGATGCAAGTAAGTACAGCCTTATCGACTATAAAAGTAAAAAATATGGCGTTGGCTCAAGCCTAGGTATTCCGATTAATGCCAATAACCGTTTAAACTTTGGTGCAACAATTTCAAAAGAATACTTATCTGAGTTATCAGAGTATGAACAAACACGTATTATGCGTGAGACTTTCTTAGATCCTGAGAACCCAGATGCAGGTTTTGAATTTTTAAAACTTGAGTTAAGTGCTGGTTGGTCACGTGTAACCCTTAACCGTGGTATGTTCCCAACAGCGGGTTCAAAACAAAGCTTAACGCTTAAAGCAACGACACCAAATTCAGATCTAAATTACTTTAAGGTAAATTATGATTCACGTTTTTATTGGCCATTAAGTACCAATCATAAGTGGGCATTCTCTGCCAAAGCAGCGCTTGGTTATGGTAATGGTTACGGTAATACCAATGGTTATGACCAAATTCTACCAGTACAAGAATTCTTTAGAATCTCAGAAATGGATCTGCGTGGTTTTGAGCGAAACACTATTTTACCTCGTGCAATTATTGTCCAACCAACATGGCTACCTGGTACCCCTGGCGGAGATGGTTCACAAGGTCAGATTGGTAGTGATCCAAAATTTGATACAATCATCCCTCAAGGACGTATCGGTGGTAATGTTAAAGCCGTTGCAGGCCTTGAGATGATTGTTCCAACTCCGTTCTTAGATGATGAGAACAGTAGTTCAGTTCGTACCAGTTTATTTGTTGATGCGGCGAACGTATGGGATACTGAATTTGATGTAAATCGTTACGCAAACCTAACGCCAGATCAACAAGCTTTACTTGAAGATTATTCGGATGCAAGTCGTTTCCGCTCATCTACAGGTTTATCTATCCAGTGGATTTCGCCAATGGGCCCTATGGTAATCAGTTTTGCCTATCCACTTAAGAAAGAAGAAGATGATGACACTAAAAGCATCAGCTTCAATATAAGTAACACATTCTAAAAGGAATAAATTCGTGAATAAAATGATTAAAACAACCGCCATGACTTTGTTAGCCACTTTTCTAATGGGTGCTTCAGCAAGCTCTTTTGCTCACAAGGTTGCGATTGTAAATGTACAGCAAGTTTTTTCTAGTGCGCCTCAAGCGGCAACGATTAAAGCAACGTTAGAATCAGAGTTTCGTGAGCGCAGACAAGAGCTCGAAAAATTACAAGGCGATATTCGTTTTGAAGTTGAAAAATACCAGCGCGAGAACGCTACGATGAGCAAAACACAAAAAGAGGCTCATCAGAAGAAAATTCAGGAGCTTCAAAAAGCATTGCAAGAGAAAGGGCAGCCTTTACAACAAGAAATGCAAATGCGCCAAGCTCAAGAGACCAAAAAACTTGAGTCTATTATTTTCCAAGCCATTGAAGCAGAGGCTAAAGCAGGTAAATATGACGAAGTTAAACCTGCTGCAGCAAGCCTTTATGTTAACGAGAAAAAAGTGGATAATATCACTGATAAAGTGGCAGAGCGTGTAGCAAAGGCTAACTAATAAAATTTATGAAATTACAGCAAATTGCTGAGATTTTAAATGCTGAGCTGGTCGGTGATGATTTGCTCAGCATTTCTCGTATAGCAACCCTAGAAAATGCCAAAGGCGATGAAATTAGTTTTCTTGCCAATAAAAAATACCGTACACAATTGGCATCCACCAATGCTGGTGCTGTCATTTTGTCAGCGAAAGATGCTGAACATTTTTCGGGTAATAGAATCATTGTTGCAAATCCCTATTTGGCTTATGCCTTATTGGCGCAAGTTATGGATTCAACCCCCGCTCCAGCAAGCGATATTCATGAGACGGCAGTAGTAGATGCTTCAGCAAAAATTGGCAATAACGTGTCAATTGGTGCCAATGCGGTGATTGAAGCCGATGTAGAAATTGCCGAAGGCTGCTCAATTGGTGCTGGTAGCTTTATTGGTAAGGGTGCTAAAATAGGCGCTAATACAAAGATTTGGGCTAATGTAACGATTTATCACCAAGTTGAGATTGGCGAATCTTGCTTGGTACACGCCAATACGGTAATCGGAGCAGATGGCTTTGGTTACGCAAACGAACAAGGTCAATGGGTGAAAATACCGCAATTAGGTTCGGTAATCATTGGTGATCAGGTTGAAATAGGTGCAAGCACTACAATCGACCGTGGCGCAATCGATGATACCATTATCGAACGTAATGTGATTATTGATAATCAGGTACAAATTGCCCACAACGTTGTAATCAAAGAAGGTACTGCAATTGCCGGATGTTCTGTGGTTGCAGGTAGCACAACGATAGGTAAATATTGTCAAATCGGTGGCTTGTCAGGTATAGCAGGACATATTGAACTTGTCGATGGTGTTGTATTAACGGGTATGTCAATGGTGATTAGTAGCATTGATAAGCCTGGTGTTTACTCCTCAGGCGTGCCGCATAGCGAGAATAAAGACTGGCGACGCAATATGGCCCAGCTACGTCAACTATCGGCAATCAGTAAGCGATTAAAGGCGGTTGAGAAATCACTGCCGGAGCGTGGCGAATAACCTTCGTCATGTACTAAATTATCGCGCAGTATAAATGCTCGCGCGAAGAGATTAGTTAGGTTAAGGAAAAAGATTTTGGCAGAACAATTAAACAGCTTTGATATTCAAGAAATCCTAAAGCTATTACCGCATCGTTACCCAATGCTATTGGTTGATAAAGTAGTTGACTTTGAACCGGGAAAAACGCTTCACGCGATCAAAAATGTCACAGCAAATGAGCCAATTTTTACAGGCCACTTCCCTGGGCAACCTATTTTCCCTGGCGTAATGATTTTAGAAGCATTAGCGCAAGCAACAGGTTTACTCGGTTTTAAAACAACCGAAAACCGTGGGGATAATGAACTATATTTATTTGCAGCCATTGATAATGCGCGCTTTAAACAGCCTGTATTACCAGGTGATACGATGCACTTACATGTTGAGTTCTTAAAAGAGCGTCGCAATATGTGGAAATTTTACGGTGAAGCGAAAGTTGACGGTAAAGTTGTATGTTCAGCTGAGTTAATGTGTGCAAGAAGAGAGTTATAATACGTGATCCATCCTACTGCAATTATTGAGCCTGGAGCTCAACTTGGCAACAACGTAAAAGTTGGTCCTTACAGCTATATTGGCAACGATGTAGTGATTGGTGATGATTGTATCATCGAATCGCATGTTGTAATCAAAGGGCCTTCCGTGATTGGCACTGGTAACCATATTTTCCAATTCGCTTCTGTGGGTGAAGCGTGCCAAGACAAAAAGTACAAGGATGAACCAACTAAGCTGATTATTGGTGATAATAACGTGATCCGCGAATGTGCCACGATTCACCGTGGTACGATTCAAGATGAAGGGATCACCAAAATTGGCTCAAATAACTTATTTATGGCTTATACGCACGTTGCGCACGATTGTCTTATTGGCAACAACTGTATTTTCGCAAATAATGCTAGTGCAGCAGGCCATGTTCATGTAGGTGACTGGGTGATTTTAGCTGGTAATTCGGGTATTCACCAATTCTGCCATATTGGCTCACATGCGTTTGTGGGTATGTACTCTGGTGTAAACCAAGATGTGCCACCTTTTGTAACTACCATAGGTACCCCAGCACGCCCTGTAGCAATCAACACCGAGGGCCTAAAACGTCGCGGTTTCGAGTCAGACGAAATTATGGCATTACGCCGTGCTTATAAGCAGCTTTACCGAAAAGGTAATAAGCTAGATGTTGCCCTTGCTGAAATGGAAAAAGAAGCAGAGCAGTTTAAAGCCGTGCAAACCATGATCGATTTCGCTAAATCATCTAGTCGTGGACTTATCCGATAATGATATCGGATAAGCCATTACGAATTGCACTAATCGCCGGGGAACACTCCGGCGATATTTTAGGTGCAGGATTAATAAAAGCGCTAAAAGAACACTACCCAAATGCCTCATTTGAAGGTATTGGTGGCCCACGCATGTTGGCTGAAGGCTTTATAACCCATTTCCAAATGGAAGAGTTGGCGGTGATGGGCGTATTTGAAGTACTGCCTAAGCTATTTCGCTTACTGAGTATTAAAAAGCAAATCGTTCAACACTTTATTGATAATCCGCCCGATATCTTTATTGGTATAGATGCGCCAGACTTTAATTTACGTGTTGAAAAGCCACTGAAAGCGGCGGGCATTAAAACCGTGCATTATGTCAGTCCATCGGTCTGGGCGTGGCGTGAGAAACGAGTTTTTAAAGTGGCTGAAGCGACTAACTTAGTGCTTGCACTGCTGCCATTTGAAAAAGCGTTTTACGATAAACACGCTATTCCGTGTGAATTTGTTGGCCATACCTTGGCTGATGAATTACCACTTGAAGATAATAAAACAGCAAGCAGAACACTTTTTAATTTATCGGCAAGTGATAAAGTATTAGCGGTACTGCCAGGTAGCCGTGGTTCAGAGGTGACTTTACTGAGCGAACCATACATTAAAGCTGTATTATTACTGAAAAAACAGCTCCCCGAATTAAAGGTGCTAGTGCCACTAGTTAATGAAAAAAGAAAAGAAGAGTTCTTAGCTGTTGCAAGGCAATACCAAGCTGAAGATGTATTCACTCTTATTGATGGCCAGTCACGCGAAGTGATGACCGCCGCTGATGCGGTATTATTAGCGTCGGGTACGGCTGCGCTTGAATGTATGCTTTTAAAGCGTCCAATGGTGGTTGGCTATAAGCTAAAAGCCCTGACATATCACTTAGTGACACGTTTATTTAAATTTAATATCGAACATTTTTCATTACCGAATTTACTTGCGGGCAAGCAGTTGGTACCAGAGCTTTTACAAAATGATCTCACCCCTGAAAACCTTGCGACCACATTATTGCCATTGCTAGAAGATGACCAAACCAGATTGACAGAGACCTTTATGGAGATGCATAAAGCATTAAGGCTCGACGCAAGTAAACAAGCAGCACTTGCTGTAAGTAACGTGATAGAGAAAAAAAATGACTGAGATTATTCGCCCTAATACACAGTTAGTTGCCGGTGTAGATGAAGTAGGCCGTGGTCCACTGGTTGGCGATGTGGTGACAGCAGCAGTAATTCTAGACCCAAACAAGCCAATAGCTGGGCTTGCAGATTCTAAAAAGCTGACAGAAAAAAAACGTTTAGCGCTTTATGATGAAATTATCGAAAAAGCGCTGTGTTTTAATATTGCTAGAGCCACTGTGCCAGAAATTGACGAACTTAATATTCTACATGCCACTATGCTTGCCATGAAGCGTGCAGTCGAAGGCTTATCAATCCCGGCAGAGTTTGTGTTTATTGATGGTAATCGCTTGCCAGATATCAATGTACCTGCACAAGCTGTTGTTAAAGGCGATAGTTTAGTTGCTGAAATCAGTGCAGCATCCATTTTAGCGAAAGTGACTCGCGATAATGAAATGAAAGCACTTGATGTAGAGTACCCACAATTTGGCTTTGCAGGTCATAAAGGTTATCCAACAAAAGCACATTTAGAAGCACTTGCACTTCATGGTGTTACACCGCATCATAGACAAAGCTTTAAGCCCGTGAAAACAATAATAGAACAGACCAATAATTGCTAATCAATACTTGGTCAATCAAGTTAGGCAGATAATGCAAGACCCTAAATTTATACACTTACGTGTTCACAGTGATTATTCAATGGTGGACGGCTTGGCAAAAACCAAGCCTATCGTCGGTAAAATTGCAGAGCAAAAAATGCCTGCATTTGCCATTACTGATCAAATGAATTTGTGCGGTTTAGTGCGCTTCTACGGTGCTGCGCATGGTGCTGGTATCAAACCTATCGTTGGCGCTGATTTGTGGTTACACAGTCCAGAGTTTCCCGATGAACCTTGTCGTCTTGTGGTGCTTGCCAAAGATAATCAGGGCTACAAAAATTTAACCCTGTTAATTTCTAAAGCGTTTAAGCGTGGTCATATAATGCAGCGTCCAATGGTTGATAGAGATTGGCTTATTGAACATAAAGAAGGGTTAATTTTACTCTCAGGTGCGAAAGATGGTGATTTAGGTAAAGCCTTATTAAAAGGCAATAACGACCTTACAAAGTCTATTGGTAACTTCTATTTAGAACATTTTAAAGATCATTTTTATATTGAGCTAATTCGCACCGAACGCGAACAAGAAGAAGATTATCTGCATAGTGCTGTGGCTTATGCCCATTACTCAGGTTTGCCGGTTGTTGCCACCAATGAAGTCGTCTTTCTTAATAAGGAAGACTTTGAAGCACATGAAATTCGTGTGGCAATTCATGATGGTTACACCTTAGATGATAAACGTCGTCCTAAACGTTTTTCAGAGCAGCAATATCTAAAAACTGAAGCGCAAATGTGTGAGTTGTTTTCGGATATTCCGGAAGCGCTTGAAAACTCGGTTGAGATTGCCAAACGCTGTAATGTAACCATTCAATTAGGCACCTACTTCTTACCGGATTACCCAACGGGCTCACTGTCGATTGAAGACTTCTTAGTAAAAGTATCGGAAGACGGTCTGGAAGAGCGTTTACAATTCTTATTCCCCGATGAACAAGATCGCAAAGTCAAACGTGTCGAATATGATGACCGCTTAAAAATCGAACTTGATGTAATTAACCAGATGGGTTTTCCCGGTTACTTCTTGATCGTAATGGAATTCATCCAGTGGAGTAAGGATAACATTATTCCGGTTGGTCCAGGACGTGGCTCGGGTGCCGGTTCATTAGTGGCCTATGCACTTAAAATCACCGATTTAGATCCCTTACAATTTGACTTGCTTTTCGAACGTTTCTTGAACCCAGAACGTGTATCGATGCCCGATTTCGACGTCGATTTTTGTATGGATCGCCGCGATGAAGTAATTGATCACGTTGCTAAGCTCTATGGTCGTGACGCGGTATCACAGATCATTACATTTGGTACGATGGCGGCTAAAGCGGTAATACGTGATGTAGGCCGTGTGCTTGGTCACCCTTATGGTTTTGTTGACCGTATTTCAAAATTAGTACCGGGCGATCCGGGCATGACTTTGGCAAAAGCGTTTGATGTTGAACCGCGCTTGCCAGAGGCCTACGACACAGATGATGAAGTGAAAGAGCTTATCGATATGTGCCGTATTTTAGAAGGCTGTACACGTAATGCTGGTAAACACGCCGGTGGTGTTGTTATTTCACCGACAACCATTACAGATTTTGCTGCACTATATTGTGATGATGAGGGTAAATTCCCGGTTACGCAATTTGATAAAAACGATGTAGAAACAGCTGGTCTTGTTAAGTTTGACTTCTTAGGCTTACGTACCTTAACCATCTTACAATGGGCTATCGATATGGCCAATGAGCGCTTAACGCGTGAGCAAAAAGAACATATCGATATCGCCGCTATTCCGCTTGATGATCCACCGAGTTTTGAATTATTACTGCGCGCCGAAACAACCGCAGTATTTCAGCTCGAATCTCGTGGTATGAAAGATCTGATCCGTCGCTTAAAGCCTGACTGCTTTGAGGATATGATCGCACTGGTTGCACTTTTCCGCCCAGGCCCTTTGCAATCGGGCATGGTTGATAATTTTATCGACCGTAAGCACGGGCGTGAAGAAGTGTCTTATCCAGATGCGCAGTATCAGCACGAAAGCCTACAGCCAATTTTGGAACCAACCTACGGTATTATTCTTTACCAAGAACAGGTAATGCAGATTGCTCAGGTACTGGCAGGCTATAGCCTCGGTGGCGCTGACTTACTTCGTCGTGCAATGGGTAAGAAAAAGCCGGAAGAAATGGCCAAGCAGCGTTCAACGTTTGAAGATGGCGCAAAGCAAAATGGTGTAGATGGCGAACTTGCGATGAAGATCTTCGACTTGGTTGAAAAATTCGCAGGTTACGGCTTTAACAAGTCACACTCGGCAGCATACGCTCTGGTATCCTATCAAACTCTGTGGATGAAAACCCATTATCCTGCAGAGTTTATGGCGGCAGTAATGTCGGCTGATATGGATAACACCGATAAGATTGTGACCTTAGTTGATGAATGTGAGAATATGAAACTCACATTGCTACCGCCTGATGTAAACTCGGGCTTGTATAAATTTACAGTTAATCAGCAAGGTGAAATTGTCTACGGTATCGGTGCAATTAAAGGCGTAGGCGAAGGCCCTGTAGAAGCGATTTTAGAAGCTCGCGAAGCGGGTGGTCCATTTAAAGATTTATTCGATTTTTGTGCGCGTGTTGATATTAAACGTTTAAATAAACGCGTAATTGAAAAGCTAATTATGGCCGGTGCAATGGATAAATTAGGGCCAGAGCAAACGCAAAGTGCGCGTTCTGTTCTCATAGCTAGTTTACCTGATGCGCTTAAATCAGCTGATCAACACAACAAAGCCGAAGCACTTGGTCAAAGTGATTTATTTGGTTTATTAGCAACTGAGCCTGAAGAAGTTGCTGCCGCGTTTGTACAAGCGCCAAAGTTTACTGATAACGAATGGCTAGAGGGTGAGCGTGAAACACTTGGCCTTTATTTAACAGGCCATCCAATTAATCAGTATCGTAGTGAGCTCAAAAACTACGTTTCAGGGCGACTTGTTGATTTACAACCAACTGACCGTGATGTAACGTCAACAGCGGCAGGCCTTGTAATTAATGCGCGTACCTTAATTAATAAAAAAGGAAAGCGTTGGGGCTTACTCACATTAGATGATAAAAGTGCTCGAATTGATATTCGTTTATTTCCTGAACAGTTCGAAACTTACCAAGATCTGCTGCAAATGAACAATATCTTGGTGATATCTGGTGTGGTCAGCTTTGATAACTTCTCGGGTGGTATTACAATGACCGCTCGCGAAGTTGCGAGTATCGAATCTGTTCGCGAAAAACGGGTTAAAAACATAAAAATGACGGTGAAAATGCAGGAAGTGAATGATAACTTCTTGTCTCGTTTAGAGCATGCCATCACCCCGTACAAATTTGGTACTTGCCCGATAAGAATTCAATATGAACGCCCAGATGCAACAACTGAGCTTTCATTAGGAACACAGTGGTGTGTTACTCCCAGTGACGAGTTACTTGCTAATCTCTCACGCTTAGTAGCACAGAATATTGAACTAGAATTTAATTAGGTAGTTTAGAGCATGAGTCTCAATTATCTTGATTTTGAACTTCCAATCGCAGAGTTGGAAGCAAAAATTGAAGAACTTAAAAATGTAGGTCGCGGTGGTGAACTGGATCTGAGTCTAGAAGAAGAAGTTTCACGTCTTAAAGAAAAGAGCGTGGAACTGACAAACAAAATTTTCTCAAATCTAGGCCCGTGGCAAGTGTCTCAGCTTGCGCGTCACCCATTACGTCCGTATACCAAAGATTATATCGAACGTATTTTTACTGAGTTCGATGAGTTAGCGGGCGACCGTGCATTTGCTAACGACCCGGCAATCGTAGGTGGTATTGCTCGTTTTGATGGCGAACCAGTAATGGTTATCGGTCAGCAAAAAGGGCGTGATACGGCTGAAAAAATCAAACGTAACTTTGGTATGCCAAAGCCAGAGGGTTACCGTAAAGCATTGCGCTTAATGGAAATGGCAGAGCGCTTTAATATGCCAATCATCACGTTTATTGATACACCAGGAGCATACCCAGGTGTTGGCGCAGAAGAGCGAGGCCAAAGTGAAGCGATTGCGAAAAACCTAAAAGTGATGGCAGGTCTTAAAGTACCTGTGATCTGTACGGTAATTGGTGAAGGTGGTTCTGGTGGTGCACTGGCGATTGGTGTGGGTGACCGTGTTAATATGCTTCAGTACAGCACATATTCAGTAATTTCACCTGAAGGTTGTGCTTCTATTCTTTGGAAGAGTGCAGAAAAAGCGCCACTAGCTGCAGAAGCGATGGGCGTAAGTGCTGATCGCGTTAAGAGCTTAGACTTAATCAACTCGATTGTTGATGAGCCTCTAGGTGGTGCACATCGTAACTACGATGCCATGGCTAAATCGCTTAAAGCGCAAATTAAGCGTGACTTAAGCGAACTGAAAGCTTTATCATTAGATGAAATGTTAGAGCAGCGCTATGAGCGTTTAATGTCTTTTGGTTACTGTTAACCTCAAGATTAAGGAAAAAGCCGCATTTTGCGGCTTTTTTTGTTTATGAAAGATATTTACCAAACGTTTAAACACTACCTACTTGCAAAAAAGTATACCAAATTCACTGTTGCGCTCTCTGGCGGAATGGATTCGGTGGTATTGCTCCATCTTGCCAAACGTTTTCGTGATGAATTAGGTGACATAGAGCTTAAAGCGGTGCACGTTAACCATGGCTTAAGTGATAATGCCTCAGATTGGCAAATTTTCTGTGAAACACTTTGCCAACGTTGGCAAATCCCATTTGTCGCATCAGAAGTGTCACTTAATCTTAGCCCTAGGCAGAGCCTTGAAGCCATAGCTCGTGATGCAAGATACCAAGCCATTAAACACAGTATGCTGGCAGGTTCGTGTGTATTGGTGGGGCAACATATAGACGACCAAGTAGAAACGTTTTTCATAAGATTAAAACGCGGTGCGGGTTTGCTTGGGCTTGGCGCAATGGCACGCGAAAGCACTAATGATGCTGGCTTATTCATTGTGAGGCCGTTATTAGACTTTACGCGAAACGAAATTGAGCAATATGTAACTGAGCACGCGTTGACTCATATTATCGATGAATCCAATACCGATGATCGCTTTGACAGAAACTTTTTACGCAATCAGGTATTACCTTTGCTGAATGCGCGTTTTCAAGGGTTTAATCGTACAATTTTGCGAGTAACGCAATTGCTGCAATCACAGCAGCAGTTACTGGATGAGTATATTGCTGAAGATGCAAAAGTGTGTGTTAAAGGTAACAAAATTAGCCTTGAAAACCTGTGCTCTTTTTCGCGCACTCGCATTGAAAACCTCATTCGCTTTTGGCTTAAAAATCAGCACCTTCAATTACCTTCTCAAAAAGTATTAAACCAAATTGTGGAGCAGGGATTAAATGCAAAAGCAGATGCTCAAGTGCAAATACATTGCGGCGATTTTTTTGTTTGTCGCTATCAATCAGCGCTTTATGTGGTTTTTCCTGAAGCATGCGCCGCAAAAGATGTGATCAACATTACTCTAGATGAAATTGACACGGCAGGGCGTAAATTTAAACGAACACAATCACACCATGGTATTCGTTTACCGCATGAGCATGAGAACGTCAGCTTACGATTTAATATTGGCAGCGAACAGTTTACTTTGAAAAAGCGTAACTGCACTAAGTCTGTAAATACCTGGCTTAAAGAAGAAAAGGTACCGCCTTGGCAGCGCTCTTATGTTGCTGGGGTTTTTTATAATGATAAACTTGTGCAAGTAATTGGTCTTGGTGTTGATAAACACGCATATGCACAAAATGGCGTACTTTGGTTTGAAGAGGAGCAAAATGAAAACTAGTCAAGCTGTCGGGTTTTCTTTAATTGGGCAGGCACATATTGGATTAATCGTGTTTGCAGTTGTATTGGCAATTAGCCTTGTGCTGTCGCTTAATTTAACAGTAGTGACTTATGGCGCCGTTTTTGGTGCTGTTACCGCATTGTTTTTTTTAGCATATTGGCTCGGTAAAGGCGGTAAATTCTTTGTACTGGCAGTATTGTGCCCTTTGGTGTGTATTATTGTTACGCCACTAACAAGCTTTTTTGAAATAGCGAATGTGCTTGGGGCTTTCTTTGTTGGACTTTGTTTTATCTTAACGGTTTATCGATTAAAAAAAGGAAGCTAAGCTTCCTTTTAAGTGTTAATTAGTTCTATAACAGTCACGGCCATCTCTTTTAGCAGTATACAGTGCCTTATCTGCTCGTTCAAAAATACTACAAGGTGTATCATTAGCATTGCTAAGTGAAAAGCCAATACTGGTTGTTACCGAGTGGTAATTAAGTAACTGATGCTCGTGAACACGTTTTTTAATCCGTGTTGCTAAAATATGGCTTACTTCAAAGTTGTCATCGTCTATCAAAATCGCGAATTCATCGCCTCCAAATCGATACACTGTATCAGTACCACGAACACTTTCTGTCAGAATATTTGCAAAATCGATGAGTACCTGATCACCTACTTGATGACCATGACTATCATTGACCTGTTTGAAATTATCTAAATCTAATAGCATCAAACCAAAACTTCGGTGGTGGCGACGGCTGCGTTCAAGTTTGCGATAAAGACTATCATCAAACATACTGCGATTGTTTAAGGTTGTTAATGCATCTTTTGTTGCTAACTTTTTTACACGAGAAAACATTAGTGCATTGCGTAGAGGGTATACAAGCACCGAATGTAATTTCGCTAGCTTTTGTTTTGCGAAATGTGTCAGGTTTTGTGAAAAATATATTAATTGACCAAGGCGTTCGCCATCAACTACTAGATCAAATGCATAGTTTTTACCTTCACGTATACTACCGGCCATTTCAATAACCCCCTCTGTGCTATGAAATTGCAGGCCTGCAAATTGCACAAGACGTGATGCTTCTGCCGAAAACATATTGATTAATTTGTTGAGTTCCAGCGTTTTTTGAAGTTGCGCAACCAATGCATGAGTATGACTAACTTCATTATTATCAGAATACAGTTGCCCATACGGCAAATAATCGCCGCTATTGTCAGGTTGACGCGTTAATACATGTACGTTTTCCAATTAAAGACCCCTCATACTACTGAAAATATTAAGTACAAACGATTAAAGCAAAATCTAAGCCATTATTACTATCTGGCAGAAAAACAAACACTTGCTATATTTAATTGGTAACACAAGAGTGTTCATTATATGCGTAGTCATTTTTTCGACGCGTTTGTATTGATTTATACCGAGGTGGTTTTTTGCAGCATACATTTGGTGTTTACTTTTATATTTTAATTGCCGCTGTGGTTTTGATTTGGCTCTTTAAAAGGCTGAATTTACCCCCTATTTTAGCGTATTTAGCGGTGGGAATTCTTGCTGGTAAAGACGGATTTTTTTGGCTGGAACAGAGTGAACAGATCCATTTTATTGCTGAGCTAGGGATTGTATTTTTGTTGTTTAGTTTAGGGCTTGAGTTTTCAATTCCACGTTTACTGGCAATGCGGCATATTGTATTCGGTGTTGGTGTAATGCAAGTGGTGCTCACCACATTAATAGCGATGTTATTGCTATTGCTTGCTGGCATTTCAATGGTTGCTGCTTTTAGTATAGGGAGTTTAGTGGCTCTGTCATCCACTGCTATAGTCGTTAAGCAAGTAAGTGGCTCCCCACTGTTACGCTCGCGTCAAGGCCAGTTGGCCATTGGTGTGTTGTTGTTCCAAGATATCGCCGTTGTGCCACTGCTTATTGCGTTACCGCTTTTAGCGGGTGGCTTAGAGCAATCTTTGGGGTTAACAATTCTAACTGCTCTTGCTAAAGGAGGAATTGTTGTTGCGTTATTGATGGCAGTAGGCAAGTGGGTATTACCAAAGATATTCAGTGAAATAGCACAAACTCGCAGTGACGAGCTTTTTGTCTTGACGACTTTATTAGTGGCACTGATAGCTGCTGCATTGACTTCAGCTTTTGGTTTATCGATGGCGCTTGGTGCATTTCTAGCGGGAATGATGCTGGGTGAAAGCGAGTATCGTCACCAGCTTGAGGCAGATATTCGCCCATTTCGCGACATCTTAATGGGCCTTTTTTTTATCACCATTGGTATGCAGCTCGATATGACATTTGTACTAGCAAATTCACAATGGGTTGCATTCGGCTTAGTCGGTTTATTGACATTGAAAGTTATCGTTACTTATTGCGTCACAAAGGTAATGGGTGAGAGCCATGAAAATGCGTTGGCTACAGCACTAATGCTTTGCCAAATGGGAGAATTTAGTTTCGTACTTATTTCATTGGCGCTTAAGTTTTCACTGCTGAACTCAGCGAATGCATCTTTGTTATTATCAATTGGTGTATTAAGCATGGCAATTACACCTTACCTAGTTGATAATGGCGGTATGCTTGCACGAAAAATGTTAAGTGCACTCGCGCCAAATCATCTTAAAAATAATCAAGCGACTATTGATAGCAGTGATTCACGATTTGAAGGTTTAAGCCAACATGTGGTGATTTGCGGTTATGGTCGTGTAGGGCAAATTATTGCGCGCTTTTTAAAAACGGAAGCAATTCCATTTGTTGCGATTGACAGCGATACAATTCGTGTGAAAGAAGCTCAAGCCGCAGGGGAAAATATCTATTTTGGTCAAGCAAAGCAAAAAGAAGTATTAAGAGGGGCAAATATTGCTAATAGCCGGTTAGTGATTATTACTATCTCAGATAAAGATAGCGCTCTAGCAATAGTCGATTCAATCAAAAAACTGGCACCAGAAGTCAAAATACTCATTCGCATGCGGGATGACCGGCATTTAGCTGAGCTAAAAGCACAAGGTGTTACCGAAGTCGTTCCCGAAAAATTAGAGGCCAGTTTAATGCTAGTGTCGCATGTACTCTTTTTAACAGGCGTACCAGTAAGGCGCATTTTAAGGCGAGTACAAGCAGAGCGGCGCAACCGTTATGGCTTACTTCATGGTTATTTTCCTGGAGATAGTACCCCTTTATCGCCAGATTCTTCTGATCATCTAGAGTTTTTACATGCGATTGCTATTACCGAAGATGCCTTTGCAAAAGGTCAATCACTCGGTGAACTTAATTTAAGTAAGCGAAGAGTTGATGTAACTGGATTGCGACGGAATGGAAAAGAAATCAGTTTTCCTAATCTTGATACTGTATTACTCGCGCAAGACATTTTAATTGTTCGAGGCAAACCACGCCGTGTAGAGCGTGCTGAACGCTTTTTGTTGGAAGGTCGTTAATATATTTTCCTTTATAGCTTTTTATTGCATATTGGTGAATTCAAGAAATGACATAATTTCGTCAAGTTGGGCAAGCCCATCTTTATAACCAATTTCAATCAAATGTTGGGTGTACTCTTTTTCAAAAAGTAAATAGCTTACCAGTGATGATTCAGAATGTTTTTTCACGCCTATTCCGCGTAATAGTATTTTTATAGGGGTTGGCATGGTATCGTAATAGCGGGTCGCAATAGCATTAAAGTTTTTCGATGGGTTGATCACATAATATGCAATCCGTTTTAACTCTTTATGTTTATCTCTAGCGGGGATCAGCGAAAGAGTCCTATTAATTCGCTCTAACCTTTCAATATCACCCCGTAGCGTGTCTGAAAAGATGGTATCAAGTAAATGACCTGCAATTGTCGAAATACCAGGGTAGTGTGGTTGAAAACCAAAGTATTTGTTATCAATAGGTTGATCTACACCGATCACAAAAATTTTTTCAGCGCCTAAATGAATTGCTGGACTGAGCGGGGCGTGCTGGTGAACTGAGCCATCGCCAAAATATCCTTGACGAATTTTGGTACTCGGAAACACCATAGGGATGGCACTTGATGCCATTAAATGTTCAATATTTATGGTTGTTTTTTCACCACGTCTTTTGGCTCTTTGCCAAGATTCAGAATGTTTAGCTTGGAAAAATGCGACAGAATCACCACTTGAATAACTTGAGGCGGTAATTGACAGTGCTTCTAAATAATCATTTCGAATGTTGTTATCAATGCGTTTTAAATCGAGCACAGAATGTAATAATTCCCGTAATGGCTGGTTATTAAAAAGACTTGCTGGTGGATGGTTTTCATAATCTGACTGAAAACTACGTAGCATATTGATAAATATATGACCAAACACAGAAGAAAAATTAGTATGGTAAACTTGCTCAGTGCGAAAATTTTTCCAAACATACTCCAACTTTTTTACAGCTAACTGATAACAGGATGCATAACAGCCAAGTGCTGTCGCATTTATGGCGCCTGCAGACGTACCATTAATAATTGCAAAAGGAGTAATTTGATTACGCGGAAGATTTTGCGCGATAGCTTTTAATACGCCCACTTGATAAGCTGCGCGAGCGCCACCGCCAGTCAGCAGTAACGCAATTTTTGATTTATGTTTTGAACTATTATCGTTACTATTCATCAGATACTTTATATTCTCCCTTTATTCTTAATTTAGAGCACTTTAGGTCTAAAATAAATATTTAAACAGTGAAAAATATGACAATACAATCTCAAAGTAAAATACCTTATTTAATTGGTCTAGCACTGGTGGTTTTAGTTATTTGTGTTGCTAGTTGGCAATTGATTGAAGGTGAAAAAATAATGTCAGAGAATGAGCGGAAAGTAGTTGAGCTACCTACATCTGTATTAGAAGAGCCTATAATAGAAGAAGCTGTTGAAGAGCCAAAAATTGGTCCGCAACAGCCCATCGATGTAGTTACTAAAGAAGTAGAATTAGAACGACCGTTAGAAACCGCACCTATTCGGCAATTACCAGAACTAGATGATAGTGATGCTTTGGTTAAACAATCACTTGCTGATGTCTTATCATTCAACATGTTAAAACTGATTATTAACGAGGATTTAATTCGACGTGCGGTTGTTTACACAGAAAACCTTGCAGAAGGTAAGCTTGCTAAAAAGCACCAAGTCTTTGTTGCGCCACTAGAGTCTTTTTCAGTCAACGATGGAGCAATAATTACTATTAATCCTAAAAGCTTTAAACGCTATGATGCTTATGTCTCATTGCTAACAAAGTTGCCTGATGCGCAAATTATCGAACTGTTAAACGAACACAAACCATTAATCAATGATGCATACGATGAAATTGGATTATCAGAATATCAGTTTGAACAACGATTAGCGTTAGCAATTTCGCATCTATTGCAAACGCCCGAAGTACCTTTAGATACACCTTTAATTAGTCAATCAGTCAGTTATAAATATGCAGTACCTGAGTATGAAGCACTTTCAGATGCGCAAAAGCAACTGTTGCGACTAGGGCCAGACAATATAAGAAAGGTGAAAACTAAACTTGCTGGATTATTAAAACATCTTTAAGCTCAATTGTTGTGCAGTT
Source organism: Pseudoalteromonas sp. (assembly GCF_041629635.1). Classification (GTDB taxonomy): domain Bacteria; phylum Pseudomonadota; class Gammaproteobacteria; order Enterobacterales; family Alteromonadaceae; genus Pseudoalteromonas. The sequence continues at coordinate 19,888 of NZ_JBFKMX010000024.1, read as the reverse complement.
AACGTGCGTTTTCAAAGTTTTGCTTGAACTTCAATGGTAAAATAGTGATAATCCTTGGGCGCAGTTAAGCAAAGTCTTGTTTTACTGAACCACTATGGTGATCTTATTGGTCCTCCCGCAATAATAGCATGTGAACTTGGTCAGGCCCGGAAGGGAGCAGCCACAGCGTGTGACTTATGTGCCGGGATGTGGCTGGTAAGATTGCCACCCCATGCCTTAGTTTTAATAGCTTAACATCTTATTCTCGGCTTAGTTTATTTTACATTCTAATGTTATAAAACATGATTCAATATTAATTATGTTGTTTTATCTGAAAGCTAGCCTTGAACAATATGCTCTTTGCTATTCGCTTTTTGTGTTCGCTTTTCTTATAACACCATTATATGCAAAAGTATTCAGACAGAGCTGATGACTTGAATAATTTCATTCTTGGTGAAATGAGAAGTCTCTCTTCAGCGATAAACCTTTTGGCGCTGGGTGGAAATACCAATGACCTCTAGTTTGAATTTGTACCACCAAAACGCTCGCTTAAATTTATGCAACAAGGTGAACCAATTTGTGTTATCGACAAAATTCCAACCACACAAAGAAGCAAGCAATTTATTTTTAGTCAACCGAACAATTTATTCTTAAGCCGAAGAATATCTCAGCATGCAGATTTACCGCTCAAACAAATGAATGAACCTATCTATTTAGAAGATTTATTGAAACCTAACCTGAAAGGCGTTTAATCATCTCAGATCAAATATCGTATGGTGATAATCTAGATAAAATAATTAAAAAGTTATCTGACAAAAACGTAATAATCAGACTGGGCGCATCTCAAGTCGCTGGGATTTTAGATATTTTTTCTGAAAAACGAGGGGAATATACTCTGCTTTACTCGCTTGAACTCAGTAATAGTTGTTTGAACATTCACACTTTAAGTTTTGAGCTTGCAGAAATTGAACCTTATATTTTAGGTCGATTAATGTGTGTAAAAAGTGAAATAACAGCGCAATTAATAAAGCGCGTAAATAAACAAATTGAATCACTTAATCAGCAAGGCGAATTGTTACGTGTTCATCTTGACTATTACCCTAACAAATTACATTCATTAGTTACGCGCTACCTAACAAAAGGAATTCAAGATGGCTAATTAGCATTAGCTTCTTTCACTTTACATTCGAAATCTTTACTAACAATTTCAAGCGCCTGAAGCACTGTCTTAGGGTCGATATCGTGTTGCTCAAGCAACATGATTAAATCAACAGCCAGTTTTACATGATTAGGCGCATTTTGAAGGGAGCCATCTTTACTCATGAATAGTGCCACGTTTTGCTACCGCAGCTTTGGCAAATTCAATTGCATCGCGTACGCGTTGTTCCATTTCGAGGCGTTCACTTTGAGATGAGTAAAAAGCCATATCCACTTCATAGCGAATATATCGAGCAGGTAATTGGTTCAGCGCTGTACAGCAGAAATCTGCGAGGGTGTCATTATCATAATCATCTTCGATTTTTTGTCTTTCAATTTCATCAGTTAAAAGCTTTTCGTAATAATTATGAATATCGTCATGTAATTTCATGCTATTCCTTAAGATTACTAGTGTGACTTTACTTAGTATTGCTTATATATTGGCAATCGTCTATCCATTTGTCATGCTTAAATAAAGTTGGTTGTGAACAGAGACTAAACTCATTATATCTCGTTGATATCCACCGCCAGAAACGGTAAAGAGGGGAATGTCCTGTTGATGACAAAAATTGATTACGGCGCTATCTCGCTCTTTAACCCCCGTGAGGCATACATCGAAATAGCCTAGTTCGTCCTGTCTAAAAATATCTGCACCTGCATTGTAGAGAATAATGTCTGGTTGTTCGATTAAGATGCTGATAAAGCATTGTTGTAATGCATTTAAGTATTCTTGTGAATTGGTATTTTTATCAAGGGAAAAATCGTAATCTGAATGTTGTTTTTTTGCAGGGAAGTTTTGTTGGCAATGTATGGATATTGTTACAATATCATCAAACTTCTCAGCACAGACTGCTGAGCCATCACCTTGATGTACATCTAAGTCTAGTATTACGACTTTTTCGCACTGTGATGTATCAATTAAATGTCTTGCCGCAATGACTAAGTCATTAAAAATACAAAAGCCACTACCAAAACTTGGATAGCTATGGTGGTAACCGCCGCTTATTTGACAAGCAATTTTTGTAGCTAGGGCAGTTTCAGCACCTTGAATCGACGCTCCAATAGAGTAAAGAGTTCTCTCAACCAAGGTTGGCGACCATGGAAAGCCAATTTTGCGTATTGCCTTACTATCGAGTGTTCCGTTCACAAACTGCGAAACATAGTTGGCGTCATGCACGCTGGCAATCTTCTCCAAAGTTGCTTTAGAAGGCGTAATAAAATCGAATTCTTCTGCTAATTCCGTGGTTATAAAGTCATAAATAAGCGCGTATTTTTGTATAGGAAAACGATGGTTTTCAGGTAAATCTAATGCGGAATAACTTGGGTGATAGAAAATGGGAATTGGCATTATCGATTTGATTTTTCTGCGAGTTGGATTTTTTCTTCTACTGCAGTTATCGCTTTGCGACAACGGCCTAACCTGCCATGAAGCACTAAAATTTCTTTATTGAGTTCAGTTGCACGAGCATCATTGCAATTAAGTTTTTCGTTTTGCCTTAATTCAATCATTTCGAGCAGGCGTCTTTCAAATTCGTGATTTTGAGATAATTCACGATACAGCTCTTGAGAAGATTGAATGATTTTTTTAACTACTTTTTTATAGCGTGCAACTGGCTTAAATTGTTGCTCTTTTTGCCATACGCTTGTTGCTTTGAGTGCGGTAATGATGGCTTCAACTTGCTGTGCAATCGTCTCAAGCGCAAACCGCTGGGCATGGCGTCGTTCAGCGGAGGGGAGGGATTCAATATTTTCGACAACTTCGGTTAAGTAGTCAGTCAGTTTGATGCTTTTAGTGCGAAATAAATGATGCTCAAACAGCCCATGCTGATTTCTTATAAAACGCTCACTTTTAAATAGTTTTTGTTCATCGAATTGCTGACAGCTTATTTTCAGGCGACCGATTTGCTGTAACAGAGCATTGATTTGCGAATTTGTTTTAAGCATAAACATCAATTATCAATTTAATGGCAAGAATTATCACCACAGTATTAAATACTGGCTTAATTAACTTGCTGCCAAACTTTATTGCCGAATGTGCCCCTATCCAAGCGCCGAGCATAATAAATGCACCCATGGTAAGGCCTAACATAAAATGTACATGACCTAATGCAACAAAGGTTGCTAGTGATACCACATTACTAATGAAGTTCATCGAGCGCGCAACGCCACAATTAAGTAAAATGCCCATTTTATACAGAAAACTATTTGATGCAGTCCAAAAAGTACCTGCGCCTGGGCCTGCCACACCATCGTAAAAGCCTAAAATTAATCCTTGCCAGGTTTGCTTTACTTTTAATTGTGGGGTTTGCTCAGGTAATTGCATATTTTCAGCAAATTGGCTTTTATTAAATAAGCTGTAGACGGCAACACAAATAATCACAACAGGTATTAACAAATTGAGGAATTCTTGCGTTAAAAAATCAACCATTAACGTGCCTAACACTGCACCAAGTGCAGTTGCACAGGCAGATACTATCCAAAAGCGAGGGCTAAACAGTTTCTTTTTGTAATACGTTAAACTCGCAGTAACCGAACCAAAACTTGCTGCAAGTTTGTTGGTGCCGAGTGCTAAATGGGGAGGTAGACCCGCTGTTAACAACGCAGGCACAGTTAACATACCGCCGCCGCCAGCGATGGCATCAATAAAGCCTGCTGCTAAAGCAGCGGAACAAAGCACAAGCCAAGTTGTTGGCTCTAAGGCTATTTCAATCATTAGTACTCGATTTTTCGTTTGAACGGAGGTAGCGAATCCAGCATGGCTTTACCATAGCGTTTAGTGACTAAACGTCTATCTAAAATGATGATTTCACCAGTATCTGATTCTTTTCGCAGCAGTCTACCACAGCTTTGTACTAATTTCTTTGCCGCTTCAGGTACAGTGATAGATAAAAATGGATTACCACCTTTCGTTTCGATATATTCACTTTGCGCTTGTTCAATGGGTGAGGTTGGAACGGCAAACGGAATTTTGGTAATAATCAAGTTGGTCAATAAATCACCAGGTAAATCCAGTCCTTCAGAAAAGCTTTGTGTGCCAAACAAAATAGAACCTTTACCGTTTTTGACTTTATCGCGATGCAACGTCAGCAATGCGTCACGCGATGCTTCTCCTTGCAACAATAGGCTAAAGCCTTTTTTTCTGAGTCCTTCAGCTACTTGATTCATTTGCCAATAAGAGGCAAAAAGCACTAAATTAGCTTTATCTTTTTTGATGTAATTTGGCAGTACTTTAATTAACTCGTCACTAAACTCTTTGTGATTAGGTTCTTTAGCTATATTTGGAATTGTTAAAACGGCATTTTCTTTGTAATCAAAAGGTGATTGCGCTTTTATATATTTTACGCCTTCGATTGGTTTAAGCCCTGCCTCAAATGCAAAATGGTCAAACGAGCCCAGCGCAGAAAGGGTAGCTGAACAAAGCACTGCCCCAGCACATTCTTGCCATAACTTATCGTGAAGGTAATAGCCAACTTGAATAGGGCAATCGGCAAGCAAGTAATCAACGTGATTTTTATATTCAAGTTGCTTAAGCCAGCGTGCATGGGGTGGCGTTGATTGTTCAATGGATAAATTACCCCACAGTTTGGCAAAGCTGTCTAAGCGGGTAATATACGTGCCGCTTTCGGCAAGTATCGGCTCAGCTACCTTTTTGCTCACATCTCCATCAGATAAATCAAGGGTTAGGGCATCATGCATTTTGGTTAAAAATTTAAGCATATTGTTTGATGATTGCTTTAAATCTTTAACCCAGTTACTAATGCCTTTGGGTAATTGGCCTTGCTCAAAGCGATGTACATTGTCTTCATTAAATTCGAAGTAGTTATCGGCGAAAAAGTTTTTAACGTTTTTGAGATCTTTGGCACTGTCATTAATAGCGTCAGCGAGTTTAAAGTTAAGCCCTGTTGCGCGACTTGAACTAATTGCATTGGCCATTTTTTGGTTAAATTTTGCCAGCTTTTCAAGCCATTCAAGCGTCGCCACTAAGGTACTTGAAGCTGATGAAAAATCTCGAGCTACCTGGGGTAAATGGTGTGCTTCATCAATGACATAAATACTGTCCGCTGGCTCTGGCAAAATAACGCCGCCACCAAGCTCTAAATCAGCAAGTAATAATGAGTGGTTTACAATAATCACATTTGCCTTGGCTAAACGGTCTCGAGCACTGTGAAATGGGCAATGCGCATGGCTTGATAATTGCCTCTGACACGAATGCTTATCGCTTTGAATTAAGCGCCAAACGTGATCTGAAATTACACTTGGCCAAGTATCTCTATCACCTTTCCAAGTACCTTTTTTATAAGCCGCTTGTAGCTGCTTAATCGTGTCGATTTCTTTGTCGCTTAGAGGCGAATCGGTAGTGGCTAAAAAATTAAGCTGTGCTGGATCATCTATCAATGCACTGTATAAGCGTTCAGCACACACATAACGCTGACGGCCTTTAGCAAGTTCATAACTCACTTCGATGCCAGAGTTCTTTGCAAAAAAGGGCAGCTCTTTATTTATTAATTGTTCTTGAAGTGCAACTGTGGCCGTAGAAATAATTAAGCTTTTTTTATGTTGTTTGGCATAGGGTATCGCCGCCAAACAATAGGCTAATGATTTACCAGTACCTGTTCCGGCTTCGATAACGGCAATACGTTCAGTGCGGTGGTAATTTCCCGCAAGTGTTTTTGCGATTTCAGCCACTAAATAATTTTGGCTTGGGCGAGAGCGGTAATCGGGAAGCTTGGCTGCGATATTAGTGTGAATAGTACGGATCGTTTTTTTTAAGGAATCAGCCAGCATGTAGGTTCCGAGAAAAGGCGTTTTGTTGATTTTAAAGCTGCTGGCATTGAATAACAATGCAATACAGGCAAATTTTCTTTTGTTAGACTGTCGCGATTATTTATTTGTTAGATGTGTTAATGGCATTAGAGCGCACTTTTTCAGGTTTATTGTTAACAAAACAGCAATATGATCGCGACGGTAAACTGGTTCTTGTTTTTTGGCTTAGAGCGAAAGAAGGACCAGTACGCGTGGAAATTGAAAATGAACAGATTGTGGTATTTTGTTTAGCTGAAGATGCAAATTGGTTTGCATCAACGCTTTCACGAGAGGGGATTTTTTTTCAGAAAAAGCCATTAACACTTAAACATTTTAATCAAAGTAAAACTGAAGGTTTTTATTTCTCAAATATAAAAGATTTTTTTGCTGCTAAGGCATGTGCAAATGAAGCTGGCTTGATGCTTTACGAACAAGATATTCGTCATTGTGACCGCTACTTGATGGAACGCTTTATTCAAGGGCAAGCATGGGCAAAGGGGCGTTATCAGTTTAAAAATGGCGTACATTGCCTTTATCAAGCGAAGTTGGCTAAAAGTGATGAAGCAAGTTTACATTCGTCTGAACTAACATGTTTATCTGTTGATATTGAGTGCAGTGGTTTAGGTGTTTTGTATTCCATAGGTTTTTATAATACGTCGTTTAAAAAAGTAGTGATGATTGGACGGGGGCAACAATTGCCTTGGTTAGAGTGGGTTTATGATGAAACCGCTTTACTTAAACGATTTATAGAAATCATTGATGCTCTTGACCCAGATATTTTTATTGGCTGGAATGTAATTGATTTTGACTTCTCGGTATTATTTAAACGTGCAGAAGAATTAGGGCTTAAACTACCAATAGGGCGCTTTTCCAGCCAATTACGGATTAATCAATCAAAAGTAAATAAACTGTCAATACCAGGCCGAATTGTGCTTGATGGCATAGACATGCTTAAAAACGCAAGTTACCACTTTTCAAGTTTCCGTTTAGGGCAAGTCAGTTATGAATTATTAGGTGAAGAAAAGCTCATTCAAGGAGGCGACACACTTGCAGAAATTGAACGGCAATTCAAACACGAAAAAGAGGCATTAGCAGAATACAACCTACAAGACTGCAAGTTAGTGTGGGATATATTTGAAAACAAATCGCTTATCGAGTTTGCGATTGCCCGTGCAAAGTTAACGGGGCTTGATCTACACCGTTTAGGGGGGTCAGTGGCTGCATTTACTAACCTTTATTTACCACACCTTCATCGTGCAGGGTACATCGCCCCTAATTTAGGTGAATCACCAGTGCATTTCGAAAGTCCCGGTGGCTATGTGATGGACTCTATCCCAGGGCTTTATCAAAACGTATTAGTACTGGATTACAAGAGTCTTTACCCTTCAATAATTCGCACTTTTAAAATAGATCCCCTCGGATTAATTGAAGGGCTTAAGCAACAAGATGCCATTGACGGATTTAATGGGGCAAAGTTTTCTCGTGAACACCACTTTATACCAGCATTAATTTTACAGTTATGGCAAGCAAGAGAAGTTGCTAAAAAGAATCAAGACGAAACCATGTCATATGCTATCAAAATTATCATGAATAGTTTTTACGGTGTATTAGGTTCTTCAGGTTGTCGTTTCTTTGATCCACGTTTATCAAGCTCAATTACCATGCGCGGTCACCAAATTATGAAAACGACAAAGCAACTTATTGAGGCTCGTGGGTTTAAGGTGATTTATGGTGATACGGATTCTACATTTGTTGCTATTGATGGAAAAATATCAAAACAGCAATGTGATGAGATAGGCAATGAATTAGCACAGGTTATTAATGCATATTGGCGAGAAAACTTAAAAGAAAATGGATTGGAAAGTGCATTAGAACTTGAGTTTGAAACGCACTATAAGCCTTTCTTTATGCCAACATTACGCGGAGAAACTACCGGGTCAAAAAAACGCTATGCGGGAATAAACCAGTCTGGCGAGCTCATTTTTAAAGGACTTGAAGCTGCTAGAGGAGATTGGACTGTTCTTGCAAAAGAATTCCAAACAGAACTGTATTTGAAACTCTTTACTAATCAGGCCGTAGAAGAATACATAACCTCACAGGTGGCATCATTAAAAGCGGGAGAATTTGACGATCAATTAGTGTATCGAAAACGTTTAGGACAAGACCTGGAAATGTATCGGCGCAATATCCCACCTCATGTAAGGGCGGTACTTGAGTATCAGTTGGCACACCCTGATTTTTTCATTAAACGCGGCGATTGGGTCAATTATATTGTCACACTTGATGGCCCTTTGTTCCTTACAGAGCAACATGCAAATCAAGTAAAACGTATCGATTATCAACACTATTTAGATAAACAATTAAGGCCTATCGTAGAGGCGATTGAAAAAGAATTGCAGTTAAGTTTTGAACAATTAGTAAATGAGCAGCAAAGTTTGTTTTAAAAAAGTTCAAAAAAATTGTAATTAATTGATTACATAACGACTTTTAAGTTCTATTTCTGTTTTATTTCTTTTTTTCAGTTAGTTACGTTTGGTTTTGGAAGGGGGTGCTAATGTTTCTATGTGTGTATAAATGTGATCCCTCTGAAACATTTGGGTCTCAAATGTTAAAACTTTATAAACATATGTTGACCGATGTTTACCCTTATGATTATTATTGCCCTCGGATAAATGAGTTTCGGCTCAACATAAAAATCAATCAACACTTTGTTAGATTGTAAATAAAATAAATCCACACATAAAAATGTGGTCCAGGGAGAAATCTAAATGTTAAATAATAAACTAGCAAAAGCTGTTCGCTTGGCGATCGCTTTTGGTGGTGCTAGCACTGCTGTATTTGCAGCAAACGCTAACGCTGCTGAAGAACAACAAGCTGCTGAACAAGTAGAACGTATTGAAGTAACAGGTTCTCGTATCAAGCGTACTGATATGGAAGGCGCAAGCCCTGTAACAGTAATGACAGCAGAAGAGATTAAGCTTTCAGGTTATTCTCGCGTTGAAGATATCTTAAACCAACTTCCTCAAATCGAAGCTGCTGAAACGTCTTTCTTATCAAACGGCGCATCTGGTACAGCAACACTAGACTTACGTGGTCTTGGTTCTAACCGTACTCTTGTTCTTGTAAATGGCCGTCGTCTTCAAGCAGGTTCAATCACGTCACAAGCTCCAGACGTTAACCAAATCCCAGCGTCACTAATCAAGCGTGTTGAAGTACTAACTGGTGGTGCTGCTGCGGTTTATGGTGCAGACGCTGTTGCTGGTGTTGTTAACTTCATCATGAATGATGACTTCGAAGGTCTACAAATGAACTTCGGTGCATCTGGTTACCAACACAACAATGACAATAAATACATCCAAGGTTTAATGGATGATAAAGGTTTTGAATACCCAGAAGGTAGCTCAGGCATTGATGGTCGTTCTTACAGCATCGATCTAGCTATCGGTGGTGCTTTCGATGGTGATAAAGGCCACGCTGTTGCATACGCTGTTTGGCGTCGTAACGATGAGCTACTTCAAGGTTCTCGTGACTACTCATCATGTGCATTAAACCGTACTCAATCATCTTGTGGTGGTTCTGCTAATACGCCTAACCCTCACTTTGACATTTTCCCTATCGTTGATGGTGCTGTTGACTGGAGCCAAGAGTTCTGGGGTTACCTAAATCCAAATGGTAATGGTTTCATCGAAGATGACGGTTACCGTTATAACTACGCACCAGTTAACCACTTCATGCGTCCAAACGAGCGTTTCTCATTTGGTACTTTCGTAAACTACGAAATCAATGACAATTTCCGTCCGTACCTTGAAGCATCTTTCATGCACAACCGCACAGCGGGTCAAATTGCTGAGTCTGGTACTTTCTTCAACGAAGCTTACACACTAGACTACAATAACCCTCTACTTTCTGATCTTCAGAAGCAGCAACTTCAAACTTGGTTCAACCAAGGTGATGATGACCAATTTATCGCATATATTGGTAAGCGTAACGTTGAAGGTGGTCCTCGTGCTAACAACCTAGAGCACTCTTCATACCGTATTATCACGGGTGTTGAAGGCGAAATTAATGACGCTTGGTCATACGATGTTAGCTACAACTACTCAGCGACTTCTTCAAGTTCAGTTTACATCAACGACTTACTAGCGCCTAAAATCGCACCACGTGTTGGCGCTGTAGGTACTGAGTGTGTTGAGGCAGATGGTTGCCTATACTATAACGTATTCGAACTAAATGGTGTTACTCCTGAGCAAGCTGCACAACTTGCAGGTGTTGGTATCCAAACAGGTCTAGTTACTCAACAAATCTTAAACGGTTACGTTTCAGGTGAAATCGAGCAACTACATATCCCTTCAGCACCAGCGCCAGTTGCTGCTGTATTCGGTTTCGAGCGTCGTGAACAATCTTACGAGCGTATTTCTGATACTGTATACGAAGAAGGTCAATTACTTGGTCAAGGTGGTCCTTCAGCTAGCCTACGTGGTGATATTGAAGTAACTGAATTCTTCTCAGAATTCCAAGTTCCAGTACTTGACGAACTAAACATGAACGCAGCGTTCCGTTGGTCTGATTACTCAACTTCTGGTTCTGACACTACGTTCACAGTTGGTGCAGACTACACATTAGCTGACGCTTACAAATTCCGTGCAAGTTTTGCAAAAGCAATCCGTGCTCCTAACGTAGGCGAGTTATTCGGTGCTCAGAATATCGGTCTTTGGACTGGTGATGACCCTTGTGCGGGTACTGATCCTTCGTACTCTCTTGAACAGTGTCAACGTACTGGCGTAACTGCTGGACAATATGGCACTGGTGCAATTACTAAGTCTCCAGCTGGTCAGTATAACCAATTCTCAGGTGGTAACCCTAACCTTAAGCCTGAAGAAGCTGATACAATCACGCTTGGTTTAGTTGCAAACCCATTTGAAAACTTCAACTTCACTGTTGATTACTTCGACATCCAGATGGAAAGTGTAATTGGTGTTGTAGGTGCAGAGCGTATTCTTAACAACTGTGCTAAAACAGGTGATGCGTTCTTCTGTGATAACATCAAGCGTAGTGCTTCAGGTAGCCTATGGTTAGGTCAAGATGGTTTCATTACTAACCTTGGCGATAACATCGGTGGTCGTCACTGGCGTGGTGTAGACGTTACAGCTAACTACAGCATGGACCTTGGTGAAGGTACTCTTGATTTCAACATCAATGGTTACTACAACATCAAGAAGCTAGTACAACCAGTACTTGCTGATTCTAGCCTAGATTACGACTGTACAGGTACTATTAGCACTGACTGTTTCACTACTCCTAAGTGGCGTCACACTTTCCAAGCTGATTACTCTATGAACGATTGGCGTGTAACAGCTAAGTGGCGTTTCTATGGTGCGGTTGATTACGATGGCACTGCAGATACTAAACTTGCTGAAGAAGGTGGCGTAGATGCATACAACTTCTTCGATGTATCTGGTAGCTACTCAATCAACGAGCACGTAACAGTGATCGGTGGTATGAACAACATCTTTGATGAAGAGCCACCAATGGTTGGTAACTCACTGTCTACAAATGCTAACACAATTTCAGGTTTCTATGATTCGCTAGGTCGTTTCATTCACCTAAGTGTTAACATGACATTCTAATTTATGCTTTAATGCATAATTAATAAAAAGCCTGCAATTGCAGGCTTTTTTTATGAGAGAATGTACTCAATGTCGTAAAATAAAAATGCAGGCATGTAATGAAGCTATACAACACAAAACTCACTCCACAACAAGCAAATCTTTTCCAAAGAGCCGCTAATGCAAGGCGCGATAAGAATTACAAAGAAGCGCTCAATTGCGTAAATGATGTTTTAAGCAGCCTATCTCATTTTGAACCTGCAATTTTGGAAGCGGCATTAATATTATTTGAAACAAATAACTATGATTATGCAGAAAACGTTTTGCAAAAATTAATAGACACACCCTATGAACCTTATCTTAAGAATCATACACTTGCAGTTATAAACAAAACAAAGCGTAATTTTAAAAGTGCAATTTACTACTATCAAAAAGCATGTAACTGTAAACCAGATTCAGTTGTTGACTTACTTGGCTTAAGTTATTGCTATGCTCAAATAAGGGACTTTAAAAATGCAATAAAGGTATGCAAAACGCAATTAAATGATTGCTCAGCAAATGATTTGCTTAAGGATTATTTAGGTAACTTATATATTCAGTCTAACCAATATGATAACGCTGAAATAATTTTTAATAAAATGGTTGAGTCAAATGGCAGTAATGCAAAAGCTTTCTATTCGTTAGCGACGATAAATAAAGCAAAAGGTCAATTAAATAGTGCAAAAGAGCTGTATACAAAATCAGTGCAATTAAGTCCCAATTTTGTAATGGCACATTATGGATTGTCAGTTGTAACTAATTACAAACATGAAGGGCAAGAACATATCTTAGAACTTGAAAAATTGTGTAATTTGAGACATTTAACTTACCAAGATCGAATATTACTCTCTTTTGCGTTAGCAAAAGCTTACGAGCAAAAAGAGCAGTACACTAAGTCGTTTAAATTGCTAAAGCAAGGGAATGATTTGCGTTTCAAAACGCTAAATTATGATGTAGAAGCGGATATAGCTTTTATTGATAACATAAAATCAGTTTTCAAAAGAAACGAGATTGAAATGTTACAACAGTATGGAGACAGTTCGCGTAAGCCAATATTTATTATTGGTATGCCAAGATCAGGTACAACTCTAATCGAAAAAATTATTGGATCGCACACCTCTGTATACAGTGCTGGTGAAATTGACACACTTTTTTCAGCGGGCTGCTCATTATTGAACCCTCAGACCTATTTATTTGATAATTTGTCAAAAATCAAAAAAGAGCAAATAAAAGCTTTATCTGATAATTACTTAACTAATTTAGATCAATTATCTAATCAACATGATTTTGTAACAGATAAATTGCCGCTCAACTTTTTGATGGTTGGTATAATTAAAATCCTTTTCCCAGATGCCAAAATAATTCATTGTAAACGAAATAAAGTAGATACTTGTTTATCAATTTTCAAAAAAAACTTCAGTAATGACAATTATCGTTTTGCTTACAACCTAGAAACTCTCGCAAAATATTATAAGAGTTATGAAAAATTGATGGCACATTGGCATCAAGAATTTCCAGGTGAAATAATCGATATTGATTATGAACAATTGGCGCAAAACCCAGCTTGCGAAGTACCTAATTTGATTCAAAAATGCGGTCTAAAATGGCAAGATCAATGTTTGGAATTTCACAAAACACCGGGCCTTGTTCAAACTGCAAGTGCAGTTCAAGTTAGAGAGCCGATGTACACACGTACAATTAACCTTTGGCATCACTACCAAGAAGAGCTTGTCGACTTAATTAAACACCTAAATTAATCGCTCAAACTGAATAAATATGTGACACAAGAATTATTGAAGCTTCTCTATAATCTTAAAAAAGTTATTTTTTTGAAAAAAATATTAAACATCAATTCTGTTAATATCTTTTTACTAAAATAAAGCCATTTACTCCTCTAGCTGTTTAGTTTCAATGCTTAAATCTTGTTTGGATAAAAGTTCATTTGTAAATGGAATGTTTACGGTTTTGTGGGTGTTAACTACAAATTTAACTCGAAGCAGTATTTTACTAAGTTTGGCAGTTGACACTTTTGTATCCATTTAGCATTATTGGTGAGTTGGTGCACTTTTAAAGTGTACCTTTCATGATTGAGTTTTAATCAGTTTAAATTCTAAAAAAGTAACATTACTTAATTGGTTGGGAACTATGTCTGTTAAAATCAGAAAAAGTCTTGTAGCTTCAGCGTTGGTTGGCGCAGTTGCACTTACAAGCAGCAACGTGATGGCAGATCCTTTGAAAGACATTCACAATGTTGAAGGTCAGACTATTAAGGCTGCACAAAAGTCTCAGAACAAAATCGATAACGTATTCGAGCAAACAGTTGAACTGAAAGCGGAATATGATTCTACGGTTAACCAAACTGAGATCCTAAAAGTTTATAATGATCACCTAGCGCGTTTGGTTGCTGACCAAAATGCGGGTATTGAATCATTAAATAAACAAATCAAAGAAATCGATACGACTAAGCGTAACGTTGTGCCTTTGATGTATCGCATGATCGATACGCTTGAGCAATTCATCAAAGCGGACGTTCCTTTTGACACTGAAAAGCGTTTAGACCGTGTTGAAAAACTACGTGAATTAATGACTAATGCATCAGTTACAACTTCAGAGAAATACCGTCAGGTTCTTGAAGCATACCTAACTGAAAAAGACTACAGCACAGTTGTTACAGCTACTCAAGGTGCATTAAACCTTGATGGTCGTGATATCACAGTAGACTTCGGTCGTGTTGGTCGTATCGCTTACGTAGCACAGTCTCTAGACCTTAAGAATGCTTGGGTTTGGAACAACTCTACGAAGCAGTGGGACAAGCTAGGTGACGAATACCTAAGCCCAGTAACAGATCTTATTCGTATGGCGCGTAAGCAAAAAGCGCTAGATCTAGTTAAACTTCCAATTTTTGGCGCGGAGTAATCACGATGAAGAAACTATTTAAAGGTTTAGCAGTTTCTGCTGTTCTTTCTGTTTCTGCAGGTGCTGCGCTAAATGCACACGCAGATACAGCTGCTCTAGACAAAATCCTTGAGCAAGTTAAGCAAGAGCGTATCTCGTCTGGTAAAATCAACAAGCAACGTGAGCAAGAGTTTTTATCAGCTCGTGCTGACAAGCAAGCTTTATTAAACACAGCTAAGCGTGACCTAGCTGCTGAAGAAGCTCGTGGTGATCGTCTTAAGAAGCAATACGCACAAAACGAAGCAACACTAGCGGCTAAAGAAGCAGAATTAGAAACTGCTAAAGGCACGTTAGGTGAAATGTTTGGTGTTGTACGTCGTGCGGCGTCAGAAACAATCGGTTCAATCGAAGCGTCTTTAGTTTCTGCTGAAAAGCCAGGACGTGAAGAAGTTCTTCGTTCTCTAGCTGCTGCTAAAGAACTACCAACTACTCGCGAACTAGAAGAGCTTTGGATTGGTCTTCAAACTGAAATGACTGAGTCTGCGAAAGTATCATCTTTCGAAGCTAAAGTTGCTCAGTTAGACGGTTCTGAAGTTAACGCTAAAGTAACGCGTATTGGTAACTTTAACCTTATCTCTGATCAAGGTTACTTAATTTACCACCCAGAAACTAAGCAAATCCAGCCGTTAGGTCGTCAACCAGATGGTTACGTTCTTTCTTCTGCTGATGATTTACAGTCAACAGCTGCTGGCTCATATGCAGGTTTCTACACTGACCCTACTCGTGGTTCAATTCTTCGTCTAAACACGCAGAAAGCAACTCACGAAGAGCGTTTCCACCAGGGTGGTACAGTTGGTTACCTAATCGCAGTATTACTAGTTATTGGTTTCATCATTGCGATTATTCGTCTTGCTGACCTAACAGTTACAACGACTAAGATCAAATCACAACTTAAGAACCTTAACACACCAAACGAGAACAACCCGCTTGGTCGTATTCTTAAAGTTTACCAAGACAACAAAGACCAAGATGTTGAAAACCTTGAGCTTAAGCTTGATGAAGCAATTCTTCGTGAAACGCCTCGCATTGAAGCTGGTGTTAACATCATCAAGATCTTTGCAGCTATCGCACCTCTAATGGGTCTATTAGGTACGGTTGTTGGTATGATCGAAACATTCCAGCAAATCACGTTATTCGGTACTGGTGATCCGAAGATTATGGCTGGTTCAATCTCAATGGCACTTGTAACTACTGCTCTAGGTCTAATTGCGGCACTTCCGTTAATCCTAGTTCACGCTATCGTTGCAAGCCGTTCTAAGTCTGTACTACACATCCTTGATGAGCAAAGCGCTGGTATTATTGCTGCTCACGCGGAGAAGGAGAAAGCCTAATGCTAGTCCTGATAGAGATCTGGGAATCTGTCAGGGATTTTGTTGCTACAGGCGGCCAAGTACTATATGTGGTCGCAATAGCACTCTTTCTTATGTGGGTATTAATGATTGAGCGCTATTGGTTCCTAACTAGTGTGTTCCCTAAAATGAAAAAAGGGATCATCGCTAACTGGGACGCCCGCCAAGACACTACGTCTTGGTACGCACACAGAATCCGCGAAGCATGGATTTCTGAAGCGTCTGAGAAATTAGATGAGCGTATGTTGTTGATCAAAACATTAGTAGCTGTTTGTCCACTAATCGGCTTATTAGGTACTGTAACGGGTATGATCGCGGTTTTCGAAACCATGGCTACTCAAGGTACTGGTAATGCTCGCTTAATGGCATCAGGTATTTCAATGGCGACGATCCCAACAATGGCTGGAATGGTTGCAGCACTATCAGGTGTATTCTTTAGCACACGTCTAGAAGCGAAAGCAAAGATGGCTAAAGATAAACTGATTGATAGCTTGCCGCATCACTAGAGAGAGATTTGAATATGGCACGTAATAAACGTATCCAAGATGAAGATGCAGCGGTAGATATGACACCGATGCTGGATATTGTTTTCATCATGCTTATCTTCTTTATCGTAACAACGTCATTTGTTAAAGAAGCTGGTATTGATGTAAACAAACCTAAAGCTGCGCAAGCTACCAAGAAGAAAAATGCAAATATTTTTATTGCTATTCGTGGTAACGGCGAAGTTTGGATGGATAAGCGTCAGGTAGATGTAGAACGTGTATCTGCGAACATCGAGCGTCTATTAGCTGAACAACCTACTGAAATCGTAATTATCCAGGCGGATAAAGAAGCGAAACACGGTGTGGTTATGAAGGTTATGGACCAAATCAAGGCCACTGGTGACTTGAAAATTTCAATCGCTGGAGATAAGTAATGATTCGTTTTCTGTTTTCACTGATTGCAGGTGGGGCAGTTACTTTCGGCTTATTCTATTTCATGGCGTTCTTGATCTCTGGTGGCGATAAACGCGCTGCCAATGACCAAGAGCAGATTGTAGTCGAAATTATGACGAATCCGCCTGAATCAAAGGTGCAGGAGAGGAAGCGTGTACCGCCTCCGCCTCCGCCGCCACCTAAGCAGCCGCCTAAACCGCAGCCGCCACAACCTGATAATTCGAGTAATAGTAACTCAGGATTACAGTTTAATATGCCATCAATTGATGTTGGTGGTACGGCAGGTGGTCTAGATGGCCCAGGCGCATTTGGCCGAGATGGTGATGCTACACCTATCGTTCGAATTGAGCCTAAATATCCGCCACAAGCTGCGCGTGATGGTAAAGAAGGTTGGGTACAACTTCGCTTTACTATCGATGAAGTTGGTGGTGTAACTGATATTGAAGTAATTAACGCTGAACCGAAACGTATTTTCGACCGTGAAGCAAAACGTGCTCTACGTAAGTGGAAATACAAGCCTAAGATTGTTGATGGCAAACCTCAACGTCAAGCTGGCATTGAAGTTCAACTCGACTTTAAACTTGACCAAGGTAACTAGGAGGCAGTATGAAAACTTTATCTAAAGTAACCGCGCTAGCCTTATTAATTTCGCTTGGTGGTGCAGTTTACTCTGCACCTACTTTGGCAAAAGCTGATCCTGCTAAAATTGAAGAACGCAAGAAACGCAAAACCAAAGTAATGGGTGAACGTACTGGTAAAAAAGTTGTTAAAGCATTTGATGTTTATAACGGTGACCAGGAAAAAGGAATCGAGGGTGACATTCCAGCTGCTTTAACAATGCTGAAAGATATTGATCCTTCAGATCAGTTTGATAAAGCACAGGTTGATTACTACATGGCGCAAATGAGCTACCAGCTTGAAAAGTTTGACGACGCAATTCGTCTTGCTAAAGCGGCAGCTAAGCCAGATGTTCTTAACTTTAAAGACCAAGCGACGGTAATGAAGCTAATTGCTGATTTACAACGTCAAGAAAAGCAATATAAAGAGGCTCGTGCGTCTTATTATGCTTGGATGGACTTTACGGGTGAGGAGGATGCAAAAGTTTATTTAGCGATTGCAGCAACTTACTACGAAACAAAAGAGTACAAGAACATTATTGCTCCAGCAGATCGTGCAATAGAATTGTCTAAGAAAGAGCCAATCAAAAACGCTTACGACTTAAAAGTAGGTGCTTATGTTGAGCTTAAGCAATTTAACAATGCGATTAAAACAAGTGAAGAGCAGGTTAAGATTTGGCCAACAGAATACAAGCTATGGACACGTTTAGCTTCTTTCTACATGACAGTTGAAGACTACAAAAAAGGTCTTGCAGCTGCAAAAGTAGCAGAGCGTAATAATGCGTTAGAAACAGCTAACCATTTTAAATTCCTAGCTAGCTTATATTCACTTAACGAAATGCCTTACCAAGCAGGTGTTACACTTGAAAAAGCGGTAAAAGCAAAGAAAGTTAAGAAAGACAAGTCGACAGTTTCTACACTTGGTGCATATTTCCATAATGCTAAGCACTATGAAAAAGCAGCTAAGTTATATGTTGAAGCAGCTGAATTCGATAATGACTCTGAGTTATATCGTAAAGCAGGTTCAATGTTAGTAACTAGCGAAGACTATGCACTTGCTGTTCAAAACTTGAATAAAGCATTAGAACTTGGCAATAGTAAGAAAGGTCAGATTTACTTAGACCTTGCAGAAGCTTACCTTCAGCAAGAAAAGTACAAATTGGCTTATCAAAATGTTCGTAAAGCGGTAGATTATCCGCAAACGAAGAAATTTGCTAAGAGCTGGTCACAGTACATTAAAGATAAAGCGATCCGTAAGGGCGTTAAAATTTAAATAATGTGCACTGCAAAAAAGCCCCAAAAGGGGCTTTTTTATTACCTAATATTTAGCCTTTTTAATGAACCGCATAACTTTCAATTTGAAAGCCATTCACTCCACTCTCTTCTGCGCAGTGTAATGCTGTAATGGTCTTTTCAAATATTGATTCGGGCTCAATGTTAATATTAGGTGTCACATTCACTGCACCAATGCTAATGTTGCAGTTTAGTAAACCAATTTTTTCTTTAAGTAATAATGCATCTTGAATTCGCTTAACAATTACATGCGTGCCTTGAATATCAAGCCCAAACAAACCCATAGCAAAACAGTATTTATTAAAACGACAAATGATATCAGTACTTCGTAACGTTTGCTCTGTTAAAAGATTTCCTATTTGAATTAACTTAGACATGTCAGCTTCGTTTAAAAGGTTGATATGTGGGTTAAACAATAAAATAGATAAGCTGTGTTTATCTCGGATCAGTCTGTGCCATTCGCGGTTAAAAACTTCCATAAAGTACGCTTGATTGTATAATCCAGTTTCTGTATCGCGAAATGATGCGTTTTGAAATGAAAAAATCATATGCGCTCCACATTAATAAGCTCTTATAAGGTTAGATTACATTGATTAAAATTACGCAATTATTGACCGTATTTTGTACTATTTTTTTACTGCTAGGTTGCGATAGATCAAATGAACACAAAAGTTATGAAGAGCTCATTGCTGATTACCAACACTTGAATAGCCTGCTTTATCCGGTAACAGCGCAATCTAAAAATGCTGTGTGGCCATTTAGCGATTTGTATTTAAGCTCACGTAACAACATATTGAATCAGCTTTTAAAAGCCAGTCAAAGTGAAGCTGAAGTTGTTTTACTTACTATAGAGCAGCGCTTTACTGAACGGTTTTTTCCTTGGCCCTATAATACGAATCCGGTCTTAAATTATATTAATACTGTTCCTAAAATTGACGATGCAGCATTGGCGAAGTTTATAGTGTTTAGCCAACAACAAATGAGTGCATCTTACCATGACAAAGTAAGACTAAGTGAATTTGAATTGTCCTCACTGCGCCATCAAGTGAACGAAGCGAAAGCTCTGTTATCTCCATATGGAAAGTCGTTTACGGCACTTACTCAATTTGAAG